>CALCKX010000088.1 GCA_937966115.1 uncultured Chloracidobacterium sp. | reverse complement strand
CATTGCGCGCAGCCTGGCGACCGAAGCGCCCGCGATTCTGCTCGATGAGCCGACGGCCAGCCTAGATGTTGCCCATGCGCTGGAAACCTATGAGCTGTGCCGGGCGCTGGCAACTGAGGGTAAGACGATTGTCATGGCGGTTCACGACCTGAACGCGGCGGCGCGCTACGCCGACCAGGTTGCCGTCATGCAGGCAGGACAATGCGTAGCCCAGGGATGCCCTGCGGATGTCCTCAATGCACGCTTATTGGCCGCAGTCTTCGGCGTTGAAGCCGAAGTGTTCCGCTCGCGAGACGGGTGGCTGACCTTTGTGTTCCACCGCCGCGCGCCGGCGGCGGCTTTGACGACAAAGGCGCTTAGCTAGCGGGCTTAGCTGGCGGTTAGGTTGTCTCGGTCAACCAGTACGGAAGTGATGATCGCCTCGGAAGTCGCCTGTCCCGCGACGCTGATGTCGCCGCGCAGGCGGGCGACCTTGCCTTTGAACCGCAGCAGCGTCATGGCGATGTGGAGCGTATCGCCCGGCACGACCGGCCGCCGAAACTTGACCTCGTCAATGCCGGCGAAGAGCAACAGCTTCTTCTCCGGCTCGGCGATTTGGTTGAGCAGCAGCAGCCCGCCAGTCTGCGCCATCGCCTCGATTTGCAGGACGCCCGGCATGACCGGCATGCCGGGGAAATGGCCCTGAAAGAAAGGCTCGTTGATAGTGACGTTTTTGAGACCGACGATGCGCTGTCCAGGCGTCAGCTCGATCACCCGATCCACGAGCAAGAAAGGGTAGCGATGGGGCAGGAAGGCCTGGATTTGGGCAATGCTCAGCACGGTGTCCATAAGCTAGTCTTCGCTTTCCGCCGTCGGGGGCGTCAGCAGCGGCAAAAGCGCCTTGAGCGTCGCCTCGACCGTGGCCAGCCGCGTCTCGATGTCCGGCAGACGGTAAGGCAGACGAGCGGCATGAATGCGCTCGCGTTTCCACTCGCGCAGAGTGGCGATAGGCGTGCCGGCGTATGTTTCGCCGCCAGCGACCGACTTGGTGACGCCGGCTTTTCCGGCAATGATCGCGCCATCCCCAATTTCCACCTGCGGGTTGGCGCCGACCTGTCCGGCTATCGTCACGCGCCGGCCGACTTTGACCCCGCCGGAAAGTCCGGCAAGAGCCGCCAACAGGGTTTCTTCGCCGATGACGCAGTTGTGAGCAATGTGCACGAGATTGTCAATCTTGACGCCGCGCCCAATGCGCGTTTCGCCGAGCGTTGCGCGGTCAATCGTCGAGTTGGCTCCAATTTCGACATCGTCTTCGATGACGACGGTGCCAACTTGGGGAATCTTGACATGCGCGCCGTCGGCGGCGCGGGCATAGCCGAAGCCGTCCGCGCCGATGACGACGCCGGCGTGCAGAATGCAGCGGGCGCCAATGCGGGCGCCATCGTAAATCGTCACGTTCGGGAAAATGATCGTGTCGTCGCCAATGGTCACGTCGCGGCCAATCACGACCCCCGAATGAATGGTGACGCGAGCGCCAAGGCGAGCGCCGCCGCCAATGACAGCGCGCGGGCCGATGGTCGGCGCGTCGCCGATGACGACATCCGGCGCAAGGCAGGCTTCCGGGGCGATGCCAGTCGGCTGGCGCGGCGCGACGTGAAGAAGCTGAATCGCGCGCGCGAAAGCGACTTTCGGGTAAGCGGTCGGGAGGAGGTTATAGCGGGCGCTGTCGGCCTCTGTCACCGTGTCCGCCGCGACGATGAAGGCCGCCGCGCGCGAGCTGGCGAGTCGCTCGCGCCGCGCGCCAACCGCCAGCGCAATCTGCGTGGCCGCCGCCGTTTCAAACTCGCCGACGCCCAGGATTGGCGCGTCTGCATTGCCAAGGCAGGGAACGCCTAGCGCGGCAGCCAGCTCGCCCAGCTTCATCGTGGGTTAGGGCTTGGCTTCGGCAGCCGGCGCGGCGGCGACTGGATTGGCTCGGTTGTATTCCTTGACAAAGTCCTCCGTGATGTCGGCGGCGTTGTCCACATAGGGCAGCATGTTCAGGTTGTTGTTGGCGGCCAGCGCCCCAACGTCAATGATCATGATGATGCCGCGCGCCGCGGCATAGCTCTCCATGAACTTAAACACTTTTTCGCGGAGCGGATTGAGGATGGTTTGCTGCTCGCGCTCGATGTCGGCGCGCAGGTCCTCGTCCTTGCGCTTGTATTCCTTTTCAAGGGCCAAGCCTTGCTCCTGGGCCTGGCGCCGGACTTCGGTCGAGAGCTTTTCGTCCTGCACCTTTTGGCTCAGCTCTTGCAGGCGCTTGGCGAGGCTTTCCAACTCGGTCGTGCGGGGCTTGAACTTGTCTTCGAGCCTTTGGGCCTGTCGCCGAAACTCGTCTATCTTATCGCCGAAGGCGAGCGTATTGACGATGACCACCCTCCCGCTCGGAATGGCGGTCGCTTTGGCCGGGGCGGCCGGTTGGGAAGTCCCCGTCGGGAGCGCTTGCGCCGCAGCCGTTGTAAAGCCTGCCGCGACAATGGCAAGCGCCCAAAGTGAAAAAGAAAATCTCATGATAGCGTAGCGTCCTCAAGAAGTTCGACCGCCGCCGGCTCTATCCGCGCAGTCAGAGCGCGTCAGGCGGCAGGCTAGCGGATGCGCCTCCCGCCAGTGAAGTTTGCCATTATACGGATGCTTGGTCAGAACGCAATCAAGCCGCTTCTTCCGCGACTCGCTTGGCATTCGGTTGACAAGGGAAGGTTACAGGCTACGATAGGCTAGCCCGCGTCACTGATGTCAGAAGCCGTTCGCTTCAGGCTCGCCAGGTTGCGCGAAACGCGTCCCGCGCAAGGCGTTCCAAGCTCAGGAAAGGTTCGCTGAAACTCTCATGGACTGGCGTGTCATTGTTCAGGGACAAGCCTACGAAACCAACCTCGAAGAACTCAAGCAGTGGATTCGCGAAGGGCGGGTGCTCCCCGCGGATCAGGTGTTTCAGCCCGGACTTGGCTGGACCATCGCGGGTCAAGTTCCCGAGTTGCAAGCCTGTTTTCCGCCTGGCCCGACCCTGCCTCTGATGGTCGGCGACGAGATGACGGCGTCGCCCTATAACGCGCCTTATCCGCCGCCCGCGCCATCGGCGTATGCGGCGCCCCCTGAGCCATACGCGCCCGCCTATGGGCTGGTCGGCTACGCGCCGCAGCCGTACGGTCAGTCGCTACCCGCGCCGGCTGGGCTGGGGAAGCGTTTCCTGGGCGCGCTTTTGGATAGCGCCTTCTCGCTGCTGTGCGCCCTGCCCGGATTGGCAATATACTTGAGCGCCGTTTTGACCGACCTTCGCCCAGACGAAGAAGTCCCTGCCGGGCAAGCGACTGGCGGCTTGCTTCTGTTCTATCTCGGGCTCATCGCCTACACGCTGCTGGCGGCTTACATGATGAGTAAAGTTGGCGCGTCGCCGGGAAAGAAAATCGTCCGCGCCGTCGTGCTGCGCGAGGATGGTCAGTTCCTCAGCTTTGGCATGGCGATTCTGCGCGAGTTTCTCAAAGGCATATTCAACAACATTTGCAGCTTGCTGAATATGTGGCTGCTCTTCGATCCGGAGCGGCAACAGCTCTATGACAAAATCACGCGCGCCAATGTGTATGACGCTTCCTGAGACTGCCGCCGCGAGGCGGCCGCCGCGGGGCGGCTTCAGCGCGACGCTTCGCGGCTAGCTTCCTCGGCGGCTGGCTTCCTCGTCCCGCCCTTCGGCATCCGTCGCCGCCAGCTTGCGAGTTCGGCGCCAGGCGCCCCCTTCATCCGTCTCGGGCGGAAGCGGGCGCTGGTAGAGAACATCCTCGCTCGCTTCCGCCACGGCGGCGTCAAGGGCGGCGCGCAAGTCTCTCGCCGATGGAAAGCGCTCCTGCGGAGATTTGGCCATGGCGCGGGAAACCGCCGTCGCGACGGTTTCCGGCAGGCGGGGGCGGCGAAGCTGGATTGGCGGCGGCTCGACGGCGATGTGCCGGGCCATGACATACGGCGATGGCCCGACGAATGGCGGCCGACCCGCGAGCATGCGATAGAGCAAAACCCCAAGGCTGTAAATATCGCTGGCCGTGGTCAGCTCTCCCTCGCCGCACTGCTCAGGGCTCATGTATTCCGGCGTGCCCACCGTCAGGCATTCGCCGGAAATCTCAAAGCCATCGGTCCATCCCGAGACCGGCTTGACAATGCCGAAATCAAGTAGCGTGACCTGTTCGCGCCCATCCTCGGTCAAGCTCAGAAAGACATTGCCCGGCTTCAGATCGCGGTGGATGAGTCCGGCGTGGTGCATGGCGTCCACGGCGTCGCAAAGCGGCGCGAAAATGGACTGAACGCGCGTTAGCGGGAGCTGCCCAGCCTCGTCCAGCTCATCGAGGAGCGAGCGCCCGGCGAGCCAGGGCATGATGAAATAGACGATGCCGTAGGGCGTTTCTCCGCAGGCGTAAATTTCAATGATGTTGGGGTGGCGAATCTTGCCCAGCAGGGCCATCTCGCGGCGAAAGCGCAAAACGGCGTCATGACACTTCCCAAACTCGTGATACGAAATTGCTTTGATGGCGACCAAGCGGTTGTCTCGGAGGTCGCGCCCCTGGTAAACCGTCGCCCCCGCGCCGACATGAACCTTCGTCAGCGCCTGGTATCTGCCATCTAGCGTAATGCCCGCAAGCGCGTTGCCGGCAATCATCCCTGATTCAACCTCTACTCGATCCGTCAGACTCCAGGCCGGATGGGGGCGTTTGTGTTGCAGCGTATTTCTACCACGTCAGAGCGGACCGGAAGCGCCAGCCCGCCGCCCAAGCCCGGCGCGAGCGCCGGGCGCGCCTTTTCAAGGCCAGGCTTCAACGCCAGGCGAGGCTTGACCAGGCGTCCGGGTGATCCACATCGCGCAGGGTCTCGCAGATCCGCGTCACGGCGCGCATCTGCGTCGCGAGCGGCAGTCCGTCGGGGTCTATGTCTGGCGTCGGCGGCAGGTGGACGAAACCGTACCGGCACGGCCGCCCCCGTCGAAGGAGTTCATGTTGCACGGCATAGAAAAGGTGATTGCAAACGTATGTTCCGGCAGCGTAGGAGACCTCGACCGGGATGCGGTCCTGCCGAAGCGCGGCTTCCATCTGGCGAATCGGAAGCGTGGTTGGCAGGGCAAGCGGGCCGTCAGCCATGATCGGCGCGTCGCGCCGAAGATTCCCAGCGTTGTCGGATACTTGAAAATCCTCCCAGTTGACGGCGATCCGTTCCAGCGAGACGACTTTGCGGCCGGAGGATAGTCCCAGCGAAATTGCCGCCGCCGGCCGCTCCTCCTCGATGACACGCAACATCCGCGCGGCGCACTCGCCGATGATGACCGGCAGGATTAGCCGCGTCAGCATTACGCCCTCCGGCGCGCTGACGGTCATCGCCACCGTCTGGGTCGGATTGACGGGAAACTCGGCGAACGGCTCGAAGCCGGTCACTAAAAGCTTGATCATCGCGGCGTTGCGTCCCCCTACCACATGCGGCCGGCGGCGTAAGCCGCCGGCCGGCGCTGGCGCTCCTGCGCGTCCACGACGGCAATCGCTGCCAAGTTGACGATGTCTTTGACCTCGGCGTTGTTGGGAAGCACATGCGCCGGATACGACAGCCCCATCAGGATCGGTCCGACCGCTTCGGCGCCGCCAAGCGCCGCCAGAAGCTTATAAGCGATGTTGGCCGACTGAAGGTCAGGGAAGACCAGCACTGACGGGCGCTTATCGCCAAGCGTCGCAAACGGGTAGTCGCGCGTCAGTTGTTCCGACGACAGCGCGACATCGGCCATCACCTCGCCATCGATGATGAGCGACGGCTGTTTTTGCCGCGCCAGCTCGACCGCCAATCTGACCTTTTCCGCCAGCGGGTGACGGACGCTGCCGAAGGTTGAAAACGACAGCAGCGCGACCCGCGGCTCGATGCCGAACTGCTCGGCCGCGCGGGCGGCGTGAATGGCAATGTCGGCCAGGTCCTCCGCCGTCGGCTCGATGTTGACGGTGGTGTCGGCAAAAAAATAGGCGCGATTTTTAGCCAGCATCAGGTGCAGCCCCATGACGCGCCGGACGCCGCTTGCCGTTCCGAGCGCCCGCAACACGGGCTTGAGCGCCTCCGCATAGGCGCTGGTAACGCCTGTCACCAGCGCGTCGGCATCGCCGCAGCGCACCATCAGCGCGCCAAAGTAGTTGGCGCGCTTGAGCATTTGACGCGCGCCAATCAGCGTCAGCCCCTTGCGCTGACGCAGCTGATGCAGCGCCGCGGCATAGGTCTCGAACCGCTCGGAAGTCTTGGGCGAAATGATCTCGACTTGATCGAAAGCCAGGCGCAACGTTTCCGCGCGCGACCGAATCAGCGCGGCGTCGCCAAGCAGAATGGGTTGGGCGATGCGGTCTTCGGCAAGGGCGGCGGCGGCGCGAATCACGCGGTCATCGTCGCCCTCCGGCAGGACGACCCGCTTCGGCGCGCGGCGCGCCTTGGTAAACATGATGCGTAGCGTTTCCCGCGACTTGCCGAGTCGGTTGGCAAGCTCCTCGCGGTATGCCTCCGCGTCAAGCTGAAGGCGGGCGACGCCGTCGCGCATCGCGGCTTCGGCAACCGCCGAGGCGACCCAGATCAGCACCCGGTAGTCGAAGGGCTTGGGAATGATGTAGTCGGGACCAAACGCCAGGTGCGAGACGCCATACGCTTTGGCCACCGCTTCGGGGACGTCCTGCTTGGCGAGCGCCGCCAGCGCCTGCGCCGCCGCCATCATCATGCCGTCCGTGATCGTCCGCGCCCGCGCGTCGAGCGCGCCGCGAAAAATAAACGGAAAGCCAAGCACATTGTTGACTTGGTTGGGGTAGTCGCTCCGCCCGGTTCCCATGATGCAGTCCGGCCGGGCGGCAACCGCTTCCTCATAGCTGATTTCCGGGTCGGGGTTCGCCATCGCCAGCACCACCGGGCGCTCGGCCATCCCTTTGAGCATCTCGGCCGTCACCATGCCCTTGGCTGAGAGTCCGACGAAGACATCCGCCCCGCGAAGCGCGTCGGCTAATGCGCGGGCTTCGGTCTCAACGGCGAACTCGGCTTTGTGCTCGTTCATGCCTTCCGTCCGCCCGCGATAAATGACTCCCTTCGTGTCGCACATGAGGATATTTTCCGGCCGGACGCCGAATTTCTTGTACATCCGAGCGCAGCCCATCGCGCTGGCGCCGGCGCCGGAAAACACAATCTTAGCGCTGTCGAGCGATTTCCCCACGAGTTCCAGCGCGTTCATGATAGCGGCGCTGGAAATGATGGCCGTGCCGTGCTGGTCATCGTGAAAAACTGGGATGTCAAGCTCTTCGCGCAACCGGCGCTCGATGTAAAAGCACTCCGGCGCCTTGATGTCTTCGAGGTTGATGCCCCCAAAGGTAGGCTCGAGGATTTTGAGCGTTCTGATCAACTCCTCCGGGTCCTCGGTCGCAAGCTCCAGGTCGAAGACGTCTATGTCGGCGAATCGCTTGAACAAGACGCCCTTGCCCTCCATGACCGGCTTGCCGGCCAGCGCCCCAATGTTACCCAGACCGAGCACGGCCGTGCCGTTCGAGACCACGGCCACTAGATTGCCTTTCGCCGTGTAGGCGTAGGCGGTCGCCGGATCGCGGGCAATTTCAAGGCAAGGCTCAGCGACGCCCGGCGAGTAAGCAAGCGACAAATCGCGTTGCGTCAAACAGGGTTTAGTCGGGACGACCTCGATTTTCCCGCGGCGTCCCTGGGCATGGTAATCAAGCGCGGCCTGGCGGCGATTCATGGCGATACCTCAGCGCGATACCTCAGTGTGCGTATCAAGGCGGCGCGCTGACTCTAGCGCAGGCAAGCGCCGCCGTACACCGCTTTGCAAAGCGCGTTTCGCGCGCCGGGCGCGACCGGGCGGGGGCGGCGCGACATAGCGCGCTTCAGGATGAGCCGGCGGCTGACCGGGCTTCGGCGCGCGGCTGGCCGCCAATGACGCGCTTCGTCTTCAGACGGCCGCCAGTTTCAGGCGGCAAGCCAGCAGGCGACCTGGTGTCCGTCGCCAAGGTCGCGAAGCGGCGGCAAGTGGCGACGACATTCCTCAACGGCAATGGGACAGCGCGGGTGAAACCGGCAGCCCGCCGGCGGCGACAGCGGGCTGGGCGCATCGCCGGACAGCGGCGCGCGCGCTTTGCGCCGGGACGGATCGGGAATGGGGATGCTTTCCAGTAACGCCTGCGTGTAGGGATGCCGCGGCTGAGCGAATAGCCGGCGCGCCGGGGCGACTTCCACGAGCTTGCCGAGATACATCACCCCGACTTGCGTGCAGAAATGCTCGACGACAGCCAGCCCGTGCGAGATGAAAAGATAGGTCAGGCCAAACTGCTCGCGGAGATCGGCCAGCAGGTTGATGACCTGCGCTTGGACGGAGACATCGAGCGCGGAAACCGGCTCGTCCGCCACGACGAGCTTGGGTTTCAGCGCCAGCGCGCGCGCAATGCCGATTCGCTGCCGCTGACCGCCGGAAAACTCATGCGGATAGCGCTGCGCGTAATCCGGGTCAAGCCCGACGACGCGCAGCAGCTCGGCCGCTTGCGCGCGCCGCGACTGGGGATTGCCAATCTTGTGAATGACCAGCGGCTCGGCAATGGCGTCGCCAATGCGCATGCGCGGGTTGAGCGATGCATAGGGGTCCTGAAAGATGATCTGAAGGTCGCGGCGCGCTTGGCGCAGCGCGGCCGACTTCAGCCGCAGCAAATCCCGTCCTTGGAACAGGACGCTTCCGCTCGTCGGCTCGATGAGGCGCAAAATCGAGCGCCCAAGGGTGGTCTTGCCGCAGCCGGACTCGCCGACCAGCCCGAATGTCTCGCCCGGTTGCAGCGCGAAGCTGACATCGTCAACCGCCTTGACCGCGCCGCCCGCGACCGGGAAGCGCTTGACCAAACGGTCAACTTGCAATACAGGCTGGGCGGAATGGTTGGCGAGCATGGCGCGCTGGAAGCGAAACCGCTAGGGTAGGGCGACTTTCGCCAAAGCGAAGACCCGCGTCAATAGGGCGCGCCCGCGCTCGTAAACGCCAGGTCCCTCGCTTTCGCGCGGGCCGACGACGTTGAGCCGCAAGGGGCGCGCGCGGCTTATCCAGTCAAGAATGATTCCGTCGAGCGTCAGCGGGGCGGCATCCGCTAGGGGCAGCGTGACCACGGCGCAGGGCTTGCGCAGCCGCAGGGCGCAGCGAACCGCGAAGCCCGTTCCGCCGCGCAGCTCATCCTCGACGAGCGCCAGCGTCGCGTCGCTGTCGCGGACGTTCCACTCGGTTCGCTGCGCGGGATCGGCGTCCGGCGTTTCAGTCAGCGGATAAGCGAGCGGGAGCGGGCCGTCTTCGGCCCAGCGCCCCCGCGGACACCAGCCAGCGCAGGCCAGCCCGACAACCCGCGCGGCGTCGAGCGCCGCCCGATCCACCCCCGTTTGCCCGCCTGAAACAATCGTCATGGGCGCTAGGTGGTCAGCCGGCGATAGATGCCTGGCAGCTTCTCCGGCAGGCTCAGCACGTCGTCAATCACCGTGTAGCCGACATCGCCATAAAGCTCCTTCAGCTCGTGGTCGGCGTCCCGCTCGATGGTGATGCAAAACGGCGTAATGCCGGACTGACGCGCATCGCTCAGCGCTTGCTTGCTATCCTCGCGCGCATAGCGCGCATCGCCGTAGTCATGGTCATAGGGGCGACCGTCGGAAAGCAGGATCAAGAGCTTGGTGCGCGCCTCGCGCGCGCCGAGCTTGGTCGCCGCATGGCGCACGGCCGCGCCCAAGCGGGTGTTGTTTTGATAGGTAATGCCGCCAATCCGCGCTTCAATCTCGGCGCTATAGCGCTCGTCGAAGTCTTTCACAACGTAGAAGCGGACATTTCGCCGCCCCTCGCTCGTGAAGCCATAGATGGCGTAGCTGTCGCCCACCGCTTCCAACGCCTCGTTCATGATGACCAGCCCTTCCTTTTCGATGTCAATAATGCGTTGTCCCGGTCGGCTATACGGCATCTTCGGGTGGCGCGTCATAGCGCGGGCGGTCGAGCTCGACATATCGAGCAGGAAAGCGACGGCGACATGGCGGGCGCGGCGCAGATGCTTGATGTAAATCCGCTCGTTCCCGGCGAGCGCGGCGCGGCGGTCAACGCGCCGGTCAACGACGGCGTCAAGGTCGAAAATTTCCCCGTCCAGCTCGCCGGCGATGCGCTGGAGCGCTTCCGGCTTCATCAACTGGAACTGATGCCGAATGGATGAAATCAGCCCTTGATGGCGCGTTCGGGTCAGCTCGACGAAGACGCGCGTCCCCGCCATCGGCCGGCGCTCGATCACCCGGCACCAATCCACGCGGTAGTCATTCAGCTCGCGGTCCCATTCGTCATAGAGAAAGGCGCAGTCATTGGATTCCAGCGCCTGCTCCTGGGCTGACCCGCCCTGCCGCGGAAGCTGCGCCGCCAAGTCCTGGAGCGGCGACATCGAGCGTTCCTGCGCCCAGGTTTCAAAGCTTTGGCCGGGCTGTGGCGGGGATGACGACGATTCGGAAGCCGGCTGCTCCAAAGCTTCGGACGCGCCAGCTTCGCCCGGCGCGTCATCGCTTTGCTCGACCGGCTGCGACAGGGCGTTGCGCGGATCATCCGCCTGCTGATGTTGCTCAATCAGCTCATAGACGCGCCGGGTCGCCAGCAGCGTGTCGGCGAGGTCGGCCGTTGGGCTTTCAATGTGGGTCGCGGCGATCCGCTCGAGCGCGGCGACGATGCCGGGCAGCCTTTGGCGCATGACCGCGTCAACGCCGCCGCAGAGCGCAATCTGGAACAGCGCCTCCAGCCACTGCCTTTCCGGCGGCAAGCGCGTCAAATCCGGGCGCGTCGCCCGCAGTCGGGCGGCGATGAAATCCAGGTCGCGCCGGATGCCGCGGTAGGCCTGACGCAGTCGGCGGTCGATGCGCCCGTTTTCGAGCGTGGTGAAAATGCGAGTCGCCGTGACTGGATCAGGGAATTGGCGCAGCAGGACGCGGTACGTGATCGGCTCGCGGCGCGCCAGCCGCTGACTGGCATCGGCGGCTGGGCGTTGGAAGGCCAATCGGAAGTCTTGGTGTAGGGCGATGAGGGCGGGCGTGTTGACCGCATGCGTGCCGTATTCGATCTGTCCCGCGCTGTGGGCGGCAAGCGCTTTGTAGAGTCGAAAGTTTGATTCCTCGTCCTCGAAGTCGCTCACGCGGCTAGGGAGCTGAATTGCCTGGCCATCGCCAATGGGCGCTGGCTCCAGCGCGCCGGAGATCGCCGCCACAGTGACCGCGCGCCCGGTGAGACCTTCCACATAGAGGCGCAGGATAGGGGCGACGGCATCGAGGGCGATGCCGGGCGAATGCCGCCCGGCATCAAGCGCCTCCCGGCTCGCCCGGGATTGCAGCCCATAGTAAGCCTGGGTCGCCCGGCCATCCTGGCGGTGACGCGTGATCCCCGCCAGGGCCCAGTCGCGGAATTTTTCAACCCCAGCCTGGCGTAGCGCCAGCGGGGCGGACTTGAAGCATTCTATAGCGGCGGCGCGATCAACCTGGTCTATTTCCGCCACGGTATCGCAGAGTAAAGCAAACGCTTCCGGCAGGCTTTCGCGGTCGCCTCTGGCGGTCGCCAGCGCGCCGACGACCTCCGGCGTCAGCTTCAAAAACTGGTAGCTGTTCGTGTTGCCCTGCGCGCAGATCGCGAGCGCCAACTGCCGCCAGGCAGCGTAGCCGCAGTCGCCTGTCTGCTTGACAACCGCCGCCGCCGCCCGCAGGTAATGCAGCGCCAGGCTGCCGCCGCGCTCCAGAAAGGCTTGCGCGTGATCGAGGAGGTGGGGAAGGCGCGAGCGGGTATGGCTATCGACGAGGCTCGGAATGGCGAGAAAAAACTCGGCGGCCGCGCCGCCGGCCCGATAGGCGAAGGCCGCTGTCATTTCCACAAGGCGATTGAGCAGCGCTTGGTCGGAGGCGTCATGCGCGCCAACGTGGGCGAAAACGGCCGGCGACTGGCGCAACAAGTCCTGGCTATGGCGCACTGAGTGACGGGCCACTTCGCTGGCAATGGAAAGAATCCGCGCAAAGGCCGGCGTCTCGCCCATCTGGGCCACTACCGACGGAAACAGCTTGAAGGTTTCAACCGCTGCCCGCGTTGACAGCGTGGACTGGCGCGTCGTCAAGACAATCGCGCTCATGCGATGGGTCGCCGGCAGCGCGTTGAGCGTCTTCGGGCTGACGCGAAAGAAATCGTGGGCGGCCTCGATGTTGGTGGCGGCGAGGCGCTTGCCGCACTCGCCCCAGGCCTGAAGCTCGAACGAGGTGAGCCGCGCCGCCACTTCCGGCGTCACGCGGAAAAACTCCAGCGCCGCGCGCGGCGACAAGCCGGCGAGTCCCGCGCCAATGCTCATCAGGGACAGCAGGCGCTCGGCGGGAATGCCGGCGAGGCGCGGGACAAGCTGCTCCGCCTCGGCGGCTTCGGCGCCCTTGAATAGCTGTCGGAGCTTGGCTTTGAGCTGCGACTCGGCCATGACCGATTCACCTGGATTAGCCCGCCGCCGGAGGTCGCGCTTCGCTTGGCGCCGCGCCGCCGGCAGTCGCCCCCAGAGCCGCCGCCACGGCCTGAAAGCGCTTTTCAAAGGCGAGCCGATTGCGATTGGCGTTGCCGGCCACGCTGACGCGCGTCGCGCCATCCGGCAGCGGCTCCAGCAGGATCCACAGCCGCTGATGGGCGAAGAAAAACACCAGCCACAGCGCCGCGATCAGCATTGCCGAGCCAAGGTAAACGGTGGTTACGCCGGGGTCGTACTGGACTTGCAGAATATGCCCGCTCGAAACCTTCTCGAAGTCGGTCATGACGACGCGCAGGTCGCCAACTTCGGTTTTGGCTTTGAGAAATGGCGCGCTG
Organism: uncultured Chloracidobacterium sp.; assembly: GCA_937966115.1. Classification (GTDB taxonomy): domain Bacteria; phylum Acidobacteriota; class Blastocatellia; order Chloracidobacteriales; family Chloracidobacteriaceae; genus Chloracidobacterium. The sequence goes on along the minus strand of CALCKX010000088.1, from coordinate 4,917 downwards.
CCAATGGTTTCCAGCCCTTCGGCGGGAAAGGCGTAAAGCTGGCGCGGATTATCGCCGAGCACATCCAGCACGGCCATCGGGCGCCGATATTCGCCGCTCGCGCTCGCGACGCGGCCGCCCTGGAAGGTGACATCCGGGATGAAGTCAGCCAGGCGCGTCAGTCCTAGCCCCGGAATGTCGGTCGGCTCGCGGCGGATGACATAGGCCGCGCCGGAAGCGCTGCCGACCGGGCGTAGCTCGACGCTCACCGAGCGGGCGCTGCCGAAGTTGTCGAAGCTGGCTTGAAAAAAGCGATACCCGCGGTAGTCGAACGGATTGTTGAGGTGGATGTGAGCGGGGATTTCAGCCTGGCGCTCGGCGTCCTTGATAATGACCCGCGTATGCCAGTCGAGCGTGTTGGACGCGCTCAAGTCCGGCTTGCGCGGATCGAGCAGGTTCTGCTCGATGTCGGCGCACACGAGCGTGAACGGCATCGCGAACTCCTGCGGCGGCTCATCCGGCGCGCCAAAGCTCACGAACGTATTTGCCGATTGCCCTGGCGTCAGGCGCGTCGTCCCTTTGTGCCCGAATAGGCCGCCAACCAGCGCGCCGCCAAAAATCGTGAGCAGCGCGACGTGAACGGCATACGCCGTCAGCCGATTCCACGCATGGCACTCGGTCAGGATGGTCACGCTGCCATCGCGGGGATTGGGCGTCTCGACCGTTCGGTACACCGCGCCAATCGGCAGCAGGCGGTGCGCCGCTGGGCGAAGCTGCTCCGCCGCAAGGGCCTTGAGCGTCCGGGCCGTCGCCTCGCCATCCGCGACGACGGCGACCTGCTGAAACGGCTGGCGGTTGACGAACGCCTGATTGATTTTGACGACCGGCTTGCTCACGTAGCGCCAGGCGGCCGGGAAGTAATCAATCGAGGCCAGGACGATGTTGAGGCTGACCGTCAACAGCAGCAGATTGAACCAGCGGGCGTGATAGATGTCGAGCAGCCCCAAAAACTCATACAACTCGCGCTCCGCCGGAAGCAGATTGGCATAGTATTCCGTAAAGCCGCTCGTTCCTTTCTGAACGATGACCGTGCCGAGCGCCGAGGCGACAATCAGGACGGCCAGCAGGAACACGCCGACTTTGACCGAGCTGAGAAAGCGGAGCGTCGCGTTCAAGGCGCGCTCTGCCGCCGACTTGCGCGGCTTGCGCGGAACGGGCGGCGCCGGCGGCGGAACGATTTTGGCGGCTGGCGCCACGATGGCTTCGGTGGCATTGCCGGGCGTTTCAAGCGAAATGGCCATGGAGGCTCGCAGACCTGATGAAGAGAATGTCGCTGCTGACGGGGAAGGCGTCCGTCCACGGCGCGACTGAGAGCGAATTATTCGCGCGCCGGCAGGCAGGGGTCAAGGCGAGCCTACGCCTGCGCGCGTTGCGGGTCGCAGCCCGACCGTGTGGCGCGCTTCAGCTAGGCATCGGCGCGGCGGCTGGATATGATGCGGAAAACCAGCCCGCGGATTACTTGATTACTGTGCGGGAATGCCGCGAGCGAAGCGTCCGGCCGTGACCGCGAGAGGAGAGATTCCACATGAGCAAACTGAGCATTCTGCGCCGTCCGATTCGGGCGGCTGAGCGTGGCGAAGGCCAGGGCCAGCTCATCGCCGTTGTCAGCGTCGTCGCTCTCGCTGGCTTCATCGCGTTCAAAATCATGCCCGTCTATTGGCGCGAGCAAAATGTCAAAAACGAACTCGTTGACATGGCGCGCAAATCGGCTATTGGGGCGAAGGGGTATCTGACCGACAAGGAGCTTGAGTCGCAGTGGGCGAAGATCAGCAATGAGTTTCAGGTCCCCGAGGAAGCCAAGTTCATAGTCAAGCAGCAGAGCGGCAAGGTGACGCTGACCGTTCAATACACCGAGCCGATCAACTTTTTGGTTTACACCTACAATTGGGAAGTCAACGCCGAAGCCTCCGACACGCGAGGCCGGTACTGAGCGAGCGCCGCCACCCCATGCTGCTCAACTATCGGGACGACCGTCTTTACTTCGGGCTTGAACCGCAAGTTTGCCTGGCGGACCTGGTTCAGTCGCTTGAAGAGCCGCGCTACGTGTATGACTTGCGCCACTTCGCGCGGCGTTACGAGCAGTTCCAGGCGGCGTTTGCCGACTTGCCGCACATGATTCACTACGCCGTCAAGGCGAACGCGCACCCGGCGTTCCTGCGCCGGGTCGCGGCGCTCGGCGGCGGCGCGGATGTCGTGTCCGGCGGCGAGTTGCAGCGGGCGCTCGATTGCGGCATCCCGCCGGAGCGCATCATCTTTTCAGGCGTCGGCAAGTCGCAGGCTGAGTTGCGCCTGGCCATCGCGTCGGGCATCAAGCAGATCAATGTCGAGTCGATCGGCGAGCTGCGCCGGATCATCGCCGTGGCCGAAGCCCTGGACAAGCCAGCCCGAGTGGCTTTTCGGTGCAATCCCGCCGTGGACGCCGAAACGCATCCCTACATCGCTACCGGCTTTCGGAGCCACAAGTTCGGCATTGACGCGGAGGCGGTCATGGCCTGCGTGTCGCTGGTCCTGGCTGCGCCGCGCTGGGCGAGCGTGGTTGGCGTGTCGCTCCATATTGGCTCGCAAATCCTGGATGTGGGGAACTTCGCCGAAGCGCTGCGAAACACGCGACCTCTGGCGTCCGCCTTGCGCGAGCGCGGCTTCCGCTTGGCGACATTTGACGTCGGGGGCGGCTTTGGCATCTATTACGACACCGGGGATGAAACGCGCGAGCAGGACAACTTTGCGCGCTATGCCGAAGTCATCAAGCAGGGGGCGCAGGGGCTGGCCGATGAAATCCTCTTTGAGCCGGGCAGGTTTCTCGTGGCCCGCTGCGGCATCCTGCTGGGGCGCGTCGAGTATGTCAAAGCGACGCCCTACAAAACCTTCGTGATCGTCAATACGGGCATGCACCACCTCATTCGCCCGGCGCTCTACCAGGCGCGGCATCGCATTCTGCCAGTCGTCCGGCGCGCCGAGCGGACGGTGACGGCGGATGTCGTCGGGCCGCTGTGCGAATCCTCCGACTTTCTGGCCCTGGGCGTCGAGCTGCCGGAGATGCGCGAAGGAGACTGGCTGGCGATTGCCGACGCTGGCGCCTACGCCCGCAGCATGGCGAGCGAATACAACCTGCGCCCCTTTCCTGAGGAGCAGTTTATCGTAGAATAGGCTTCTGCCCGCGCGCTTTCGGTGGCATCGCCGCCCGGGTCGGCTGGATGCTCGGAAGGGATGCTTGGAAGCCGCGAGTATAACTCAACAATCATTGGGCGAATCTCAGCGAAGCGGGAGTCAGGCATGGCTTGGAGGCGTCGGGGAGTTGTCTTGAGCTTGGCGGCGCTCTTGATCGTGGCGGCGGGCTGGCCGGCGGCGACGGCTCAGAGCGGGCGCAAGCGCGAGTCGTCGCCGCGCCAATACGAGCCGCCCAAGCCCGCGCCGGCGCGGCGGCCAGCCGACCTGGACGCTGCGCCGACCCGCCCGCGCGTCGCCGCGCCTTTGGAAGCGCCCCCGCCCGGCGCGGACGCCGCGTCTCCCGATACGGATCCCGACACGGACAAAGCGCAGGAAGATGTTCTCAGCATTCAAACCCAGCTTGTGACGGTTCCCTTCGCCGTCACGGACAAGCGCAATCGGTACATCAATGACCTGACCGCCCAGGACGTCCAAGTTTTGGAGGATGGGAAGCCGCAGGAAGTGTTTTCATTCGCCCGCGAGAGCGATCTGCCGCTGACCTTCGCGCTGGTTTTCGACATCAGCGGGAGCCAACAATACAGCATCGCGGAGCAACGCCTGGCGGCGCAGTCATTCTTGCGCCGCACGCTGCGCCCGGAGAGAGACCTGGCGGGCATCGTGACCTTTCGGCGCGACATCGAGGTGCGCCAGAAGCTGACCGGCAACCTTCCCGCGCTTGAGCGCGCCGTCAATGACGTTCGCTTCGAGTCCGGCGGTTACGTCTATGGCGGGACGCCGCCGCTCGATCCGTCCATCACCGGAACGAGCCTGTTTGACGCGGTTTACGTGGTCTCCAGCGAAATGCTTCCCCGCGAAGCCGGGCGGCGCGTCATCATTTTACTAACTGATGGCGAGGACACGACCAGTCGTTACAAGCTCAGCGACGCCATCGACATGGCCTTGCGCTCGGATGTGCAGGTCTATGCGGTCGGCATTCCCGGCGGCGTGCCCAACGGCTTTGGCGGCGTGTCCGTCACCGGGCTGGACCGTCGAACGCTGGAGCGCATGTGCGAATCCACCGGCGGGCGGGCCTTTTTCCCGCGCAGCCCAGCGGATTATGTCGCCGCCTTCCAGCAAATCGAGACCGACCTGCGGCAGCAGTACATCGTGACCTACAGTCCTTCCAACTCGGTCCGGGATGGAAGGTTTCGGACGATTGCCGTGAAAATCACGCGCCCCGGCGAGGCCAAGGACTGGCGCGTTTTCGCCCGCAAGGGCTACTACCTGAAGTAGCCGCCTGAAGCGGCTGCCTGAAGCGGCGCGCCCGCCGCATCGCCCGGTTTCCAGTTGGCGCGCGACGTTTCCGATCAAGATTGCCAAATCTTATCCAGGACCTGACTGAAGCGCGCCTGAATGCGCGCGCGGCGGGGATGGCGCCCCCGCCGCAGCGCCCAGCGTCCGGCAACCAGAACATCGGTCCAGGCCGGTCCGGGGCTCGAAAAAACCACGGCCTCTAACCACCGCTCGCAAGGCAGGCCGACCAGCGCCGAGTGCCGTAAGTCGAGCCGTAGCGCGTCGGCGCGCGCGCCGGGGACAAGTCCCCAGACCGGCTCGCCGGCGGCATCGCCGCCGCCCGACTGCGCGCCGGCGAAGAGCGCCGCCCCGGTTGCTCCCGCCCCAAGCCCGCGCCGGCCGGTCTCAAGGCGCGCGCCATACGCCAGCCACCGCAGC
>CALCKX010000087.1 GCA_937966115.1 uncultured Chloracidobacterium sp. | reverse complement strand
CTCCATCGTTCACGAGCCGCCGGTCATGATCTTTGATGAGCCGACGACCGGCCTTGACGTGATGACCTCGCGCACGATTGTCGGCTTCATTCGGCGCTGTCGGGATGAAGGGCGAACCGTGATCTTTTCGACGCACATCATGAGCGAGGCCGAGCGACTCTGCGACCGGATTGGCGTCATCCATGCCGGTCGGCTGGTCGCTGCGGGGACGCTCGACGAGCTGCGCCGCCAAACCGGCGCGACCTTTCTGGAGGAAGTTTTCCTGCGGCTGGTCGCGCCCGACGCGCTAGAGGACTGACGAGAGACTGACGCGCCCAGCCGGGCGGCGGCCAACCGGGCGCCGCCCCATTCGGCGCCGGCCGCCCGCGTCCGCTGCCGGAACCCGTTCAAGCGACCTGTTCAAGCGCCTATGCCAAACGATTCGCCGTCGCGCCCGACAACGCCCGCCGCCCGCCCGCCCGCCTGGCGGCGCATTGGCTGCGTCTATGCCAAGGAAATGCGCGAAACCCTGCGGGACAAGCGGGTTTTGTTCGGCGTGTTCATTTCGCCGCTGCTGCTGACGCCGCTGCTGCTGGTCGTGATTGGGTATTTCGCCAATCGCAAGGCCGCCGAAGACAAGGCGGAAGTGCTCGTCGTGGCCCTGGCGGGCGCGCCCGCCGCGCTCCGGGAAGTCATCGAGCGCGACCCGTCGCTCGCGGTAGCGCTCGCCGACGAAGGCGGCAGCCCGCCGGACGCGCTCGTGCAGCAACGTCTGGCGCGCGTCGCCCTGATCGCCCCTCCCGGCAGCGAGGGCATCCTCGCCGCCAACGGAACGCTCCCGCTCGAGCTTGTCTTTGACCCGTCCAACGAGAAGTCCATATCGGCGATGCGGCGCGTGCAGGACGCCCTTGACGAGTTCAACCGCGTCACGACGAGCGAGCGCCTGAAGCGGCTCAACCTGGATACGGCGCTGATCACGCCGACCACGCTCAACAAGCGCAGCGTGGCTTCGGATAAAAACATCGGCGGCCTCATTTTGGGGGCGCTGCTGCCCTATCTCATCGTCCTGACGGCCGCGTTTGGCGGCATGACCAGCGCCTTCGACCTCGGCGCCGGCGAGAAGGAGCGCGGCACGATGGAAACGCTACTGGTGTCGCCGGCCACGCGCACCGAGATCATCCTGGGCAAAACGCTCGCGATCACCACGGTCAGCTTCGCCTCGGCGCTCTTCACCATCCTTGGCCTCGTTGGGTCATTCGCCATCGGGCTGAGCTATTTCGCGCAACTCACGCAGGGCAAAATCGCCATTTCCTACCTGGCCGTCGCCGTCATGACGCTCATCACCCTGCCGCTGACGCTGTTGACCTCGTCGCTGCTGATGATCCTGTCGTCGTTTGCGCGCAACCAGAAGGAAGCGCAGTCGTATTCACTGCCCTTCGTCATGGCGGTCATCCTGCCGGCGATGCTGTCGCTTTTCATCGGCGACGAAAATCCGCTTGGCATGAGCGTCATTCCGCTGCTCAACTGCGCGTTAGCCATCAAGCAGTCGCTCGCCGGGTCGCTGACCGCGAGCTTCTTCGCGCTGACCTTCGTGTCATCGGTCGCTTACGCGGCCATCGCCATCGCGGCGGGCACGGCGCTTTTCAACCGCGAGGAAATTTTGTTTCGCTCCTGACGCCCGCCGCGCCGGCCCGCAGGAAGCGCCCGACAGGAAGGAAGCACTGGCGCTTAGGCGATGCGCCGTGCAATATGCAGCTTCTGCCGGCGTCGGTCTTTTTCCAAAGTCGCGTCGCGCTCGCTGTCCTTGAAACTGGCTTATGAAACTGGCTCTCTCATGAAAAGCTCTCTCATGAAACTGGCTGTCGCATGAAAGTTGATCATCTGGGCATCGCGGTTGAATCCATTGACAAGGCGCTGAGCTTCTACCAAGCGGCGCTTGGACTCGAGCTCGCCCATACGGAAATCGTGTCGGAACAGGGCGTTCGAGTCGCCATGCTGCCAATTGGCGAAAGCCGGGTCGAGCTGCTCGAGCCAACGGGGCCCGACACGCCGGTGGGCAAGTTCATCGCCAAGCGCGGCGGCGGCATTCACCACCTTTGCGTCGCCGTGGATGACATTGACGCCGCGCTCGGCCGGCTCAAGGCGCAGGGCATTCCGCTCATTGACGAGACCCCGCGCATCGGCGCGGAAGGCTGCCTCGTGGCGTTTGTCCATCCGAAAGGAACGGGCGGCGTGCTGGTCGAGCTTTCCCAAAAAATGACCCGGAGCGAGGCTGCCGCGGGAAGCCCGGCGGAAGCTTCGCCGCCTGCCGATTGACGCTCAAAAGCCGGATTGATGCTGAAAAAGCTCGCCTGCTCTCATCGGATGCTCTCAGCCAGGCGGCATTCATCGCTGAGGATCTCACCGCTATCATGAAAATATCATGAAAAAATCGCTCATTATTTTCGCTCTCGTGTGCTTTCTCGCAGGCGGCGCGCTGGTGGCCCAAAACTACCTGACCCGGCCCAAGCCGCCCCTTGCGCTCACCACGGATGACATCAACAAGTTTCTAGCCGACCTGCCGGCGCCCAACCTGGCCGGCCTGCGCGAAGACCCCAAGGGCAAGGAGGAATTCCGCAAGCAAATCGCTCGCTCGCTGGCCATCGTCGCCGAAGCCGAGCAGCGCGGTCTTTTCCAAAAGCCTGAAATCAAAGGCCAGCTTGACATCGCCTACGCGCAAATCGTCGGCGAGATGTGGAACCGTCGCCCGGAAGCCAAGGAAAAGCCCATCGCCAAGGAAGACATCGCGGCCTTTTACAGCGAGCGCCCCACGGCCTTCGAAGACTTTCTGACGCAGAACCCGCAGTTTCGCCAGGCGCCCAAAATGGATGAGCTGAAGGAAAAATATGGCGAGTTCCAGGTCGCCCGCCTGCGCGGCGAGGCAGCCGGCGTCAACAAGACGGCGACCTTTCAACTCCAGTGGCGACTGGTTCAGGCCAACCTCGTCGGCAATGAAATCATCGGCAAGCTTCAGGAATCGGCGAAAGCCTCGGATGAAGAAATCGAGGCCTACTACAAAGCGCACCCGGAAGAGTTTGAGGAATACAAGGCCAGCCACATTCTAATTTCCACGACGCCGGCGACCGCGCTGCCCGATGCCAAATCGCCGTCCAAGCCGCTGACCGAAGAGGAAGCCCGCGCCAAAGCCGAAGGGCTGATCAAGCAGCTTCAGGGCGGGGCGGACTTTGCCAAACTAGCCGAGCAATACTCCGATGATCCTGGCTCGAAGAAGCAGGGCGGCGACCTCGGCTACTTCCGCGAGGGCATGATGGTGACGCCATTTTTCGAGGGCGTGAAGGCGCTCCAGGTTGGCGGCATCTCCGATAAGCCAGTGCAAACGCAGTTTGGCTTTCACATCATCAAGCTGCTGGACAAGCGGACCAAGGCGCTCGATGAGCCGACGAAGCGCGAGGTCGGCGAGAAGCTCCGCCAGCGCAAGGTCGAAACCAAGCTCGATGAACTCGTGGCCCGCTATGGGATCGTCGTTCCCAGCGATTTCACCATCCCCGCCGCGCCCGCTTCATAACTCGCTCTCGCTCGTCATTCGCCCTCAAACGCTCAAAAGGAGGCTTGCCCCGCATGCAGTTCAACGAGGAACATCAGCTTTTTCGCAAAACGCTCCGCGACTTCGTCGAGAAGGAAATCACGCCCCACGTGGATCAGTGGGAAAAGGATGGCCTGTGGCCAGCTCATGACTTGCTCAAGAAAATGGGCGACCTGGATTTTCTGGGCGTCAACTACCCGACGGAATACGGCGGGCTGGGGCTGGATTACTGGTACAACGTCATCCGGGCCGAAGAGCTTGGCCGCATTCCCTGCGGCGGCGTGCCGATGGGCATCACCGTCCACACGGATATGTGCACGCCGGCGCTGGCGGAGTTTGGCTCCCACGAACTCAAAAAGCGCTTTCTCGAGCCAGCGATTCGCGGAACGCAGGTTGGCGCGATTGCCGTCTCCGAGCCTGATGCCGGCTCAGACGTGGCTCGCATTCGGACGCGCGCCGAATCCGATGGCGATCACTATGTGATTACCGGCAATAAGATGTGGATCACCAACGGCACGCAGGCCGATTGGATTTGCTTGCTGGCGCGCACGTCGCCCGGCGAGTCGTTTGAGGGCATGTCGCTCATCATGGTGCCGACGGACACGCCGGGCTTCATCGTCAGCCGCAAAATCGAGAAGCTTGGCAACTGGTCGTCGGATACGGCGGAACTCGCGTTCGAGGGACTGCGCGTCCCGAAGGCGTTTCGCATTGGGGGCGAGGGCGAGGGCTTCCGGCTCCAAATGCAGCAGTTTCAGAAGGAGCGGCTGATTGCGGCGGTCACCTGCTACAGCGGAGCGGAGCGCATCGTCGAAATCACGAAAAGCTACCTCAAGACGCGCAAGACGTTTGGCAAGCCGCTCATTGATAATCAATACATTCAGTTTCGGCTGGCGGAAGTCGTCACCGAAATCGAGTGCTTGCGGCAGCTCTGCTATCACTGCACGGAGAAGCTCATCGCCGGACAGGACATGACGCGCGAAGCCTCGATGGCGAAGCTCAAGGGCGGGCAACTGGTGCGCTTGGTCGCCGATGTCTGCCTGCAATTCCACGGCGGCATGGGCTACACCGAGGAATATCCGCTGGCGCGCTACTTCCGCGACTCGCGGCTGTTCCCGATTGGCGGCGGCGCGGACGAAATCATGATGGGCATCATTGCCAAGTACGAGGGCTTCTACAGCGAGCGCCCGCGCGTCGCGTCCACGAAGTCGGCGACGGCCTAGCGCAGGGCGCCCAGCCAGGACGCCAGCGGCGCGGCTCAAGACCCGCGTTGGCCAATCAGTAAGGAGCGGGGGCGGCTTCAAATTGAAGCCGCCCCCGTCGCGCATCGGCTTGAAGCTCCTTGCCGCCTAGCCGCGATAATCCGGCAGGATAAGGTTACGGTCGCCTGACGCGGGGTTGCTCATCCAAGCTCGCATGTGGCGGGCGACCTCCGGGTTGCCATTCGCGCCGACGTAGTTGCCATGCTGGCGGAGGCCGAAGCCCTCGCCCACGAAGCGTCTGAAGTCTTCGACATTGCCGCGACCAAGCGCGCCCCGGTTGGCGCCAAAGTACTGGCTGACGATGTCATTCTGATGGGCGACGGAAGTGACGTTCACGCGACTGGGGAAGTCGCCGGCATTCGCCGCGCCGCCCAGCGTCATCACCTGTATCCGCGAAAGCATCTGGTCAGCCGCGCTTCGCCCGTGACGCTGAACCAAGTCCCGCTCAACCATTCTGAGCGCTTCGGCGCTGATGGCCGCCCCCTGGCTATAGGCCACAACGCGCACCGGGCCATTGTGCTCGCGAAGCTGGGACAAAACGAGATTGGCTTGGGTCTGCGCCGCCGGCGGATTTTGCAACACGTTGCGCTTCGCCCAGTCGGCGGTCGCCGGATCGGCGCCCAGCTCAGCCGTGTAGCGGGTCGCGCGCCCAAGGATGAACCCATTGCGCCCCTCCGCGCCCATTGCCAACCGCGCCGGCCAGGGCAAGCGGTTGTAATCGGCTTCCGCCCGCGCCCACGCTTGCTCAGTGACGCGGGAAACAACCGTCCCGCCCGCTACGTTGCGATCCGAGTTGTTGTAAACCAAATCGACCGAGCGCCCCGTAATGCGCGAAATATCGCGCGCCAAGGCGGCGGCGTCAGCCTGCCGGGTGTGGATGCCGTTGACCACGATGACCGGCGGCCCGGCGTTTGGATTGGCCCCCTGCCCCGTGACGCGAAATGTCTGACCGTTGAGGTGGCTATCGCGGGCGAGGTCGGAGCGGGCGGGCGGAACCGCCGGATTCGGCGGGGTCGCCCGCGTCGCGGTCGCCCGATTGGCGACGTGATTGAGCGCGGCGGCGCTCGCGGTCCTAGAAGCTGCGGACACGCCCTGCGTCCGGGTCGTCGGCTGAAATGCGCGGGGGGGCGCGGTTGGAGACTGCGGTCGGATGCGACTGGTCATGGTCGGCTAGCTCCCTGCTTCAAGCCCGCTTCGCCGCGGGCGAGATCAACGGCCTCTGAGCCATTTTGGCTATCATCCCTGATTATCGTCGCCGGACGGCGCAGGTTGCGTCCGGCGGGCGCCGGAACGGGCCATTCGGCGCGACGAGATCGCTTGCGTGATGACGCCGCCCCGCTTTCGCCGAGCCGCGACCGCCGCGAAAGGCGGGCTAGCCGCGGTAATCCGGCAATATCAGGTTGCGGTCGCGCTGAGCCGGATTCGTCATCCAGTCTTGCATCTGACGCGAGACTTCGGGATTGCCGCTCGCGCCGAGGTAATTCAGGTGCTGCCGCATGCCGAACCCCTCGCGGATGAAGTTCACGAAGTCGCCAAGGTTGCCGCGCCCAAGCGCGGCGCGGTTCGCGCCGAAGTACTGGCTGACAATATCCGTTTGGTGCGCGATGGAAGTCACATTGACCGCCGCCGGAAAGTCATTGGCGTTCGCCGCGCCGCCCAGGGTCATCACTTCCACGCGGGCCAGCATTTGATTGGCGACGGCTTGTCCGTGCTGCTGGACGAGTTGGCGCTCAACCAGCCGGAGCGCCTCCGCGCTGATGGCGGCGCCCTGGCTATACCCAACCACCCGCACCGGGCTGTTCGGGTAGCTTTCCAGTTGCGACAAAATCAAGTTGGCCTGGGTCTGAGCCGCCGGCGGATTCTGAAGCGCATTCCGCTTGACCCAATCGGCGGTGGCCGGGCTGGCCGTCGCTTCGGCGAGGTAGCGCGTCGTCCGACCTAGGATGAAGGCTTCCCGATTGGCCGGGTTCAAGCCCACCGCAAGCCGTATCGGCAAAGGGAGGTTGTTGTAGTCCGCCTCGGCGCGCGCGCGCGCCTGTCGCGCATGATGGGCCAGCGACAGGCCGGCAGCCACCGCCGGGTCGGAGTTGTTGTAAACCATTTCGACCGGTCGCCCCGTCACGCGCGAAACCTCCTGCGCCAGGCTCGTCGCGCCTGAAAACGGCGTCATGAT
>CALCKX010000086.1 GCA_937966115.1 uncultured Chloracidobacterium sp. | reverse complement strand
CCGCCACCACGGTCATCACGCCGAAGATGACGCCCAGAAGCGTCAAAAAGCTTCGCAGCTTGTGGGCGCGCAGCGCTTCGACGGCCAGCCGAACCGCCTCATGAAATGGCATCGCGCCGGTAGACATGGAAAACCTCGGTGGAGCGGGCAGGTTGCCGGACTCGATTGCCCATGCGAAACGTTGAATCCTCGCCCAGAGTTCCGGCGGAATACTTTATTCGCCCGCGCCAAGCCGCTTTGTGATAAATCTTGCCAAGGGCGAAGATGCGGAGTCTCCTCGCCAGCGCGCAGTTTGTATCGAGCGATAGTTCATCGAGTGATCATCAGGCAATGAGCAAGATCGGCGGTTGACCGGATTGGCGAGCTTGCGTATGGCGAAATGGGTGATGTTAGCCGTCGGGCTGGCGGGGTGCCTGGCCGGCCTGTCCGTCGCCTGCCGGACGAATGCGCCGCCGCCCGCCCCCCCAGTCGAGCTGTTTACGCTCATCGAGCGGTTTCTGCCGCAGTTCGACGGCGCCCGCGCCGGGCAGCCGCCGCTCACGCGGCAGGAAGCCGAGCAGTTTCTTGCCGGCGCCGTCATCGAGCGCCGGTGGCAGTTGGAAAATGAGCGGGAAGTTTTGACGGCGCTTATCCCGATACGATTTGGCGCGGGGGGTGGCCAGTGCCGCGTGACGGTCGCGGCGCTACCTGGGCAGAGCGCCATTCACAGCGTGACCTTTCAGCTATCGAATCTCGCCGACCCGGCGCTTGCCGACGATGAAAATCACGTGATTGCGGCCTTTGTACACCAGTACGGCGACCCATCCGACGTTGACGCGCCCGATCTCGACTTGGTGTGGCGGTTGCCACAGGGCGGGTTGGCGCTGCTATCCGCCGAAGCTGACGATTTGACGACCACCTTCGCGCTGCGTCCGCTTTCCGAGCTTCCGACGGACGAGTCGCTGGGCGACGGCGGCGAGCTGCGCGACCACGACTAGCGCCGCGCCGGCTGCAAGCCCTGGCCGCGACCGGGAAAATGTTGTGGCGGGAAGCGGAAGTTGCGGGAAGTGAGAATGAGCCGTGCAGGACTCGAACCTGCGACCCACTGGTTAAAAGCCAGTTGCTCTACCGACTGAGCTAACGGCCCATACGCGAAAGGCGCAGTCCGGGACAGTATGGGAATGGTCGTTCGGCTGTCAATGCGTGTTTGCCTGCGCGAGGCTCGGCAGGGTTCCCCGCGCGCTTTGCATCCGCCCGCTCAAGGGGCTTGAGCCTCGCGCCCGGTTGACGCCGCTCGCGAGGCTGGATGGCGGCTTCATTCAGCGGCGCGTGGCGAAGTTGTCGCTTGCCTTGCGCGTTGACTCTAACCTAGTGTCCGCTATGGAATGCCCACGTTGCATAACGCCCTGATCAGCGCCCGCCGGCGCGCAAACGCCCATGTCGCCTTTGAAGTCAGGCAGGTCTCGCCTTCGCTCTCGTCGTCCAGCGGTCGCTCTGCGCGCTGGGGCATGCTTAGCCATTTTTTTGCTCGCCATGTGCGGGCTGCCCGCGCCCCTCGCGCTCCCGTCGCGTCTGACCGGCCGCGCCGCCGATGACCCGTGGCGGGAAGCGCTTGAGTTTGTCGCTCGCGTCACCCGCCGCGACATTGGCCGGCAGCCGGAGCGTCAGCTTGAATCCGGGGCGGCGATGCTCGACCTCGGCGACGGCTTCCAACACGTCGCGCTGGCGCGGCGCGAAGCCGATGGCCGCGTTGCCGTTAGGTGCGTCGGCAGCCTGCCCGAAGCGGAAGCCTTCCTGCGCGGCGAGACCGGAGGGCTGGAGCGCGACCAGGGCGACCCTGACCAGCGCGACCCTGACCATCTCGACCATCGCCACGGCCGCGACATAGCGCTGCCTCCGCCCCGCAGGCAGGTCAGCGCCGCGACCGGGCCAGCGGGCAAGCGCGAGAGCGCTCAGGGATCGACCATTATCATTCGTAACCAGAATGAGCCTGGCGTCGGCTTCAACGATCCGACGCCGGCGGCGCCGGTCGGCGGTAACCCCGGCGCCACGCTTGGTCAGCAGCGGCTCAACGTCTTTCAGCGGGCGGCTGAAATTTGGGGCGCGACGCTCCGCAGCAACGCGCCAATTGTCGTCAACGGCCAGTTTACCGCGCTGGCGAGCGGCGTCCTCGGCTCAGCCGGGACAACCAGCATCTTTCGCAACTTCCCCAATGCGCCGCATAACGACACGTGGTATCACTACGCGCTGGCCAACGCGCTCGCCGGGCAGGATTTAGCGCCGCAGGAGCCGCTGCGCGCGCAAATCAACACCAACTTCAGCACAAACTTCAATTTCTACCTTGGCCTGGACAACAACGCGCCGCCTGACCAAGTGGATTTGCTGACGGTCGTTCTGCATGAGTTCGCCCATGGTCTGGGATTCAGCACGTTCGTCAATGGCGCGAACGGGCGCAACTCCGGCGCGACCGACGAAAACCCCGACGGGGGCTTTACGGATTGCTATGCGCGGTTGCTGCGCGATGAAAATCTCAACCTCAACTGGAATCAAATGACGGCGGCGCAGCGCCAGGCGTCAGCGATTAACACGGGCAATTTGACGTGGACGGGAGCGATGACGCAGAGCGCGCTGCCGGCGGCGCTGGAGCCATCGCCAACGCTGCGCGTCGAGCGCAATCCGCCGGTCTTCATCAACGTCAATCAAGCGAGCTTTGGCGGATCCATCACGCTGGGCGGGCTGACGCGCTCAGTCATTGCGGCGCAGCCGCCGTTGGCGTGCGGCCCGCTGGCGAATCCGGGCGCGGTCAATGGCAACTTCGCCCTTGTCGACCGGGGCGACTGCCCGTTTGTGGATAAAGCCTTCAACGCCCAGCAAGCGGGCGCGCAGGGCGTCTTCATCGCCAACAATGTCGCGGGCGGGTTTATTCCAGGCGGAACCGCGCCCGATATCGCGATTCCCGTGGTCGGGATTTCTCAGGCGGATGGCGCGGCCTTGCGCGGCTTTCTGTCGAGCGGAAGCGTCACGGCGACGCTGCTTCTCGACCCGACGCGCTTGGCCGGAACGACCAATGGGCGGATTCGGATGTTCGCCCCGAATCCGCGCCAGCCGGGATCGTCGGTCTCGCACTGGGACAACACCGCTCGCCCGCGTCTGTTGATGGAGCCGGCGATCACGCCGCGCCTGCCGCGCACCCAAGACCTCACGCTGAACCTCTTTCGGGACATCGGCTGGACGGTCAATCCCATTTTCTCGGCAAGCGGCGTCGTCGTGGCGGCGAGCGGATCGAGCGCGCCGCAACAAGTCGCCGTCAACGCGGCCGGCGAGTGGACGATTTCGGGCATCCCAGACTGGGTCACGGGCGTTCCGGCCGCCGGCAATCTGCTGACGCCGATCAGCTTCCAAGTCGCCCCCAATCCGGGGCCGGAGCGGACGGCGACGCTGACGCTCAATCCCGGCGGGAATACCTTCGCCATCACGCAGAATACGGCGGAAGTCGCGCCCAGCTTCGTCAGCCCCAACGCGGTGACCTTCACGGTTGGGCAGGCCTCCAGCTTCTTCGTGACGGCGAGCGGATTCCCGCCGCCCGCCATTACGCTGGCGGGCGGGAGCTTGCCCGCGAGCTTGACCTTCACGAGCGGCGTTGGCAGCGCCGCGCTGGTCGGAACGCCGACGGCCGGCGAGGTTGGCGTGTACGCATTGACGGTGCGCGCCGCAAACAGCCTGGGAACCGTGACGCAAAGCCTGACGCTGACCATCGGACAGGGCGTATGTCCGTTCGCCGTTGCGCCGACCGCCGTCAACGTCGGCGGCGATAGCCTGACCGGCATTCAACTCACGGTGACCACTGGACCGACCTGCGCGTGGGAAGCCGCCGCTCGCAACACGGACGCCCCCTGGATCAAGGTCATTGCGGCGCAGTTGGCGAGCGGGCAAGTCGTTTTTCCCCGCATGGTCGGAGCGCTTGGGGATGTCAACCGGCGGCTGGCGCTTTCCGGCTTTGGCAACGGCGCGGTGACGATTGCCGTCGGGCGTAATCCGCGTCCCGCGCCGCGCGTCGGGACCTGTCTTGTTGCTGGGCAGGTCGTCACCGTCACCCAGTCCGGCTCGTCTGGGCCAGGCGCGCCGGTTGGCTCGACGATGGCGATGTTCCGTCCGTCAAACGGTTACATGTACCTCAAGAACCGACTCGTCTCGGATTTCGCCGACCAGGACTTCTTCTACGGCGTGGGCGGCGACATCCCCATCGCGGGTGACTGGGACGGCGATGGGATTGACACGCCGGGAATCTATCGCAACGTCAACGGCGCGCTGACTTTCTTCCTCATCAACAACAACACGGGCGGGTTCGCGGATGTGTCGTTCGCGTTTGGCGGCGCGGGCGACATCCCCATCGCCGGCGATTGGGATGGCGATGGAGCGGTGACGGTCGGGGTGTATCGCCCAAGCGCGCAGACGTTCTTCTTGCGCAACGCCTTGGCGGCGGGAAATCCCGACCTGACGGTGACGATAACCGGCGCGCAGGCGACTGACCTCCCCATCGCCGGACGGTGGACGGCCGGGAGCAATGTCACGGGATTGGGGTTGTACCGGCCGAGCGCGGGGCGGTTTCTGCTCAAGAACGCCAACGTCAGCGGCCCGCCGGACGCGAGCTTCGTGATGACGACGACGGGCAGCTTGGTCGCGCCGGTGGCCGGCGATTGGACGCGGCAAGGCTTTGCGACGGTCGGCGTAGTCGTCAATCTAGGGGGCACGATTCAGTTCCAGCTCCGGAACTCGAATACGAGCGGCGCGGCGGATATTCGGGTGAACTATGGCGCGCCGGGCGACGCGCCGCTCATTGGAAACTGGGACGGGCAACCCAAGCAACCGCCGGTGTCCATCCCGTGAGCGGGGAGGGATGACGGCTCGCCATCCCTTCTCGCTTCTTTGGTTTCGCTCTTAGCGCGGGAGCGGTCCGGGCGCTACGGACGGCCGCCTGACCGAGGGGACGACATCTGGATGGCGCCGCCTCGCTGCGAAGCTGGGGCGCTGGGCGCCGGGCTAAGGCTAGGCAGGGCGCCGCCGCCCCCTCCTCCGTTGAGGTTGTTGATCACATCCAGAATTAGCTGAAGCCGTTCCATCTCCGCCGAGGTCTGCGGCGCAGGCGGCGGCGTCTGGCGGATAGGAAGTCTCGGTTGCGCCGGCAGCGTCATCGGCGACTGAATAGACTGGGCTGGCGCGGACGCCGCGTCTCCCGGCGTCGGCGACTGGATGGGCGCTTGATTTCCGATGCCCGACGCCAATGGCGGCTGGAAGATTAGGATGGTGTTCGGCCGGGCGTACGGAAGCGGCGGCGGCGCTTGACCCAGCCGCTCGGCGCGTTGCCGGAGTTCCTGGTAGCGTTTGGCGTCGGCAAGACCCTGCTGCACGCCAATTGGCAAATCCGATGTATTGCCTGTTTGCCCTGCGCTAGACGGAGCAGCGCGGCGGGTCGCCGGTTGCTGGCCCATCCTGGGGCTCGTTTGTCCGAAGGCGACGACCGGCGCGAGGGCGACGAGCGCGCCAGTCGCCAGGCCGGCGACGTTTTTTAGGCTGTACTTTAGGCTGATCGCGGTCACGGCTTTGCTCCTTGTTATCTGGCCTGGTTGTCGGTCATAGGCGGGGGGCGGCGGGCAAGTTCTATGACGACCTACGCGCGATATGTTTCCGCTATGTTGCCTTGGCGTGAACAATGAGGCTGGCCTTGACCAGCGCTGGGATGGATGGCTGCCTCGCAAGCGGGCGGCGGTCCTACTGTGGCGGAGATGACTTCGTCGGCTTTTTGGGCTTTGGCCAGTCTCGGATAACGGGTTTGCCGCTGGTTGGCGGCTGGGGCGCTGGCTCGGCCGGATTCCGGGCGTCGTCATCGCTCGGGGGCGACGTCATCTGACGCTCGACCGGCGGCTCGGAAGGCGGAGGCGAGTTGTCTTCAGGCGGCGGGGCTGGTTGCGAGACTGTCGGCGATGGCTGAGGCGGCGGGGAGGTCGGCGGCTGGCTTTCAGGGTTGGCTTCTTCTGGCGGCGGCCACGGCAAGCCCTTCCGGCGCGCTTCCGCTTCCGCCCGGCGGCGGGCGGCGGCCTCGCGCCGGTACTGCTCCTCGAGGCGCTTGGCTTCGGCGAGGTTGTCCTGAACGCCAAGCGGCAAGTTGTCCATATTCGCCGGCGGGGGCGCGCCGCCATCGGCATCCGGCGCGGTTTTGACGCGCTTTTTCACCGGCTTGGATTTCGCTTCCCTGGGCGCGGCGGCGCCTTCCTGCGCCACGCTGGCGCCGGATGAAAGCGCGAGGCACGCGCCAAGCAAGCCACCCATCAGAAAGCGCTCGTAATAACTACGCTGCATAAAGCTCAAGGCTCCCTCTATCGAGCGGGACGGGCAAGGGTCCCTCAGGCGCATGGTGCGGAAAGCTGGACGGATTCGTCAAGCGCCGCCGGACGGCGCGGCGGACACGGCCCGAAGTCGAAAGCGAGCTTTGGCTGAAAAAGAAGCTGTGGCGGCTGAAAAAGGAGCTGTGGCGCGCCGCCTTCAAAGGGCTTGGGCGTCAAGCTCATCCAAAAGCTCCGCCGCGCCCTGCGCCAGGACGCGCTCGGCCAGCTCCTTGCCGATGTCCTCGGCAAAGCGCGCGTCGCCGGTTAGCTCATCCTGGATGAGGCGCGTCCCATCCGCGCGGGCGACGAGACCGCGCAGGCGGAGGCGTCCTTCATTATCCACGACCGCTTGGGCCGCGATGGGCACCTGACAGCCGCCCCCCAAGCCATGGAGAAACGCCCGCTCGGCTTCGCACGCGCGCCAAGTAACGTGATGGGCCATGACCTGTACCGCCTCGCGGGTCGCGGCGTCGCGTTCCCGGATTTCAATGCCGAGCGCGCCCTGTCCGACGGCCGGCAACAGAACATCGGTCGGGATGCGCTGCGCGATGCGCGACTCGAAGCCCAGCCGGATGAGTCCGGCTGAGGCTAAAATGATAGCGTCGTAGCGACCCTCCTCCACGCGCTGGAGGCGCGTGCCGACGTTGCCGCGGAGATCGGCGAGCTGGAGGTCGGGCCGACGGGCGAGCAGTTGCGCTTGCCGGCGGAGGCTGCTGGTTCCAATGACGGATCGCGGCGGAAGGTCATCCAGCGATTGCACGCCTTCCCGCGCCACCAGCGCGTCGCGGACATCTTCCCGCCGCGTCACGCAGCCCAGCGCCAGCCCTTCCGGCAGGCGGGTTGGCAAGTCCTTCAAGCTGTGCACCGCCAGGTCCACCGCGCCGGCCAGGAGGGCTTCTTCGATTTCCTTGGTAAAAACGCCTTTGCCGCCGATTTTCGACAGCGGGGCGTCAAGAATGGCGTCGCCGGTGGTCTTGATGATCTGAATGGCGACGCGGCGCGTCGGAACGGCTTGCTCGAGTTGCGACTTGACCCACTCGGCTTGCCACAGGGCGAGCGCGCTGCCGCGCGAGCCGATGATCAGGTCGGCGTCGAGTCGAGCGTTGGGAACGGTTGGAGTCATGCCAGCGTCAAACGGTTTGTAAAATGACCAAGCTGCTAGGCCCAGCCTATACCGCGCCGCGCCAATTCACGACGAAAAAATCCGACCGGCGGCGAGCGTCAGCGCTTGCGGAACGCGAAAAAGTTATTGAGGCCGAGCTGGAAGCGACGGTGCAGGGCAAGCTCGAAGCCGGCGCGCTCGAAAATCTCGCGGGTGCGCGTCACGTCGAAGCCATGGTGGGCGTCGGTTTCCATGCCGTCGAGCAGGCGCAAAGTCATCAGGACATCGAGAATCCGATCGACAAACGGATGCGGCACGGTAATGAGCAGCTTTCCGCCCGGGCGGAGGGCCTGGGCGCAGGCGCGCGCGAAGGCGTCGAGTTCGGTGTCGGGAATGTGCTCGAGCAGCGCTAGCAGGGTCACGACGTCAAATGGCTCGTCCAGCGGCGGCAGGTCGTTGGGGAAGCGCCCGCGGATGAGCTGCATGCGCGCCGTGGATTGGGCCGGGTCGGCTTCAGGGTCAATCCCGACGTAGGCCCTGAAGTCGCGCGCCTTGCGCGCCAGCGCGCCGTCAAACGCGCCGATGTCGAGAATGCGGTCGGCTGGCCCAAGGTGCGGGCGAACCATGGCGATGCGCCAGTTTTGCAAATGGTAGTCGAGCGGTTTCATTGCGCGGGCGGAAGCCCCCTCACATTCGCCGTATCCGCAGGCCGAGAATGCTGAGAAAAAGGCTGGCGAGGGTGGTTTCGCAGCCGAGCATCAGGCACAGCGCCGACGGGATGACCAGGCGCAGCGTTTGTCCCGCGTCCAGCGGGCCGTAGGCGACTTCGTTCCACGAGATGACCGCCGTCACCGAGCCGACCAAGCCGCCGACCGTGAGCAGCCCGCCCAGCATCAGGCCGCTTTCAAGGGTGATGTGCCGGAACAGGCGCGTCAGGCGCGGGTCTTCCGGCAGGAGGCCTTCATTCATGGCGAAAACCTTGGCTAGGAGCGCGAAGGTCACGCACTGAAAGCCGATCATCACCGCCAGCGCCGCGTAAAGCAGCGTATGCACATCGAGCGTCACGTTGGCGACGCGCCGCGGCCCGGGAAGCAGCCACGCGCCCGCCGCCAGTCCCAGCAAAATCAGCAGCAAGCCCGGATAAAGAAAGAGCCAGCGCGGGCTATAGAGCAGCATGAAGCGCAAGTGCCGCCAACCGTCGCGCCAGGGGCGCAGATGGGGCGGGCGCGAGCGGCCGTCGGGCGAAAGCGTCGTGGGAACCTCGGCAATCCGGAGCCCCATCAGCGTCGCCTTGATGACCATCTCCGAGGCGAACTCCATGCCGGTTGTCCGCAAATCCATTTTTTTGAAAGCGTTGAGCGAGTAACCGCGTAAGCCGCAATGGAAATCGCCGGCCGGACAGCGAAACAAGAGCCGCCCGATGCCAGTCAGCGCGGGATTGCCGATATAACGGTTTTTCCAGGGCATCGCGCCGGGCCGGATGCCGCCCTGGAAGCGATTGCCCATGACCAGGTCGTAGCCGGCGCGCAGCTTTTCGAGAAACGGCATCAGGTCTGAGAAGTCATAGCTATCGTCGGAGTCGCCCATGATGACATACCGTCCCTGCGCGGACAGCGTCGCGCCATAAAGCGCTGCGCCATAGCCGCGCGTCGCCACTGGAACCACTCTTGCTCCAGAGCGCTCGGCAATGGCTTGCGAGCCGTCCGTCGAGCCGTTGTCGCCAACGACGATTTCGCCGGCAATGTCGTGTCGCCTGAGAAATTCCTGGGCCTTGCGGATGCAGGTCTCCAGCGTTTCAGCCTCGTTGAGGCAGGGCATGACGATGGTCAGCTCGATGGCGGGAGCTTCGACAGGCGCGGCGGCGGGCATGGAAGGAGGGTAAGGCGGGATGGACCGTTCAGGATGAGCGCGGGGCGACTTGCTGGACTTGGTTGCGCGGCGGGTCCGAGCCGTCCAGACGCCCCCCATGCTTGCCGCGATTGATAAAGGTCCAGACGAGGGCGCAGACCGAGAGAATGACGAGCACGCTAACCCCCACGAGGCGATACAGGCGCAGCCCATCGTTAGAAGCGCGCTCCATCGCGGGCGCCGCCAGCGCGGCGGCCGGCGGCGCGGCGCCATTGGCGGCCGGCGCGTCCGGCATCGGCGCGGGCGCCGCCGCGACGGCGGAAAACTGCCGCTTTAGCCCAAGCCCGCCGGTGATCGCTAACTCCGCCGGCCCGGGTTCCTGATTCGGCCCGCTCTCCGAGGCGAGTTCCAGGGTGGGCGAGGAATCCGGCTCTTCCTGGGTTGGCTCATCGCCAAGCCCAAGCTTGTCCTCCGTGGGATAGGGCAAGTTCTGGTCCCGATCAATTGGCGTGATGCGATCGTATCCTTCCACTTCGCCGCAGGCTGGGAAGCCGTCTCCCGTGAAGCGGAGTAGCATCACGGTAATGTTGTCTTCCCCGCCGCGCTCATTCGCTAGGTCAACCATGCGCTGGCAGGCCAGGCGCAGGTTGCCGCGCGCCGCGTCGAGGATGGCGCGCATGTCTTCGCCGTTGATCTTGCCGGAAAGCCCGTCACTGCAAAGCAGCAGGACGTCGTCGCGACAAATGGGCAGGCCGTCAACCGTGACGGTCACGCTGGGCGTCGCGCCCAGGGCCTGCAGAATGACATTTTTGTATGGATGGGTTTCAGCCTCTTCGCGGGTGATGTGCCCCGATTGAATCAACTGCTCGACAAGCGACTGGTCGGTCGTCACCTGGACGACCAGCTCCTGCCGGAAGAGATAAGCGCGGGAATCGCCGACCTGCGCGAGATAAAGCATCGTCCCGTCCAGTCCGGCGCCGGTGAAGGTCGCGCCCATCCCGGCGTATTCCGGGCTGCGCTGGCTCTGGCTGTTGATGAAGAGATTGGCGCGCTCGATGGCGAACCGGAGGCGTTCATGGAAGCCAAAGCGCTTGAACTCGGCGTCCTGCTGGAGCCGCATCATGCTGTCGCAGACTTGCGTCACCGCCAGATGACTAGCGACCTCGCCGGCGAGCGCGCCGCCCATGCCATCCGAAACCGCGAGCAGCACGCCTTGATCGGGCGGGCGCAGCTCCACCAGCAACGGGTGCTCTGGTAGCTGGTTCTCCGCCGTCCAGCTCTGTCCATCGCTCAGGTTGACGATTAGAAAGTTGTCTTCGTTGTGCGGGCGCACCACGCCAACGTCGGTTAGCGCATAAACTTCGATTCTTCTCACGCCGTTGGCAGTCGTCGCAGTGGTCATGGCATCGTGAAGTAATAAGGGCTTTTCATTGGTATAAACGAGAGCTTTTCATCCGTAGGACGGCGCGATAGCCATGGACTTCTGGTCGTCAAGCCGTAGCGTAGCGGTCGTCGCTGTCTCGATGACCATCGCCTTCTCGGGCAGAACGCTGCAAAAATACTTTGCCGCTGGTCGAAGAGCAATGCCGCAGGCGGCGCAGCCACGACCCGTGGCGAATATAAAGCGATTTCTTATGAGCTGCGGCGCTCGCTGACGACATCGGCTCGATCAGTCCCCAGGTTCGCTCATCGCAAGAACGGATGCATTAGTATAAGCCAACCTGCGCGGAGCGACTAGTGGGTAAGTTCCAGAAGCCTTGACTGGACTGGCGCCGCGGCGCTTGCGTCAACACCCGACCTGCGTCAATGCCTGATCGAGGTCTGCCAACAAATCGGCCGCGTCCTCGATGCCAACCGAGAGCCGCGCTAGACCATCCGTAATGCCCAGCCGCTGGCGCTCCGCCGGCGGAACGCTGGCGTGGGTCATGGTGGCCGGATGACAGGCCAGGCTTTCCACGCCGCCCAGCGACTCCGCCAGGGCGAAGACCTTGAGCGATTCCAGCGTCCGGCGGGCGGCTTCGAGCGTTCCCAAGTCAAACGCCAGCATGCCGCCAAAGCCGGACATCTGGCGCTTGGCCAGCGCGTGCTGCGGGTGCTCGGGCAAGCCCGGATAATACACGCGCTCGATGCGCGGGCGCTCGCGCAAGAATTGCGCCACGACGCGGCCATTCGCGTCATGGGCCTGCATCCGCACGACGAGCGTCTTGATGCCGCGCAGGGTAAGCCAGGCATCCATGGGCGATAAAATCGCGCCGGCGGCATTTTGAATGAAAGCGAGCCGTTCGGCGATTTCCGGCTCGGTCGCCACCGCGACGCCGCCCACGCTATCGCTGTGACCATTGAGATACTTGGTCGTCGAATGCACGACGATGCTGGCCCCGAGCGCGAGCGGGCGCTGAAAATAGGGCGACATGAAGGTATTGTCCACGACGACGCGGATGCCCTTCGGGCGCGCCATCTGCGCAATAGCCGCGATGTCGCACAGGCGCATGACCGGGTTAGTTGGCGTTTCGAGAAACACCATCCGCGTCGCGGGGCGCAGCGCCGCCTCGACCTGGGCGACATCGCTCGCGTCCGCATAGTCAAATGTCAGCCCAAAATCCGTCAGCACGCGCTCGAAGAGGCGGTAGGTCCCGCCATACGTGTTGTCCGACACCACGACGTGGTCGCCCGCTCTGAGGCACGCTGTCATCACGGCATGAATGGCCGCCATGCCCGACGCGAAGGCGAAACCGGCCACCCCGCCTTCCAGCGCCGCCACGCTCGCTTCCAGCGCCGCGCGGGTTGGATTTTGCGTCCGGGCGTACTCATAGCCTTTGTGCCGCCCAAGCCCTTCCTGAACATAGGTTGAGGTTTGGTAAATCGGCACGGTCACGGCTCCGGTGGCTGGCTCTGGCGACTGACCCGCGTGAATGACATCCGTTGCAAATCTCATAAGGTGCTCCTTAGGTGCTCCTTGCGCTCGCCCTCGCCTCGCCGCTCGCCGGCGATGCGCCCAATCCGCCCGCTTTTCCCGCTCGCTCCCTTTTCCTGGCCGTCGCCGCTCCGGCCGCATCGCGCCAGCATCATTCAGACTAGCCCTGTTTCAGACTAGCCATTTTTCAGGCGGGCGCGCCAGCCCCGGCGCTCGCTGGGAGGCGCGTCCAGCCAGCTAGCCATCGGCGGGCGGCAGGCTGTCGAGCGCCGCTTCGGAGGCGCGGCGGGCTTTCTCGAGTAGCATCTGGGGAATCCCGTCCTCGATCGGGTACACTCGTTGACAGCGTCGGCACCGGACGCCGCGCCGGTCGGGCGTCAGCGTGACCGGGACGCGGCACGCCACGCAGCAAATCAAATCAAGCGCCGCCGGCGCGACATCATCTTTGCCCGCATCGTCGTCCATGATGGCTTGACTCGCTTGCATGTTCTCGCATGTTGTTGCCGTTAGTCCGGGACGCGCTTGCCGCGGGCTGCCTTCGACCGTCCGCGCGGCGCGCTGAGGGCTTCGGCTAGGTCGCAGAGCCAGCGCGACGCGGCGTCATAATCTTCAAAACGTCGCTCATCTTCCTGAAAAGCCGGCGTATGGACGCAGCGCCGCCCGTTGATATGGGTCACGCCGTGCTTGATGTGAAGCATTTCGTGATACAGCACATACTCCACCACCGCTTGGGGCGTCCGTTGGTCATCGAGCGTGCGGCTGATGACAATCGTGTGGTGGGCGGCGTCGTAGTGGCCGAACGTCCGGCGCGTCCGGCGTTGGCTCCAGGTCAGCGCCGGGCGCGCCAGTCGCCCGCCAAAGTATCGCTGGTTGAGACGCTGGAACAGCCTTTCGAGGTCATACTGTTTGCCGCGCGACCCGGAAACGAGCTTGAAGCCGCGCTCGCGGCGCCGTTGCTCCGCCAGGCGCGTCACCGGCTGCGAACGCGCGTAATCGCGGAACACTTCCGTGCAGCGCAGCGGAATTGGCTTGCGGAACAAGCGCGCCAGGAGAATCCCGGCCACCGCTTCGATGACTGGCGTCGGCGCGTCAATCAGCATGTCCGACAGCCGCGCATACAATATGCCGTCACGCAGTCGAATGGTGTTGTTGATGCCGACGTACGGGTAGAACGTCACTTCGATGGCGCGCGGCGGCCGCGCGCGCGGGGCGACAAACGCCTGCCAGCGAGTGAAAATTTCGATGAGTTCGGTTTCCGTGAGTCGGTGAAGCTGTCGTGCCGGGTGAGCCATAAAGCCAAAAAACGCTATGCCGCGCTGGACGATAGTCGGCTCCAACGGCGAGCGTCAACGTATCGGTCGCGTTGCGGCGGCTGGAAAGCGCGGTTATGTTTCCTTTCCAAGGACGCGGCTGCGCGGGGCGTCACGAGTGACTTCCCGCCGCGCCCGGCTTGCTCAATCCGCGCCTTGGGGCTCGCGCCCCAAGCGCGGGGCGACAGTGGCGGCGACAGTGACAAGGAGAGACCGAGGAGAGACCGGCATAGGCGCGCAGGATGACTCCAATGACTGAGCCTGAGCTTGACTCGCAACCGCCCGCGCCGCCGCCGGCTGAGGCGGGCTTTCCGCTCAAATCGCTTTTGCTGGCGGTAGGCGGCATGCTGCTGCTGACCGGCGCGGTTTTTTCGGGCTTGCTGTATTACGCCACGCGCCCGCAGGCGACGCTGATGACCGTCGTCGGCTTGGAGTGGGAGCGGACAATTCAGCTCGAGCAGCGCCAGCCGGCGCCGCCCGGCGAAACCGGCGACCGGTGGGTGGCCGTTCGCGAGCTGACGGAAACCGATGCCACGCCTAACCCGCGCTGGCCGGAGCTGCCGCCCGGGCCGGACTATCGCGCCGGCAAGCGGGCGGAACGCTACGTGGCGCGCGTCCGGTCGGCGAAGAGTCCGAAAGTCTATGAGCATCCGGTTTCCGCCGAGGTGTTTTCGCGCTTGCGCGTGGGCGCTCCCTGTCAGGTCGTCATCCGCAGCGGCATCGTTGAAGACGTGGCGCCCGCGCCCTGAAGCGCCGCGTAAAGCCAAGTCCGCCAAAAGCAGCCGGCCGCGTCCCGGCCATCAGCCCCAGCCAGCCTGCCAGCCAATATGCCCACCCGCCCGCCAGTCAGTATGCCGACGCCGCGCATGCGGCGGCTGTTTTTTCGGCTTGCCGAGCAGTGGGGGCGGCCGACGCGCCTCGCCGCGCTGGACAATCTGCATATCGCCGTTTGGGAGGATCCCGATGGCGCGGCGACCGCCTTCAATACGCTGGGGCTTTCCGATGCCGCCCGCGCCGCCGCCGGCTCGCCTATCGAATTGCACTGGCTGGTCAAGCGCCAGCTCGATCTTGCCGAACAAGCTGCGGCGGCTAGCTTCCTGTCCCAAATGGGAGCTGCCGCGCGGGCGCCGGAAGCGCGCTTTGACTGGCGCGGGCGCGTCTGCGCGCCCGAGGGCATTCCCGGCTTCGCCCGCCGCTTCGACGTTTGGCTGCATCCGGCATTGACCGAAGCCGATCCCGATACGCTTGAAGACGCCGACGGCCCGATCAAGCTGCTCTACGTCGTTCCCCTGACCGGAGTATGAAGTCTTTGTTCTGGCGCGCCAGGGCGCTTCCGCGTTGCGCGAGTACGCGGAGTCCAACGGCGTTGACTTGTTGAGTCCGCGCTGACCGGCGCGCGATTGGCGCTTGGGCGAACGCCGTGCGCCGCTCTCTCGCAAGCAAAAGCGAGCTCCCATCCCGCGGCTGAAATAAACAAGCTAGACTTTTGAAACGAGGCGCAGTAGCCTTTGAAGGCTCACGTAAAGGTCTGCCCCCGCCCTAATATCCCTGTATCTCACCTCGCTATATGTCCAGTTTTGATCGCGTTGAGCGTCTCTACGCGGACGCTCTGCAATCACTGCCTGGCGGGAGCGCGCTGGAAGACTTTCTACATTCACTCAACCCCGCTGACTGGCCGCCAGCAAGCGCGCTAGCCAGCATCCACGCCCGGCTGACTCAGGACCTAGCGGGCGTCGCTGCTGACCGAGCCGCGGCATTGCTAGCGCGAATCCTCGCGCGCTATGACGAGCGCTACCTTGAGCTTCGCCAGGCTTTCGCTTTGCTAGAGCGTCTGACGGAGGCAAGCCTATGCCGATACGACGCGCGCTCCCAGCGCTTTTGGGGGCCGCTGTCGGGAGAGACGCCGGCCGAGACGCCTGTCAGCCTGAGCGACGCCATCGCCCGGCTCGCGATTCCCGATGATCGCGAAAGGCTTGAATTGGCCTTTGCGCGAGCGATAGCGGAAGGCGTCCCGTTCAAGCGCGTTTATCGCTCCCTGGATCCGACTACCGGCGAACGCCGCATGGCGTGCGTCGGCGATGTTCGGCGCGACGCTGCCGGGAAGGCTGTAGAAGTCTTTGCCGTTCTGCGCGACATCACCGATGACGCCTTGCGCCAGGAGCGCGTCGCGCTTTACGAGCACGTTCTCGCGACCATCAACGATGTCGTGCTGGTGACGGAAGCCGAGCTAATTGACTTGCCGGGTCCGCGCATTGTTTACGTCAACCCAGCGTTTGAGCGGATGACCGGATACGCCGCGGCGGAAGTGATTGGTCAAACGCCCCGCATTTTGCAAGGGCCAAGAACGTCGCCCGAAGCGCGGGCTAAAATCCGCGCGGCGCTGCAAGCCTGGCAGCCGATTACGATTGAGATTCTCAACTACCGCAAGGATGGGAGCGAGTTTTGGGTGGAGCTCGCGATCTCGCCCGTGATTCGCGAGTCGGATGGCAAAGGCTTGCACTGGGTATCGGTGCAGCGTGAAACTACCGTCCGGCGCTACATCGCGGCGCAGCGACAGCGCTTCCAAAAGCTGGAGGCCCTCGGGCAGTTGGCGGCGGGGATCGCCCACAATTTCAACAACCTGCTGGCGATTATCCAGGGCTACGGCGAAGTCGCGCGCCGCGATGTCCGCGACTCATCGCCCGCGACGGCGCAGCGTCTCGATAAGCTGCTGATGGCAGCCAAGCGCGGCGCTGGTGCAAGATCTCCTGCTGTTCTCCAGGCAGCGTGAAGGTAGGCCGGAAATCATTGATGTCTATCGCCTTGCGAGCGAATCGCTGGATATGGCGCGCCAGTTGCTCCCGGCGCAGATCGAGATTGACAGCCCGCTTCTGATGCCGCTGGAAGCTGAGGCGCAGGCGCTGTGCGCTTACCTCGACAGCAATCACTTTTCCGAAGCCCTGATCAACCTCATCGTCAATGCCCGCGACGCCATGCCAGATGGCGGACGCCTCGCGGTGACGGTTGCGCGACGAGCCATCGCGGCCAGAGACCTCGCGCGAGAACCCGCGCGCGTCTTTTACAAGGAGCCGCCGCAGGGCGATTATGCGATGGTCGCCGTGCGCGATACCGGCATTGGCATGGACGACCAAACCGCCCAGCGGCTGTTCGAGCCATTCTTTACGACCAAGGCGGTCGGGCAGGGAACAGGGCTGGGCCTGGCGATGGTTTATGGCTTCGTGATGGAAAGCGGCGGCTTCATCACCGTGGATTCGGCTCCGGGGAAGGGGACGACCGTCGCCTTGTTTTTCCCGATTGCGTCCGAGACGGCGGCGAGCGGCAACCCTTCAGGCGGCTATGTCGCGCCGGCGCCGCTGTCTTTGCCTCCGGACGCCGTGGCGCTGGTCGTCGAGGATGAGTCGCAGTTGCGGGGGATATTGACCGAGCAATTGTCGGAGATGGGCTTTGCGAGCGTTCGCCAGGCGGGGGACGGCGCCGAAGCGCTGTCAATTGCCGAGGAGCTTGGAAAGCCCCTGACGCTGGTCGTGTCCGACTTTTCGTTGCCCAAGATGGACGGGGGGCGACTGATCGCCGAATTGGCTGAGCGCGGCTTGTGCGAGCGATTTTTGTTGATCAGCGGCTTGTTCAAGCAAGACGCTCTCCCCGCCCTGCCGCCCTCCGCCCGCGTCGAGCGACTGGGGAAGCCATTTTCATCAAAGGAACTTGGAGACGCCGCGCGCAGATTGCTGCTGACGTGAGGCGGCGCTTTCAGGGGAGCTTTCAAGGGCTAGCGAAAGCCTCGCTCGCTCGTCGCCGGTCCGCTTTCCGCTTTGACGGCGAGCGCCCCAGACGGCGAGCGCCCTAGCTCGCCTCGAGCCGCAGCCCGTCGTAGGCTAGCCAAACGCCCGGCGGCAAGCGCGCCTCCAGCTCGGCATGGCGGATGTCATGCGCCATGTGCGTCAAATACGCCCGCTTTGGCCGCAGCCGCTCGATGTAGCCCAGCGCCGCCTCCAGATGCAGATGCGTCGGGTGCGGCGCATAGCGGACGCAATCGAGAACCAGCGTCTCCAACCCGAGCAACCGCTCGCAGATGGCGTCGGGGATGGCGTTGCAGTCGGTGATGTAGGCGAAGTCGTTGAGCCGAAAGCCAAGCGTGGTCATGTCGCCGTGCGGCAACTCGACCGGCGCGACATGCAGCCCGCAAAGCGTGAAGTCGCCGCCAATGACATGCGGCACGAGTCGCGGCCGACTCGACGGCCCCGGCGGGCCAAAAGCGTAGCTGAACATGCGGTAGAGGCTTTCCCAGGTTTCAGCGCTGGCGAAGCACGGCATCGCGCCCTGGCGATAGTTCAGCGCCCGCAAGTCGTCAATGCCGAAGACATGGTCGGCGTGGGCGTGCGTGATGAGGACGGCGTCGAGCGATTTCAGACCGGCGCGCAACGCCTGCTGACGAAAATCAATGGCTGGATCAATCAGAATGCGCGCCCCGCGATGGCGAACCAGCAGCGAGACGCGCAGGCGACGGTCGCGCGGGTCTTCGGAGACGCAGGTTGAACACTCGCAGCCAATCATCGGCACGCCGACCGACGTGCCCGTGCCTAGAAACTCAATTTCCATCGCTCTTAGAAACAGCTTGCGCGCTTGAAATCAGCTTGGGCGCTGGTCGGTCGCCTCAGGATTTTTCACCAAAAAAGCCTGGCGACCGGGAAGCCGGCCGCCAAGTCAGTTTTCCGAGTCAGCTTTCGGAGTCGGTTTTCGGAGCCAGTCGTCGGATTACTCCACCACCGGGCTTTGGGTGCGGGGCGAGCCTTCGCCGCCGGCTCGCATCGGCGGGCTGGTTCGCAGGGCGCCGCCAGCGCCGGGGCTGATGCCGGGGCCGGCATCGCCGCCATAGCCGCCGCGCGCCGGCATGCCGCCATAGTCGGGCGTCATCCCGCCGCGCATGAGGCCGCCGCGCATCGGCGGCTCATAACCGGGCTTGCCGTAGCCGCCGGCATCCAGCGCGGGGCGAGCGCCGGGCGCGGGAATCTCCCGCCGGGGCAATGCGGGCAGGTAGTCGTCATCGCCGGACAGGCCAGCCGTCGAGCGCGGCGCGAGCGGCTGGCGGCCGGGCGGCGTCGGGCTGGGACGGAGCGTCGGCGAGGGACGCTGAGCGCTCATTTCGCCGACTGGCTCATGTCCGGGCTGATGCGGGTCGAGCGGCGTGTCAGCCGGCGCGAGCGGGGCGGACGCCGGCGCTTGGCGCGTTCCGGCCGCCACAGGCGCATTGGGATTGGAATTCATTGGGAGCGGCATCGGGCGATAGAAATCCCACGGCAGCCCCCAGGACGTTCCGTACCCAAAGCCATAGGGCGAGTTCCAGAAGCCGTAAAACGGAAAGAAAGTGTAGCCGCCCAGCCGTCCGTCAAAGAGCCAGAGGCCGAAGAAGGGCGCATAGCCAAAGCCGTAAGCGCCGCTCTGCTGCCAGCCGTTGAAAGCCGCCAGCACGTCGCGGTCCTTGAGGCGGGCATTGGCGTCGCGGAGGGCTTTCGCGCGGCTGCGGCTCCAGGCGTCGAAGTCATCCTGAGCTTGCTTGTCGAGCTTGGCGGCGGTCAGCGTCGCGCCGTCAAGCGTGACCAGTTGCTTATCCTTGACCGGCGTCAGCTTGCCGCCTTGCTCAACGGCGATGCGTCCCTTGGCGACGGCGACAGTCGTCGCCCCTTCCGCCGGAGCGGTGACGCGATAGAGTCCGTTACGCGCCAGGTTGATCGCGCCCCGGGGCGTCAGAATGCGCATGAAGAGTTCTGTGCCATCGGTGCCAGTGATTTCAAACAGGGCGCTGCCGCGGGCGACTTCAATGGTCAGCGCGTCGAGGTTGGGATTGGTCAGGACGATTTCCGCTTCGCGGTCGAGTCGCAGGTATGAGCCGGGATTGAGCAGGAGTTCAGCGCGCCCGTCGGCGCCCGTCCGCAGCCGGTCGCCGGCCTTGAGGCGGCTGCTCGCCGTGACGGGACGCCAAGCGTCCGCTTCCTTGGCGCGGCAGGCCGTCACCGCGCCCTCGATAAAGTTGATGGTTCCAGCCTTGGCGGACACGATGAACTGCTCAGGCATGCTCGCGGCGCCGGCGCCCCGCATCGGAACCTCCGTTGTCGGTTGCTGACTAATCGCCTGGGCGGCGGCGGGCGGCGCGCCAACCGCGCAGGCGCTGGCTAATAAAGTCAGTGTGAGAATAGAACGCTGCATACTCAAAGCCTCCGCAAGCTGGGGTTGAGTCTCTCAAAACCGATGGGGCTTTTCAGAGAGAGGTTGCGAGCGATATTCCGAAGGTTTCCGGAATGTTGCGTGTGGTTTTTGTAGCATAGCGCAGGTCGCGCCGGCGCTCAAGCCCCCCCAGCGGCGGGATGGATGCGACTCCAGGCGCCGCGAGCGGCGGCGCTTTTGTTAGCTAGCGTCTAGTGTCAGTCGGCATTCAAAAGCCGGGCGGGCTTGCCGGCGATCCGGCGATCTGAATGAAAATCGCCGCGACGACATCAAGCTTGGCTTCGGGAGCGTCATCGTCAGCAGGTCGGAGCATTCAGCGCGCATCCAAGCGTCAGGGCGACGCGCCGCCAACTGCCGCGCTCGCGCCCCGCGCCAAGGACTCCCAGCCCTTGCTCCGCCAGCCAGACGCCATGGCGTCCTTCGCCATCGGCGACGGCGAGGGCTTTCCAGCCGGGCTTCAGCCAATGCGCCTGCGATGCGAGGAAGGCGTTCGACGCTTCGCCCAGCCCGTCGCCGTCCCGGCGCCTGGCATCCCGCTCAGCGCGATGATCAGGTTGGCTGATCATGGCTTCGGCTCATGGCTTCGGCTCGTCCGGCCTCATTTGGCGAGCAGACCGCCGTCCACGACCAAGTTGATGCCCGTCACCCAGCCCGCTTCGCCGGACGCCAAATAGAGCGCGGCGTAGGCGATGTCTTCCGGGCGCCCCAGCCGGCCCAAAGGATAGCCCGCCTCGAACTCGCGGCGGCGCGCCGCCGGGTTGGGCGCGTCGTCAATGAGTCGCCGGTTGCTTTCGGTTGGGACGAAGCCGGGCGAAATGCAATTGACCCGCACGCCGTCGCGACCATACCGCGCGGCCAGCGATTTCGTCAGCGACAGGAGCGCCCCCTTCGACGCGGCAAACGCCGGCGACGCGCCCGCGCCGCCCTTGACGGCCAGCAGGCCCGCGATGTTGATGATGCAACCGTGACGCTGTTCCTGGAAGCGCGGCATCGCATGCTTGGCGTAGAGCAGCGCGCCCCGGACGTTGACATCGAAGGTCTCGCGCCAGTCGTCATCGGTCGTCGCCTCAAGCGCGGCGCGGCGGTTGACGCCCGCGTTGTTGACGACGATATCGAGCTGTCCGTAGCGGTCGAGCGTCGCGTCCAAGCTGCGCCGGACATCGGCTTCGTCGGTCACGTCGCCCTGAATGTGAATTGCCTGACCGCCCATCAGCGTCAGATGCGCGACGGCTTCCTGTCCGGCCGACAACCGCCGCGACACGATGGCGACCCGCGCGCCAGCTTCGGCGAAAAGCTCGGCGATAGCGCGCCCGATGCCGCTTGATCCGCCGGTGATAAGCGCCGTTTTGGCGTCTAGGCGAAACATCGTTACGGGCGCGGCCCGATGAGGCCGTCCAGCGGGCTGCTCGCGCTGGCGTAGAGGCGGCGCGGCATCCGTCCGGCCAGATACGCCAAGCGTCCGGCTTCGATGGCGCGCTTCATCGCCGCCGCCATCAATGGCGGATGTTGCGCCGTCGCCACGGCCGTATTGAGCAACACCCCATCCATGCCCATTTCCATCGCGATGGCGACATCCGAAGCCGTGCCGACGCCGGCATCCACGATGATCGGCACCTCGGTGATCATCTCGCGCAGAATGCGCAGCGTCGTGAAGTTCTGAATGCCCAATCCTGACCCAATGGGGGCCGCCAACGGCATGATGGCGGCCGCGCCGGCGTCTATGAGCCGCCGCGCCACGACCAGGTCGTCGTTGAAGTAGGGCAGGACGATAAACCCTTCCCGCGCCAGCGCGCGCGTCGCCTCAATGAGACCGGCATTGTCGGGGAAAAGGGTTTTTTCGTCGCCGATGACTTCCACCTTGACCCACGCCGTCCCAAGCAGCTCGCGGCCCAGACGGGCCGCCCGAATGGCGTCTTCCGCTGTGTAGCAGGCAGCCGTGTTCGGCAGGATGAGCATCCGGTCGAGGTCGAGATAGTTCATCAGCGACCCAGCCGAGCGGTCAGCGAGGTTGACCCGGCGAACGGCGACCGTGACGACTTCCGCGCCAGAAGCCTGGTGCGCGGCGCGCATGGTGTCCAGGTCGGGATACTTGCCCGTGCCAATCATCAGCCGCGAGTTGAAGCGGCGGCCGGCGATGACGAGGGTGTCCTCCGCGGGTAAAACATCTGAGGGCGAAACGTTAGCCATGGCGCAAGTTGGGCGGAAGCCGCTTAGCCGCCGCCGACAAAGTGAACGATTTCGAGCTGGTCGCCGTCGGCAAGCCGGAGCTCGCCCCATTGGTCGCGCGGGGCGAGCGCGCCGTTGCGCTCGACGGCGACGCGGCGCGGATCAGGCAGGCCAAGTTCCGCCAGGAGTTCCGCCAGCGTGGGCGAGCCGGTCAGCGCCCGCTTTTCGCCGTTGATGATGATTTCCATGAGCTAGGCGACCAAGGAAAAAACGGTTTCGACGCTGCGAGCATACGCCGAAACCGCTGTCGCTTTCAAATGTCGCTTTTAAGCCGGCCGGCGCGCTTCCGTCGGAAGTCGCGCCCGGACCTATGAAGGCGTCGCCTCGCCGCCTTCTTCCTGCTTCTTTTTGACCGGCGGCTTGCGCTTGGGCAGACCCATCTTCTCGCGGGTTTCGTTGTTGAGCGTGCCGGTCACTTTCAAGCCGTTCTGCTCTTGATACTTGCGAATGGCTTCCGTGGTCTCGGCGTTCTTGTAGCCGGTCACTTCGCCCGCATAGAGACCGGCTTCCTTGAGCATGGTCTGGGCTTTGCCGTAGTCGGTGTTGGGGTTGTTGCCGCGGGGCTTTTTCCTCTTGGGCTTGGCCCCTTCTTCAGTCGCCGGCGCTTCCTGCGCGCGCGCGAAGTCCAAGCCGCCAAAGCCGGTCAGCAGCGCCGCGACCAGCAGGGCGAGCAGCGAGCGTTTTCGTGCCATGAAAGTTCCCTCCTTGGGTTTGCTTAAGTTGAGCATGAGCTTGATTAGTGAAGTCAAGATGAAGCGTCTCGCGCGCCGCGGAGACGTTACGGGTTGAATGGCTGATAAGCGGACTCCGGCGGCGAGTCCTCGCTGGGCAAAGCCGCCAGAATTATCCCCGTTTGACGACGGGAAACCGTAGAGCGCAAGCGATACCGAAAGCGCCGACAGCGCCGGACATAGGCTGGCTGCGGATCGGCGTCGAGCGTGAAGCCGGCGGCGTTTGACTCGAAGCGAAAGCTGTAGCCATACCAGCCATCGCCAATGACCTCGCTGGCGGCCACGCCCGCTAACCGCCGCTCAAACCCATCCAGAAGTCCCATGTGATCGATGAGCTGCTCCCAAGTGCCAAAGCGGCCCTGTGTCGCAAAGTAGGCGGTCTGGGCCGTGACCATGGCGCGGACGTTTTTGACGGCGCGGCGCTCAGCCGCGACAACCACCGCCCACTGGTAAGCCAAAGCCGACAGCGCTAGCAAAACGCCAAGCGCGACGACGACGAGAAGCGCCTCGATGAGACTCGCCCCGCGCGTCTGGCCGCGCGCCGCGAAGCTTCGTAAGTGAGCGGCGCGCGGTCGCATGCGGGGCAGCCCCCATGTTCGTCGAGTCAAGCGCTGAAGCTTTCTAAGCGCCAGACTACTGGACGAGCTGGGGCTAAAACAAGACCCAATGGCGTTTTTGTAATAGTTTACGCGCGATGCCGGGCGGGTCAGTCGCGAGCGGCGGGGGGCGCCGCCGGCTTGGTTTCGGCGAGTCCGAAGATAATGACGCGCCGGCGCAGGTCGAAGCGAAGGTGAAAGGGACGCAGGGCGTCGCGTCCGAGCAAAAGCGGCGTGGCGGCATCCGCGCCATAGAGAATGTCGGTCGGCACTTGCTCGAGAAATAGGCTTTCCAGCCAAACTTTGGTCGGCGCGACCCGCGCGACCTGAAAGGAGCTGCCGGCGACATCCCGCGCGCTGCGGATTGGGACGCGCCCAGCGGCCTCGATGCCAAGGGATGCCGCTTTTGCCGCTGGAACCGCTAGCCCAAAGCTCGAACCCGTGTCGATCAGCGCGACTTCCCGCCCGTTGATGCGGGCGAATGGCCGCCGCCCGGCGGCTTCCGGCAGCCACCGCGCTGGCGCGCCGCTCAGCGTCCGGCGCTCGGACAGCGGCCCCAACGTTTGATTCGGGAAGTCTAGCTCATAGCCCAGGTCGCCAAAGGCCTCGGTCGGATCGAGCACGCCATCCACATCGGCGGGAAGCGCCGGCGCGACGACCATCCGGCCAACGTTGGGCAATCGATTCTCGGCGTCCCCGATGGCAAGCGTCCGCGCGGCGACTAGGCGCTGGGGCGCGCCCGCGCCCCGCCCCGTCCCCTGCAAAATGATGGCGCGTCCGGTATCGGTCACGCGGGCCTGGCTTGCCGCCCGCGGCGACAGCAGGGTGATGCCGGCGCCGGTATCCACGACGAACTCGAACGGCCCAACGCCGTTGATCCACGCCGGGATGCGCAATCCGCGCCGGTCTTCGCGCCAAGCGACCGGGGCGGGCGGCGCGGCGCGGGCGACGATTCGTTTCGCTTTGCTGGTTGGTTGCGCCGCGCCGGGCGGACGGCGCGCGGCAAAGGCGGCGGCGCTCGCGATGACGAGCGCCGCAACCAGTAAGCTAGTTCGCGGGAGTTGCGCGCGAAGCGCCGCTGGTTTCATCTCGAAAGCCTCCCATCTCGCGCCTGACGCGCGCTTGAATGCGCGCGCCTTGAATGCGCGGCTCTCGCGCCTGTTGCAGCATTATTAGTTGCGGCGACGCAGGCCGTAGGTGTAAAGCGCCGTGCCGCCGCCGCCGGCGAGCGCGCCAATCCCAGCCCCTTTCTTGCCGCCAGCCAAGGCGCCAACGCCCGCGCCGAGGCCCGTTCCGGCGGCAATCGTCACCACGTCCCGCCGGTTGCGCTGCCACCACGAGCCGCGCCGATTGGCAGCGGGCGCGTTGTCATAGTTGTAGTAGGCGCGCTGCGCGGCGGCCCGCGCCCGCGGCGTCTGCGAGTTTCGATTCCGACGAACCTGCGTCAGCGGCGGCAGGTCGGTCGTCGCCGGCTGAGCGGGCGACGCGGCTGGCGTCCCTTCCGGGACTAAGCGATAGGTTTGCCCTTGAATCTGTACCGTGCCCTCCGCCGTCGGAGTGGCTATCGGCGGCGCTGGAACCGGCGGCGCCGGCGCGGTTGAAGCTTGCGCTGGTTGAGCCGTCGCCGGCGGCGCGCTCGGACGCGTCGCCAACGCCCCGATACCGCCGCCCAGCAATAACAGGGTCAAGCCGCCGGCGACCAGCTTCGGCGTCTGTGACTGCTTGATCATATCCGTTGATGTCATCGCGGTTGTCCTCCATCGTAAACCTGGCGAGCGCGCGGGCCGCTCGTCCTTGATGCCCAAATATGCGCAAACGCTATGCCAGGCGCGGCGGTCGGGCCGAAAAAAGACAGCCGCCCGCAATGCGAATCAAGCTGTAAAACCCTTTGTTTGTTATTTTGTTAGATTTTTTCAGCTTAGCGGCTGGCGCGGCGCGCGCGGCGAATCAACGATTTCGTGTAAGGCGCGGGGGCGAGCGCCGGCGCGGCGCCCGATTTCGTGCAGGCGCGGGTCGCGTCACTTGGCGATGTCGCGGTGGCGGACGCGGGCGGCAAAGCGCAGCTTGCGAACTTCCTTGGCCAAGCTCTCGGCCATCATCACGGAGCGGTGCTTGCCGCCGGTGCAGCCAATGGCGATGGTGAGATAGCTGCGCCCGTCGCGCGCGTAACGCGGGACGACGAACGCCAGCAGCTCCGCCAAACGCTTTCGCGTTTCCTCCACTTCCTCGTCGGCGGACAAAAAGGCGACAACCGGCGCGTCCCGGCCCGTCAACGGACGCAGCTCGGGAATGTAGTGCGGGTTTTTGAGAAAGCGCACGTCGAGCACCAAGTCGGCTTCCGGCGGGACGCCGTGCTTGAAGCCAAAGCTAAGCAGCAGAACGCGCATGCGCGCCGTCCGTCCGCTGCCCAGCGCCTCGCCGAGTTGCCGCCGCAGGTCGTAAATCGTCAGGCTGGAAGTGTCGATGACGCGGTCGGCCATCTCTCGGATGGGCGACAGCAACGCGCGCTCGGCGGCAATCGAGGCGCGTAGCCCGCGCGTCTGGCGTCCGGCAGCGTCGAGCGGATGCGGTCGGCGCGTCTCGCTGTAGCGGCGCATCAGGACTTCATCCGTGGCCTCGAAAAAAAGCAGCCGGACATCTCCGACCAGCTCGCGCAGGCGGGCGTAGGCGGCGGGAAAAGCCGCGACGAATGCCGGCTCGCGGGCGTCCGCGACGACGGCCGCCCGGGCGATGCCGCCCTCCGAGCGTCGGCACAGCTCGGCGAAGGTCGGCAGCAGGGCGACCGGCAAGTTATCCACGCCAAAGTAGCCGAGGTCTTCCAGCGCATTAAGCGCCGACTGCTTGCCGGAGCCGCTGAGGCCGGTAAGCACGACCAGGCGCGGCGTAGATGCGGGGGAAGAGCGGGAGGACATCGCTGACCGGTCATCCGCAAGGCGCGAAGGCTGATGGCGCGCCAGATTGTGCGCGGCTCGGCACAGACCGGCAAGCCCCAAAACGACTTTGGGATGCGCGCCGGCGCGCATCCCAAGGAAAGCGTCAAGCTCCGTCGGAAGGCAGGCGACCGCAGGAGCCTTGGAAAGAGTCTTAGTTGAGCTTGCCGTAGCGGACGATCTCGCGCCCGTTTTCGAGGTGCTCGCGGTCCCACACCATGCTGGCCCGGTTGTAGCTCGCCAGCTCGAATTCCTGGGTCAGCTCGATGCAATCCGTCGGGCAGGCTTCAACGCACAGGTCGCAGAACATGCACCGCGACGTGTCATAGACGTAGGTCGCCAGCACTTTCTTCTTCTTCGCCTTGCCGTCTTCCATCACGACGCGGTTGACGGCGCCGACGTTGATGCAGTTTTCCGGGCAGGCCAGCGCGCATAGATTACAGGCAATGCACAGCGTATCGCCCGTCGCCGGGTCGAGATTCAGCCGCGGCGCGCCGCGGAACCGCTCGCTGACCTTGGGGCGCTCTTCGGGGTAAAACTCCGTGTAAGCGCCGCGCAACGGGTTGCCGCCTGTGCCGCGGGGTTCGGTCAAGACCTTTCTCGTGTACTTGAACGTCAGCGCGAAGCCCTTGAGCAGGTCCAGCATGAAAAACCGCTCAAGCGTTTGCTTCCAGTTGCCTTTGACAGGTGTCGTCGTCATAAGCGTTCTGCCTCGTTTGGGTTCCGTTGGCTTGGCGCCAGCGGCGTTGAATCGGATGGAAGGATTAGTGTAGGGTGCCACGGGCCACGCGCCGGCAAAGCCGTCTGCTTGCAGGGGTTTGCCTTGCCAGGCCATTGAAGAGGCTGGATGCGCTTTCAAACTGTCTGATGGCGCACATTTTACAGGAGGCATTCGGTAATGCGTAAATTACTTCGCGCAGCGGCAGCAGGATTGCTCGTCGGCGCGCCGCTGCTCGCCAGCGGCTTTCCGGCCGACGCTGCCGTGACCAAAATTGATCGCAAGGTGCGCGAGCGCCTTGATCGCTCGGCGGAAATCCTCGCCGAGATCATGCGCTCGTCGGATCGGGGCTTGTCGCCCGACTTTTTGCGCCAGTGCGAGGGGCTGGTGTTCATCCCGGGCGTCAAGAAAGGCGCGCTCATCGTCGGCGGGCAGTTTGGGCGCGGCGTCATGGTGGTTCGCCAGCCGAATCGCCAGTGGGGGCCGCCGGGCTTTGTGACGCTGGGCGGCGGGAGCTTCGGTCTTCAAGTTGGGGGACAAAGCAGCGACATCATTTTACTGGTGATGAACCGGCGCGGCATCGAAAAGCTCGCCTCCAACAAGTTTCAGCTTGGCGCGGACGCTTCCGTCGCCGCCGGCCCGGTCGGACGCAATCTCAAAGCCGGGACGGACATCCAGATGCAGGCCGAGATTCTAGCCTACTCCCGCGCGCAGGGCGTTTTCGCGGGGCTTTCGCTTGAAGGCTCGACGTTGCAGGTGGACGATGACGCCAATCGGGCTGTTTATGGCCGAACGGTTGCCAGCCGCGAGGTCGTCGAAGGCTCGCTGCCGCGTCCGAAGGAAGCGGCCCGCCTGTACGCCGCGCTGCGGCGCTACGCCGGCTGACTCGCGCTTACTTAACTGCTTACTTAGCTTTAAAAGAGACCGGCTGAAAAACTCGATTGTGTTGACGGCGCCAGCTCAACCCAACCCAGTGTATCTTGACAATGCGGCGACCACCCGCGTCCTGCCCGAAGTAGCCGCCGCCTTGCTGCCTTACCTGACCGAACAGTTTGGCAACGCTTCGTCCGTCCACGCCTTCGGGCAGCGCGCCCGCGCCGCCATCGAGCAGGCGCGGCGCTCCGTGGCGGCGCTCATTGGCGCCGCGCCGGCTGAGATCGCCTTCGTGAGCGGCGGCACGGAGGCGAACAACCTCGCCATTCAGGGCGTCGTTGGCGCGTATCGCTCTAGCCATCGCAGCCACATCATCACGACCGCTTTCGAGCATCCGGCTGTTCTGGCGCCCTGTCAGGCGCTCGAGGCGGCCGGACTGCGTGTCACGCGCCTGCCGGTCGGCGCCGCCGGGCGCGTGAGGGCGGAGGATGTCGCCGCCGCGCTCGCGGACGACACGTTGTTGGTGACGATCATGCTCGCCAACAACGAGGTCGGGACGCTCCAGCCCATCGCTGACATCGGCGCGCTGGTCGCCGAGCGCCGCCGGCGCGGCCAGGCGATTTTTCTGCACACCGACGCCGTGCAGGCGGTCGGCAAAATTCCCGTCAGCGTTCGTCAGTTGCAGGCCGACTTGCTCTCGCTGTCCGGGCACAAGCTTCACGCCCCGAAGGGCGTCGGCGCGCTTTACGTCGCCAAGCATGTCCGGCTTGCGCCTCAGCAGCTTGGCGGTCATCAGGAACGCGACCGCCGGGCCGGCACGGAAGCCGTCGCCAACATCGTCGCCCTGGGGCGCGCCGCGCAGCTTGCCGCCGAGCGGCTCGATCAGATGGAAGCCGTCCGCGCCCTGCGCGATGAGCTTGAGCGCGAGCTTCGGAAGCGAATACCCAGCCTGGCTGTCAACGGCGGCGAATCGCCGCGCCTGCCGAGCATCGCCAACCTTGGCTTCGATGGCCTCGACGCCAACCGGCTCGTCATTGCGCTGGATTTGGCCGGCATCGCCGTCTCGACCGGCTCGGCCTGCTCCTCCGGCTCAACCGAGCCTAGCCATGTCTTGCGCGCCATGGGGCTGCCGGCGGAGCGCGTGCGCGGCTCGATTCGCATCAGCTTGAGCTGCGAGACCGCCGCGGCTGACATTGCGCGGGTCATCGACGTTTTGCCAAAGACGGTTGAGCGCCTTGCCCGACCGCGCGCCGCCGCTTGAGAGCCTATCGCCCCATGCCCGACAAAACCTTTCCGCCCGCAGTCGCCTACCTTCAGTGCATCGAGCCGACCTGCCAAGCCACCTATGACGCGGGCGAGCGGATTTACGCTTGCGAGCGATGCGGCGGGCTGTTGGATGTGCAGTACGAGTGGCGGCAAGCGCGCCTAGCCGATTTGTTGGCGATCTTTGATGCGCGACGGGCTTCCGATCATCCGCATGACGCGAGCGGCGTCTGGCGTTTCCGCGAGCTTTTCCCCTTTGCGACTTCGCCGAGCCAGGTCGTCACGCTCGG
This sequence comes from uncultured Chloracidobacterium sp., assembly GCA_937966115.1. Taxonomy (GTDB): domain Bacteria; phylum Acidobacteriota; class Blastocatellia; order Chloracidobacteriales; family Chloracidobacteriaceae; genus Chloracidobacterium. The sequence goes on along the minus strand of CALCKX010000086.1, from coordinate 3,988 downwards.
CGAGGGCAATACGCCCCTGTGGGATGCGCCGCGCAGCGCGCGCTACGCGGGCCTCAGGCGATTGACGGTCAAGCATCAGGGGATGAATCCGACCGGCTCGTTCAAGGACAATGGCATGACCACGGGCGTGGCGCAGGCCAGGCGGCTGGGCGCGCGGGCGGTGGCCTGCGCAAGCACGGGCAATACGTCGGCGTCGCTGGCGGCTTACGCGGCGCGCGCCGGGATGCGAGGCATCGTGTTTATTCCAGGCGGGCGAATCGCTTACGGCAAGCTGGCGCAAAGTCTCGATTACGGCGCGGCGACGCTCCAGATTGAAGGCAACTTCGATGACGCCCTGCGACTCGCGCGCGAGATGACGCGGACGACGCCGCTGTATTTGCTCAACTCGGTCAACCCTTTCCGACTGGAAGGCCAGAAAACCATCGCGTTCGAGCTGTTGCAGCAGCGGCGGTGGCGCGCGCCCGACCGCGTGGTGGTGCCGGGCGGCAATCTGGGCAACGTTTCGGCGCTGGGCAAGGGCTTCAAGGAGCTGTTTGACTTGGGTCTCATCCCGCGGATGCCGCGCCTGACGGTCATCCAAGCGGAAGGCGCCGCGCCGCTGGCGCAGTGGCGCGCCGCAGGCAGGGAAGGCAATCTGACGCCGGTGGCGCAGCCCAAAACGCTGGCGACAGCGATTCAAATCGGCAATCCGGTGTCGTGGCTCAAGGCGGCGCGGGCGCTAGACTGGACGGATGGCGTCTGCGCGACGGCTTCGGAGCAGGAAATCGCCGACGCCAAGGCGATCATCGGCCGCGACGGCATCGGCTGCGAGCCGGCCAGCGCCGCCACGGTCGCCGGGCTGCGCCGACTAGTTGCCGAGGGCGTCGTCCATCCGGAGGAAGACGTGGTCGCCATCCTGACCGGCAATGCGCTCAAGGATCCGGATTTCACCGTGCAGTACCACACCGGGCAGCTGTTCACCGACGCCGAGCGCGAAACGCGCCTTGTCCGCGCGGAAGGTCGCCTTGCGCCGGCTTTCGCCAATGAGCCGCGCCGCGTCCCGGCCGACGCCGACGCGCTGCGGCAGGCGATTCTCGACCTTGTCGCCGAGCTGCCGCTGACTGGAGACTGAGCGGTCTGGAGGCTGCGCTAAAGCGATGAATAAAGCCTGGATTGCCAGCGTCGCCACGCGATGCCGCCCTGCGGCATTGGCGCTCGTCGCCTGGCTGGCGCTGTGGGGCGCCGTGGCCAATGCGCAGGACGATGTCTCCGACGAGCCGCCGGAAGCGCGTCCGACGTGGACGGCGCGCGCCGGCGTCCGCGCGGCGTTCGTCGCCGATGCCGGGCTGGCGGCGCTGCGCGTCGCGCCCGGCCCCGACAGCGACCTCAAGCAGCGACTGCGCGTTGGGCGGCGCGTGTACATCGCGGGACGGCCGCGCGCGGCGGACGGGCGAGCCTACCTGTTTGTCGCGGTGACGCGGCGCACGCGCGGCTGGCTTGACCAACGGGCGACAGTCCGCCCTGGTCAGCGCGGCGACGACGCCCGCCTGCTGGCGCTGATCCGCGCTGAAACCGGCGGCTACGAGCGGCTTCGGCTGTGTCGGCTGTTCGAGATGCTGTTTCGCCAGTCGCCGCAGATGCCGGTCGCCTTGTCGCTGCTTGGCGAAACGGCCGATGCGGAAGCGCAGGTCATCCAGCGCCGCGCCGCGCCGCGCGTCCGGCGGCGAGCGGCTTCCGGCAACGCCGACGAAGCGGCCTATTTCGATAACGACCCGGCGCTGGATCGCTATAATCGGTTGGGGGTGAAGTTTCGCTATGACCCAGCTCAGAAGCGGTATCGCTATGACGGGGCGGCCTACCGGCGGCTCGTGAAGCAGTACCCGCGCGCGCCCGAGGCGGAGAAGGCGCGGCAGCGGCTAGCCGCGCCGTAGCGGCCGCGGGCGGGCTGCGCCGTCGCCTTACGGACAGGCGCAGGGCGCGCCGCTTCCGCCGCGTTGGTCAGCGGCGGCTTCAGCCTGCGCTTTCGTGTCAAACTCGCCCAGCAGGCAGGCCTGCCCGCGCGCCCGCCGCATTTGCTCTGGCGTGCGGCTGTCCACTTCGAGCTTTCCGTTGGCGCAATAGAGACGATACTTGACATCCGCGCTAACCAGCCCGGCGGCGAGCAAGCTCGCCAGCCCGAGTCCCAGCCCCGCGGCCCAGCGTAGGCGAATGGTTGTCATGGTTGCGGTCTCCTTAAGAGCAAGCGGCCTGGTCAGGACGGCTTTGACGCGCATTGCGCCCGCAGGGTTGCTTGCGACATAGTGCCGTATCGCGCCATTCGGCGTCCCAATTATGAATGAACGACTTAGCCGGACACAATGCTCAAGCTGACTGAAGGGCGACTGCGTCGCCTGGCGGAAACACTCGACGCGCTGCACTTGCGGAGCGTGCTCGGCGCTCCCGCTCGGCAGGCGGGCAACCGCGCCGCGTTGCTCAGCCAAGTGGTTGAACAGGCGCGGGAGCAAGCCTCCACCGCGCATCGGCTGTGCGAAGCCGCCCGTCTCCCCCCGGAGCAAGTCCGCGACTGGCTGGAGGAAGCCGCCCCGGAACTCGCCCCAGAAGCGCAGGCGCGCATTCTCCGCCTGCTGACGGCGGGGCTTGAGCCGGGCGAGCCAGTTCCGGCGCAGCAAGTGGCCAGCCTGCTGACCATTGGGCTGGCAACGGTCGTCGAGGAGTTGCAGGCGATCGAGCGCCGCCGCCCGCGACCCAACCTCGATTACCATGAGTTTCAAATCGAGCGTCACCGCCGGGCCGCGCTCAAGAAGCTGCTGGAAGGCATCGGCGCGCCCGACCCGCAGCCGTTCGTCCCGGATCCGTTTCAGCTCGCGGCGGTGGACATTGTGACCGAGCAGGGCATGGATGTCATGGTGGCCGCGCCGACCGGCTCGGGCAAGACCTGGATTGCGGAGCAGGCAATTCGCCGAACGCTCGAGCGCGGCGGCGCGGCGTGGTATACCTCGCCGCTCAAGGCGCTGTCCAACGACAAGTTCCGCGAGTTCGGGCGCAAGTTCAGCTTCGACGCCGTTGGCCTCATCACGGGCGACCGGCGCGTCAATCCCGACGCGCCGCTCAAAATCGCCACGACGGAGATTTATCGCAACGGTCTCTACGACGCGATGAAGCAGCAGGGCCTGGCCGGCGCGCCCGATTTAGTGGTGTTCGACGAGGTTCACTACCTTGGCGACCGACATCGCGGCGTCGTGTGGGAGGAGTCAATCATTTACACGCCGGCCTCGACGCGCCTGCTGATGCTGTCGGCAACGGTCGGCAATGCGCGCGAGCTGGCGGAATGGGTCACTTGGACGCGCGGCGTCGAGTGTCGGCTGGTGGCCCATCCGCAGCGCCCCGTGCCGCTGCGGACGGCTTTCATCCACGCCGACGGACGCCTCCAGCCGCTCTTTGACGAAAGCCAGGCGGGACGACTGCACCCCGATGTGGAAAAGCTCTACGCGCAGGCCAAGCAGCAGGAAGCCGCGGCCCAGGCGCGTCGCCGCCGTCCGCCTTTTCGCCGCCGCCGCCGCTGAACCCGCCGCGCCGAAGCCTTTTCCGCCCGAAGCGCGCCCGCCAAGCCCAGCGCGGCTCACCGCTTCCGCTTGTCGTCTCCGGCATATTTGACGCCAAGCTTAGTCAAAAACTCCTTCGGCGCGATGCTGCCAATCAGCGCGAACACATAGTCATTCGGAACGCGGGCGATCTCGCGCTTGTCGCGGATGCTCTCGATCACGACTTCGCCTTCGGCGATTTCCCGAATGCCGGCCCCGAAGTGCGCCTTGATCCGCCCGGCGTCCAGGCAGTAGTAAACCCACATCTTGTTTTCAAGCGTGAGGTCTTTCGGGAAGTCCGAGCGAATGACCAGCGTGACTTGGTTGGCTTCCGCGTCGGGCGGGAACTTGACCGTGCCATCGGGCTGCCGCTGTCCGGCGAGGTCAACCGCGGCCTCGACCGCGGAATTGCCCGCGCCGACGACGAT
>CALCKX010000085.1 GCA_937966115.1 uncultured Chloracidobacterium sp. | reverse complement strand
CGGATAGACAATCCGCATGAGAATCTTCAGCGTTGTCGTCTTTCCGGCCCCATTGTGGCCGAGAAAGCCAAAGACTTCGCCGGGATAGACTTCCAAGCTGACGTCTTCCAGCGAGCGGACGCGCTTGTTGCGCCAGAAGCCGGTGACGTACTCCATCGAGAGCCGCTCGATTTCAACGACAGGTCGCATGGTCAAGCCCAGCCGCCCAGGATTTCAATACTTTATGTTCAGCGCGCGCAGTATGGTGAAAGCAAGTGGTTGATTCAACCGCCATTTCGAGTCTGGAAGGTGACGTATGAGCTTGTTGTCGCCCCCGGTCTGGGCCATTCACATTGCCAGTGTCACCGAGTGGACGCTGGCCATTATCCTGGTTTGGCGACTCGGCGTGGCGCTGGGGCGGGCGGATGTGCAACGGCTGTCTGTTGCCATGCTGCCCCATTGGGGGGCGGGGTTGTGCGTCCTGGCCTGGCATGCCACGAATGACGCGACGGATTTGATGTGGATTCCGCGGACGCATGAGCTGCTGACGCTGATCGGGAGCGTGAGCTTGGCGGTGGCCGCCTTGCACCTGCGCGAATGGGCGCGGCGCTATCCGCGCTTCGTCTTCGCCGCCACGGCGGTCGCCACGCTAACGGTTGGAGGCTTTCTGCTGGCGCGGGCGTGGCTGCCGTATGGCGGGACGCGCGGCGCGATGATTCAGTCAGCGGGGCTGGCATATGTCTGCTTCGTCGCGTTTTTGGCCATCAACCGCCGCTGGGATCGCGAGGCGTTCAATGCGCAAGCGATTGTCGGTTACGGATTGCTGATCCTGTTCGTCGCGGTCACGATTGCGTTGAGCGTTGTCGCTCGAACGGTTTATCGCGCGCCGTCGCTGACCCACGTGGATTGGCTGCACGGCCTGGCCGAGGGGACGATGACGGTTGCCAACCTTGTCCTGGCGCTCGGGTTGCGCCGGGCGCTGCGGGCGCCGGCCGAGGCGGCGCCGGCAGCGGCCGCGACGACGGCGACCGCTTGAAAAGCCGTCTGCGGCCGGTTATACGAAACTCGCAGCCTATGATGCGCCCGTAGCTCAATTGGATAGAGCATCAGACTTCGGATCTGAGGGTTGGGAGTTCGAGCCTCTCCGGGCGCATGCCCCCGGCCGAGCCAAGGCAGTGCAAGCCTGACCGGGAGGGAAGCGTGAGCGCCCCGCCGGTGACCGCCCGCTTTACGGGCCGGTGAACGCGCGCCACAGGTTGATGCTTGTTTGCAGCATGCCGACGGCAAACCCGACGTATGTTCCAAAGACCATAATGCCCCGTAATTCGCGGCCGGCGGTCTCGTAAACGAGGCTTTCAAAGATCTCGTTGGAGAAGGTTTCAAAACGACGCTTGATAATGCCTTTGATATCGAGCCGCTCGCTCAAATGGCGTACTAAATCCTGGGCGATGCGTTTCTGCAGCGGGCGCTCGCTGGAAAAAATTGCCTCCGGCAACCGCCGCAGCGCCTCGTCTACAACTTCTCGGATGGCCATACTTTCAGACAGTTGGTCGGCTAACTCATTGATGGCGCGGTCCACGATGCGGTAAACCAAAGCATCGCCGACGAGAAAGGTCGCGGTTTGGCGGACCGCCGGGTGGTAGTCGCGTTCCAGCCGGCGGACGACGACGACCCGTAACTCGTGGGCAATCCGCCATTTCGCCTCTGAGGAGTGTTTGAGCGTCGCCAGCATCTCTGTGACCCGTCCGGCCACGATGGGCAAGAGGGTGTCGGCTTGCGACCGCTCGGCGTAGCGGGAACGGGCTAACCGTTCGACGTCTGCATCGAGGCGTAGCTCTTGGAACGCTGCGGCAAGGATGTCGGCGGTCAGCAGCTTTTCGGCGATGACGCCGGCCAGGGCGTCCACGAAGCGGTCGCGCTCCGCCGGCAGCAAGCCCGGCGTGAACGGCAGCTTCCAGCCGAAGACATGGACGGGCTTGAGCGGGCGGAAGAGCATCTTAACCGCGAGCCAAGCGGCCCCGTAACCATGCGCCGTGGCGATGAGAAGGGGGCTACAATCGAAAAGCAGGCGCAGAAGATTCATAAGCAGGCGCGGCTGGGGCGAGCGGTCTAAGCAAGCGGCGGGCCGGATGTGCGCTGGGCGCCGCCCAACGGCAATGCGCCCAGCGCTCGCTTTGCATCTGAAAATCAACGTCCCGAGCGTCAAGCGGGCGCTTTGATGCTATGGTAACGCATCGTTCCGCCAAGGCTTGGCAAGCGCCGATGAAGAAATCAAACGCCAATGAAGAAATCAAACGCTGATGAAGAAATCCCTGCTAGACCTCCTGTTTCCGGCGGTGGCCGTGGTCTTCGCTTTCGCGCTGGGCGGCGTCATCGTCCTGCTCATGGGCGATAGCCCGCTCGCCGTGTATGAGCTCTTTTTCTCGAGCGCCTTTGGCTCGCTCGAAGGCCTCAGTTACACGCTCTTCTATGCGACGCCGCTCATTTTCACAGGCCTGGCCGTGTCAATCGCCTTTCGGTGCGGGCTTCTTAATATCGGCGCGGAAGGTCAGCTCACGGTCGGCGCCTTTGCCGCCGCCTGGACAGGCTTCACGCTGACCGGGCTGCCGTCGGTGGCGCTCGTGCCAGCCTGCATCCTGAGCGCGATGCTCGCGGGCGGCCTCTGGGCGGCGGTGCCGGGCTTCCTCAAGTCGCGTTTTGGCGCGCACGAAGTCATCAACACGATTATGATGAACTTCATCGCCGCCGGACTGGTGAGCTACTTGACGCAATATCATTACCGCGAGCCGGGCGACCCCATTCTCCAAACGCAGGAGATTGCGCCCGGCGCGCATCTGGCGCGCTTGCACCATTTGATCCCGGCCATCCCCGAGCGGATTCCGCTCAGCCTCAGCTTCTTCATCGCCTTGCTCGCCTGCGCCGCCGTCTATGTCTTCCTCTGGAAGACGAAATGGGGCTATGAATTGCGAGCGGTCGGCAGCAGCCCGACGGCCGCGGAATACGGCGGCATCAACGTCCCGCGCAACATTGTGCTAGCCATGATCATCAGCGGCGCGCTGGCCGGGCTGGTCGCCACGAGCGAGGTGTTGGGCTACCGCCACCGCTACTACGACGGCTTCTCGCCAGGCTATGGCTTTACCGGCATCGCCGTGGCGCTGCTGGGGCGCAACCATCCGGTCGGCATTGTGTTGGCGGCTGTCCTGTTCGGGGCCCTGATTCGCTCGCAGCTCTTCATCGGCATTTTTACCGAGCATGTCTCGAAGGACCTGACCATCGTTTTGCAGGCGATCATCATCCTGTGCGTCGCCTGTGAATATCCGGCGCGAAACGCTTTCGCCAAACTCGTCAAATCCGAAGCTTGATTTCCATTCGCTCGATGCCCCTTGCAAGTCATGACGACCACTGTCGCCCGCGCTGTCGCTCAGCGCATGCTCGTTTGCCTTAGCTTGCTGGCGTCGTCCGCCAGCGCTCCGGCGCAGTTTGTCCCGACGCGGCCCGGCGTCGGCGATGGCAGCCCGCGCTCCAGGCCGGCGGCGACTGCCGAGCCGCCGCCGGAGACGCCCCCGGCGCCATTGGTCACGCTGGCGGCGCCGACGACGATCATCGAGTTGCTGCGCGAGCAGTCCGACCTCGAAGCGGCGCTGGCCGCCGCCACGCTCGACGAGCGCGCCGCCCAACTCGGTCAGTTTTTGAAAGCCTATCCCGCATCGCCGCTCCAGGGCGCGGCCAAGCAGGCGCTGGCGCGCATCCAGGCGCAGCTTGGCGAGCAACGCTTGCGCAACGGCGACATCGCGGGCGCGCAGGAAACCTTCCGCCAGGCCGTCGGGCTGTTGCCCGAGGCTGAGGCGTCCCGCTCGTTTCGGTCGCTGATTTTGCCGTTGCCCCTGTTGCTGGCGACGCAGGGGCTGCGCAAGGAAGCGGTCTTGCTGATGCGCGAGTTTCAGTCGCGCGCCTGGAACAACTCCGCCGCGCTCGAGCAAGTCGGGCTGTTCTACTTGAGCCTGGAAGTGCCAGCCGACGCGCAGGAGGCTTTCAAGCGCGCCATCGAGTTGGACCCCGCTTCCGCCAGCTTTCACCACGGCTTGGGCGTCGCCTATCAAATTGGGCTGCGCCTCGAAGACGCGGCCGCGTCCTTCCAAAAGGCCGCCGAGCTGGACCCTAAGAGCCGCGTGGCCTGGGCGGCGCTGGCCGACCTTCAGCGGGCGACCGGGAATTACGAGAAAGCCGAGGAAAACTACCGTCGCCAAGTCGAAATCGACCCGGATCACCCTACGGCCTGGGGCGGGCTGGCGATTTGTTACCTAGCGCAAGGCCGAGAAAGCGAGTCCGTCGCGCCGATGGCCCGGATGCTGGCGGTCAATCCGCGCGATGGGCGCTTCCTGACACAGGTCGCCTATATCCAAGCCGCCCTGGGCAACGTGGCTGCCGCGATTGCCGCCGGGACGCAAGCCAAGCGCGTGCAGCCCAACTATCCCTGGCTGCGGATTGTCGAGGCCCACCTCATGCGCCGCGCGGGCGACTTGGCGGAAGCGGAAAACATCCTGGGCGAAGCCCTCCAAACGGCTCAGTTCGCCACGCTTCAGTTCGAGCTGGGGGCGACGCTGATGCTGGCCAACGCATACGACCAATCGCTGGAAGCCTTTGAGACTTTTCTCAAGGTGACGCCGGATGGCGAGTTCGAGGCCGTTCTGGGCGGCGCGTTGCCCGTTCGCAGCGCAAGCTTGGCGCGCCTGCTCGACCTCGAGCGGCGGGCCTCGCTCCTGGTGGCGCCAACGCTGCTCAGCAACGAGGAAATGGACGCTATCGAGCGCTACCTGCGCTTCGCCTTGCTCGCTAAGCAGGCCCGCGCCAAGGGCGCTTCCGCCGCGGGTCTCGGACTGGCGGAATCGCCGCTCGAAGCCGCCGCCAAGGCCTTCGTTGCCGGCCGGGACCCGGCGCGCGGATGGCGGTTGCTCCAGGCCGCCGATATGCTGGCTGAAGCGGGCGAGCTGGGCATCGCCGAACGCTTCGCGCGCCAGGCGATTGACGCCGCCAGCGACGCAGCCCGCGTGGTCGGCGGCGGCGTGGATAGCCCGCGCGCGGAGGAGCGCTTGGCTGAGTTTTACGTCCGCGCCCAAATGACGCTGGGGTGGACGCTCTACAAGCAGGGCGAGACGGCCGCCGCCACGGTGCGGCTGCGGGAAGCGGTCAAAGCTTACCCAACCGCCCCATCGCGACGGGAAGCCGCCTGGCGGCTGGGCGTGGTGCTCGAAGCGACCAAGCAGGACGCCGACGCGTTTGAGGCGTACAAGCTCGGCTACGACGCCAAAGCGCCGACAGCCGGCGACCGGCGCGCCAAGCTGGAAGCCGTGTATCGCCGCCTTCACGGCTCGCTGGACGGCTTTGACGCCGCATTGCTCCCATGAGGCGGGCGCTGGGCGGCGGCGTCCGGACCCGGCGGGCCTGCGCTGCCGCTCGCCACGCGCCCCTGCGCCGCCGCAATGTTGCGCTTCAAGCCGCGATGCTTGGCGCGTAACACCGGCGTGCCGGCGAAGCGGCGCTTGAAGTCTTCCGGCGTCAGGGCGGCGAGTTCTTCAAAAGTCGGGGCGACCATCCCCGCCCGGGGCGCGAAGCGCGGCTCGGCGGTCGGCTGGCGAAACCGCGACCAGGGACACACATCCTGGCACACGTCGCAGCCGAAGACCCAGCCGCGCGTATCCATCTCCGGCGTCTCGCTTTTGGATTCAATCGTGGCGAACGAGATGCACCGCCGGGCGTCCACGACGTAGGGCGCGACAATCGCCTCGGTGGGGCAGGCTTCGAGGCAGGCCGTGCAAACGCCGCAGTGGTCGGGAACGCGCTCGGTTTCCGGCTCAAGCTCGATGTCGAGGAACAACTCCCCTAGAAACACCCAGGAGCCGAACTCGCGCGTGATGACGTTGCCGTGTTTGCCCAGCCAGCCCAGACCGGCGCGAACGGCCCAGGCTTTGTCCAGCGCCGGCTGCGCATCCACCGCAAGATAGCCGTGGGCTTCAGGGCGCTCGGCGCGGACCCAGTCGAGCAGCGCGGCGAGCTTCTCCGTCAGAACCGCATGGTAGTCGTCGCCCCAGGCATAGCGCGAAATCTTGGCGACGCCGGGCGCGTCCGTATGCCGCGGCGGCGTATCGTAGTTGAGCGCCACCGCAACCACCGACTTGACGCCGGAGAGAAGCTCCGCCGGGCGCGCGCGCTTTTCCGCCGTCCGCGCCATCCAGCCCATCGTCCCGTGGTAGCCGCGCGCCAGCCAGTCCTGCAAGCGCCGCTCCTCCGCTTCGAGCGGCTCGGCGCGGGCGATGCCGACTTTGGAAAAGCCCAGCGCGAGCGCCTGCGCCCGGAGCCGCTCGGTAAAAGCGGCAACGGCATCTGGCGCTGCGACTGGCGAGGCGATTTCGGGCGGGGCGGCCATGGACGACTCGTCGGGCTTGCGGGTTACGCCTTTTTGCCCCCGCGCGGGCGCGAGACGACCCGCAGCGGCGTCGCAAAGAAGTCGAAGTTTTCGCGCAGCCGGTTCTCGACATAGCGAAGGTAGGAAAAGTGAAGCTTTTTGGTTGAATTCGTGAACAGAACGAAGGTGGGCGGCGCGCTCCGCGCCTGCGTCACATAATGGACCTTGACCGGCGCGCTGGTCGGCAGCGTGGCGCGCGGCGTTTCGAGATACTCGGCGAAGAAGCGATTGAGCTCGGCGGTCGGAATGCGCCGGTAGCGCGCGTCATGGGCGCGGGCGGCCAAGTCGAGCAGGCGCGTCACGCGCTGACCGGCAAGCGCCGAAATGAAGACCGCGGGCGCGTAGTCGAGAAACTTAGCCCGCTCGCGCAACTGCCGTTCGTAAAGCTTGGCCGTATCGGCGTTCTTTTCGACGAGGTCCCACTTGTTGAGCGCGATGAGGATCGAGGCGCCGCTTTCCAGGGCATAGCCGGCAATGGCTTCATCCAGATGCGTCGGTCCCTCGACCGCGTCAAGGACGAGGATGGCGACATCCGCTCGCTCCAGCGCCTTGCGCGCCATGACGACCGAAAGCTTTTCAGCCATGGCCGTCGTCTTTCCCTTCCGCCGAATCCCGGCTGTGTCGATGAGCGTGAAGGCGCGTCCGCCGTGGGCCAGCTCGGTGTCAATGGCGTCGCGGGTTGTCCCGGCGATGGGACTCACGATCACCCGCTCTTTGCCGAGTATCGCGTTGACCAGGGACGATTTGCCGACGTTGGGACGTCCGATGACCGCGACCCGAATGCGCTCCGGCGGCGGCGGCGCGGCGGCGGGCGCGTTGGTGAAGGCCAGGATTTCATCGAGGAGTTCCGCCGCGCCGAGGCCGTGTTCCGCCGAGACCGGAAACAGCGCGTCAAAGCCAAAGCGGTAGAACTCGCTCGCCGCTGCGCGGACGCTGTCCGATTCGACCTTGTTCGCCACGACGAAGATCGGCTTGCCCGTGGCGCGCAGGCAGCGGGCCACTTCCTCGTCGAGCGGCGTGACGCCCTCGCGCGCGTCCACCACCCACAGCAGCAGCGCCGCGCTTTCGATGGCGAAAGACGCCTGCTTGAAGATGTTGGCCGGGATGATGGCGTCTTCGTCCGGGACGATGCCGCCGGTGTCCGCTAGCTCAAACCCGCGCCCAAGCCACTCGACCACGCCATAGTGGCGGTCGCGGGTAATGCCCGGCTCATCCCCGACAATGGCTTGCCGGCGACCGATGAGCTTGTTGAAGAGCGTGGACTTCCCGACGTTGGGGCGACCGATGATGACAACGCTCGGCAACGTTGGCAGCGGCTCAGGCGACGACGCATCCAGGAGGTCGGCGAGCTGTTCGGCCGGGACGGCTTCTTGAGGCGGCGGCGTTTGGTGGCGCATGACGGAAAGAGGCGCGGCGCTCCCAAGCGCCGCGTTCGACGCGCGGTTTCAATGCGCGGCTTCAATGCGCGACGGGCGCGCTGCCGCGCGGGTCCGCCGCCATTATACACGCCGCCGCCGATCCTAGCTGCCGTGGCGGAAGGCTTCCCAGTCGCATTTTCCAGCCGCGCCTGCCTGGCCCCGAAAACTGGGGAACCCGCCTGTGCCTCGCGCCGTATCCCGTAACATGGGGAACGACGCCGCTTCCCAATGCGGGCGGCTGGTCAGGCGTAGTCTGACCGGCGCTCGCTTCCTGGGCAGAGCGCGGCGTTTCCTGGTTTCGTAGAGCTTTTCCCTGGAGCTTTCCCCTCGCCGATGTTTTGTCCAACCTGTGGCACCCAAGCGCAACTTCCCGACCAGAGCTTCTGCAAGGTCTGCGGGACGAATTTGACGGCTTTCGCCAGCGCGCTGCAACCCGTCCCCGGGTCGGCGTCGAACGATCTGGCGGCGATGCTCGCCGAGCAGTTGACCGCGCTTCAGCAGGCAAAAGACCAAGCCCTGCGGAACAAGCTGCGCCGGGCCGGCTGGGGGCTGATCACCGGTGGCCCGCTGCTCGCCGCGGCGCTTGGGATTTCGTCGTCGGTCTTGGAAAACGTCAGTCACTGGCTGTCCCGCTTTGTAAGCTCTTTCAGCGGCTTCGGCGGGCTGATGCTTTTTGCCGGCATCTTGCTGTTGGTCTATGCGCGGATGGCTTTCAAGAAGGAGCCGGCGCCGCAAGTCGTCGTGGTCGCCGCCCCGTTGCCCGGCGCGACTGGAACCTTGCCGTTCGGTCAAGCGGCGGCTTTGAAGGCGGCGCCTCCCTACCGCTCGGCTTTCCAGGCTCCGGCGACGGTCGCCGAGCCGCCCAGCGTGACCGAGCCTACGACTGAGTTGCTCGACAATCCATACCGCCAGCCGCCCCAAGCTCTGTAATCCCAAGCCCTGTAATCCCAAGCCTTGTAATCCGCGGCGGCGGCGGGTCTCGCATTGTCAAGTGCGGTGAAACATACCGTCAGACGCGGCGCGGACGCGGCACAGTGTCGCCGACCCGCAGGCGTCAAACCCGCTGGAGGCGCGCTTGGTCGAGTCTCCGGCTTCGCAGGGAGCTTTATGGCGAATCAAAGAGCCTTGTTTGTATTGGCGCTGGCGACGCTCATCGGCGTCGGCTGCGCCGCGTCAGCTCATGACCCCAGCTACTCCAATGCATCCGCTCAACCTGAAGGAGGTCCGCCAGCCATGGCCAGTCCGGCTTACGCCAACCCTAACCCGACGCCCGGTTGTCCGCCGGCGCTTGATTTCACGATGAAAAATATCGAGGGCCAGGATGTCAACCTGTGCGATTACAAGGGCAACGTCCTATTGATGGTCAATGTCGCCTCGCGCTGCGGCTATACGCCGCAATACAAGGGCTTGGAAGCCCTCAATCAGAAGTACCGCGAGAAGGGGCTGCGCGTGCTGGGCTTTCCCGCCAACGACTTCGGCGCCCAGGAGCCAGGCACGGATGCCGAAATCAAGGAGTTTTGCACCTCGAACTACGGCGTGAAGTTTGACATGTTTTCCAAAATCACGGTCAAGGGGACGAACAAGCACCCGCTTTACCAGTACCTCACGTCCGGCGGCGGCGATGAGAAGCTGGCTGGGGAAGTGCGATGGAATTTCCACAAGTATCTCATCGGCCGCGACGGCAGGCTGCGCGCCGTTTTCCCGTCGAGCGTCGAGCCGCTTTCCGCCGAGCTGACGCAAGCGATTGAGGCCGCCCTGGCCGAGCAGCCCTAGCCGCCGCCCTGTGGCGCTCCTTTCGCTTTGACCCCTTGGCGCGGCGGCTGCGCCAAGGCTAAGGAAGCCAAGGCTAAGGAAGCGCCGTCGCTTGCGCGCTGCGACTGGGGGCTTTGCGCCGAGGAGTCGCCGACTGATTCAATGGGCGCGGGCTGATCTCCCAGGCGGTCGGCCCGCCGTTCGGCAGGCGCATCACATCGGGCAGTAGAAAAGCTTGATGCGCGGCGGCCGCGCCTCCAAATAAAAGTCGACCGGCCCGAGCCACAGCGCGCCTTCCGGCGTCGCCGGGCCGAGCGTCGGCGTGACGATCAGCGGCTGCTTGTCGCGGACGAGCGTCACCTTGATCTCGCCAGCTTCGGCGCGGCGCAGTTCCTGGATTAGGTCGCGGCCGTCCCGAATGGCGCGGTCGCCAATCTTCACCAGGCAGTCGCCGGCGCGGATCCCGGCCTTTTCAGCCGCGGAGCCAGAGAGCACCTCGGTGACGAGGATGCCTTCCGTGACGCCAAAATAGCGCGCGAGTTGCTCGGAAAGCGCCTGCGCGCGCAGCCCGAGCCGTCCCTGGTCGCTATAGATCGCCGTCGCCAGGCTCCCTTTCATCTCGGCGCGCCGTCGCTCTCCGAGTTGGCGCATCCGCTCCGCCAGCTCGCGCGCCCGCTCGGCTTGCTCGCGGATGGCTTCCGGGTCAATGGTGATTTCAAATGGCCCGTCCGGCAAAGCCAGCACGCTCACGCGCAGCTTCTCCGGGACGACCGTGAGGGACATCGGTTGCTTGTCGCGGACGACCCCCAGCGTCACGGCTTGTCCGGGCGTTTGCTTGCGGAGCAGGTCGCGGAAGTGCTCGCTGTTGATCACGGCCTGCCCATTGATGGAGACAATCACATCGCCCCGCCTGAGACCGGCCTTGCTGGCTGGACTATCCTCGACGACTTTCACCAAATACACGCCCTGCGGCGGCGATATGCCAAGCTCAGCCGCCCTTTGCTCGGAGAGCGTTTGAGGGAAGACGCCCAAATAAACGCTTGGCTGGCGAAGCGCCGTTTCCGTCTCCGAGGGCGCGACGGCGGGCGCTTGCGGCGCGGCGTCCAGCCCGGCAAGCCGCGGCTCGCCAGCCAGGAGCGTCGCGGAAGAGCACGCCAGAAAAGCCGCTGCCAAGGTCATCTGAGACAGTCGCGGGTCGGCCGCGAAGAGCCGGCGTTGCACAGTTGGTTTCATAAAGCTGCTGGCCTCGCATTGAAGAATCGAAAGTCGCATAACCGAAGGCTCGCTTGACGTTATCGCGACCCGTCAGGCGCTTGACCTGGTTGCAAGACACGATAGGCGCGGGAGAAAGTTCCAGCGATTTCCCCTGGCTCGCGTTTCCTGTGAGTTGGCGTTTCCTGGCAGCGGCGCGTTGGAGATTGCCGCCCCGCCCAGCGCACGCGTCGGCTCGCCAGTCCCTGCCTGTCAGCGGCAGTCGCCCTGCAGCGCAAGGCGCTCCGAGCGGTCGCCCTGGCGACCGCTCGGACGCCGCCGCCGCGCGGGCGACACCGCCGCTTACTGTGGTTGCTGGCCCTGCTTGGCCTTGGCGAAATCGCCGGCCTTGAAGCGACTCATCTTGTCATAGCTGATGTGCTTGGCGAACGCCGCCGACACTTGTTCGGGCGTCAGCGCCTTGATTTTGGCTTCAAACTCGGCGTCCCGCGTCGGCCGCCGTCCGAGGTAGCGATAGTTGAGCAACTTCGCCGCCAGTTCCCGATCCTGCGCCCGCGACACCTGCTCGGCTTGCAGATAGCCGGTTTTGGCCGCCTCGACTTCCTTGATGGAAAAGCCCTCCTGCACGGCCCGCTCAACCTCTTCCTTGAAGGCCGCTTCGAGCCGCGCCAGGTTCTGCGGCGCATAGATGGCAAAGGCGATGAAAAGCCCGTTGCGGTCCTGCGAGCTGGCTTGCACCTGT
>CALCKX010000084.1 GCA_937966115.1 uncultured Chloracidobacterium sp. | reverse complement strand
GGACATGCGCCAGTACCTGGAGTTCATCGCCGACCAGCGGCTGGCGCTTTTGGGCTTCGAGCGGCGCTATTACGCCAAAAACCCGTTTCCATTCATGGAACTTCAGGACGTGCAGGAGCTGACCAACTTCTTCGAGCGGCGCGTCGCGGCCTACCAAGTCGGCGTCACCGGCGAGGTCGCCTTCGACGAAGCGTTCTGACGAAGCGTTCCGAGGCGAGCGCCAGCGCAAACCCGCGGCTTGCCCATCGCGGGCCGTCCATCACGGCGGCGGGGAACCGCCCCGTGAAAGACGGGGCGCTCCGCGCCGGAGCGGAAAGCGCGCCGGAAGCCCTGCCCTCGGCTACTCCTGGGCGCGCACGGTAATCAGCAGGGGCTGGCCTTCCGCCGCCGTCGCAATGCGCGCGCGCAGGCGCGCCGCGCAGTCCGCCACGCGCGCCGCCGGAACGGCGACCGTCATTCGCTCGCCGCTCAACCGCGCCCCGCCGCCAAAGGCGCGCGCCACGGCGGTCGCTTGCGCCGCCGCCCGCGCCCGATCCATCACGACCAAGCGCAGCGTCACCGTAGCTGGCGCTCCGGCGTCCGCCGCGGAAGAGCGCGAGCGAGCGGCGGATGCCTCATCCGCTCTCTGCGCGGCCGCTTTCTGGGGGGCGTCCGCCGGCGCGCGCCCGTCTCTTGCAGCTTCTTTCCGAGTCTCCAGGCTTGCGCCGGGCGCGCCGGCTGCCAGCGCATGCGCCTGGTCGCGACTTTCGGCCGCGCGCTCGGCGCGCGGCGAAGCTTCTCCCGCGACGCTCGGGGCGGGCGCTGGCGGAGCGGACGCCATCGGCGACGCGGGCGCGCGCGCTGCGCTTTCCAGGCTTTCCGCGTCCGGCGCGGCGGCGGGCGAGACCTGCGAAAGCGGCTTTTTCCCCTGGTCTTGTCGTGGCTCCCGCTGGTCTAGTCTTGGCGCGCGCCCGGGCCGCAGGCCTTCAGGCAGGGGCGATTCTTCGGCCAGGGCCGCGCTTTCAGGCGCGGACGGCGCGGCAGGCGGCTCGGCCGCGCCTGATGGCGGCTGAGGCTGGCTGGATTGCGCCACTTCGTCAGGGGATGGCGGGCTGAGCATTCGCCACAGGCCGCCGCCCAGCAGCAGCGCCAAGCAGGCCGCCGCGCCAAGCGCCCAGGCCGGCGAGGCAAAGCGCGCGCGCCAAGCCGCTCGCCAGCCCGACCGCCAGCCTTTCGCCGGGGCCGGGCGACGACCGGCGCGGGACAAAATCGCCTCAGCCGATGGCCACCGGACAGGCTCGGGAATCTCCCACCTGGTTTCGCTGAGCCACGCGCGGGCCGCGATGAGTTCCCCCAGCAGCGCGCGCGCCGCCGGGGAGCGCTCCAGCAGGTTTTCCACTTCCCGGCGACGCGCTTCGGGGAGCGCGTCATCGAGGTAATCCTCGAAGTCGCCGTAAAGCGGGTTGTCAAAACTGGTTTCCTCCGGCAAAGACGGCATGGCGAATCCTTGGCGCGCGGCTATAATCCGCTGGCCGGTAGTCGCCGCTGGCGAAAAAAGGTTCCAGCGCGGCAACGCGGCTTTTGTTACAAAGCGCGAAAAGTGCTTGAGTTCCCGGGCTGAAGACGAGGAAGCCTCGCGCCTGGCAACGACAGCGGATACATACCACAATGAACGAACTTGACGCGCTGCTCGACGCGCTCCGCCGCTTCATTCCATCTGGGCTACGTCTGGCGCTCGCTACAGTGGCGAGCGTCAAAGGCTCGGCCTACCGGCGACCTGGAGCGCGTCTGCTCATCGCCGAGACCGGGGATACGGTCGGGAACATCAGCGCCGGCTGTCTCGAGCAAGACCTCATCGAGAAAGCCAAAGCGGTCATGATGACGGGCAAGGCGCAGTTGATGACATACGACCTGCGAGACGTCGCCGCCGATGCGACGTGGGGCGTTGGGCTTGGCTGCGAGAGCGAGACGCTCATTTACGTCGAGCCTTTTGACGCCAATCAGTGGCATCACCCGCTCGAGCTGGCGGCGCTGGCCGCCGCCACGGGCGAAGACGCGGCGCTGGCGCTGGTCTTCCGGGCCGAGGGCCGTTTCGCCGGGCGCAGCGGCACCCGGCTGCTGCATACGTCCGTCACGCCAGAGGCGGAGGGAGACTCGTCCGGCCAGGCGGACTGGCTGCGGCATCTGCAGGACGAGCTGCGGAGCTGCCTTGCCAAGCGGCGCTCGCGGCAAACGACCTTCTGCGCCGAGGATGGCCGCTTGGAAGCCTTCATTGAATTTTTGCCGGCGCCGTTCCAGCTAACGCTGCTCGGCGCGGGCGACGACGTCATCCCGCTGGCGCGGATGGCCGCGCAACTCGGCTGGCGCGTCACGGTCGCGGACTGGCGCCCCGCGCTGGTCACGCCGGAGCGCTTCCCGCTGGCCCAGCGACTCGCCGTCGCGCCGACCGTCGCCGAGCTTCCAATCCGCGCGACGGATCACGTCGTCGTGATGACGCACCATTATCCAAGCGACAAGTCCATCGCGCGGCAGCTGGCGGAAATACGACCGCGCTATGTCGGGCTGCTTGGCCCGCGCCGCCGAACGGAGCGCATCCTGAGCGAGCTAAGGGATGAGGGCGCGACGATCCCCAACGAGGTCGTTGCCAGTTGGCATTTCCCGGTTGGCCTCGACTTAGGCGCGGAGACGCCGGCCGAGATCGCGACCTCGATTGTCGCGGAAATCCTGGCCGTCACCCGTCAGCGCAGCGGGACGTTCCTGCGCGATCGGGTCGCGCCAATTCACGAGCCGCAGCCCGCATCATCATCTGACACGACCGTATGAAGAGCGCCGCGCCCGCCTCCGCCTTCCCTTGCGCGGCCATCCTGTTGGCGGCCGGAGCGGCGCGGCGGATGGGCGGGCGTCCCAAGCTCTTGCTGACCATTGGCGGCGAGTCGCTGCTCAAGCGCGCCGCGCGGGCGGCGCGGGAAGCGCAGGCCCGCCCGATCATCGCCGTCTTAGGACCTCATGCCGAAAGCTACCGCGTGGAGCTGGAGAGGGGGCTGGATGGCGCAGCGGTTAGCTTCGTTCACAATCCAGACTGGCCCGAAGGGCTGGGCAGCTCGCTGCGTCGCGGCGTCGCGGCGCTGCCAGCCGACTGGCCCGCCGAGGCAACGTTTTTCGTCCTGGCGCCCGACCAGCCGCTGGTTTCGACGCGCCAGCTCGCGGCGCTGCGGGAGCGGCTAGAAGCTTGCCCCGCAGCCACGGCCGCCGCATGCGCCTACGCTGGCGCGGTGGGCGTTCCGGCGCTTTTCCGGTATGTCTGGCGCGAGCGATTGCTGGCGGCGAGCGGCGACAGCGGCGCCCGCCGCCACTTGCTGGCGCGGCGCGGCGAGGTGGCGACATTGCTCTTTCCCGACGGCGCATGCGACATTGATACCGAAGAAGACTACGCCGCGGCTCTGCGCCGCCTTTCCGCGCCCTCCAATGCCGCAACCGACCTCTAACTCGGCCTCCTTCCAGACCGGCTCGACCATCGGCGGCTATCGGCTCGAAGCCCCCTTGGCGGCCGACATTAGCGATGCCGCCTGGCGCGCGCGGAGCGTCGCGGATGAAATCGCGGTACGGCTGGACATATTTTACGTCGCGCCGACAAGCGCGCTGACCCGCGCGGCGTTCGAGCTGGCCAAGCTTCCCCCGCACCCCCAGGTAGCGCCGGTTTTAGATGTCTTGCCGCTCGGGGGTCAAACGCTTCTGGCGACGCCCTTCCACGCCGCGACGCTGGGCGACTTGCCCCATCCGCTTGAGCCGTTGGAAGCGGTGGGCTATGGGAAGGACCTGCTGGCGGCGCTCCAGTTTCTGCACGACCACCGCATCGTCCACGGAGCGCTGACGCCGACCTGCATTGAGCTGGAGGAGGGGCGAGTCAAGGTGCGCGGCTATGGGCTGACGGCGGAGCGACCGCATCCGCCCGGCAGCCTGGGCTATACCTCGCCGTGGGCGCTCGAAGCGCCGCCGACGCCGCGGGATGACCTATGGGCGGCGGGCGTCATCCTGTTCGAGCTGTTGAGCGGCGATTTGCCCTTCCCGCATCGCGATCTGGCCGAGTTGCGACTGGCGATTCGGACGCTCTACCCCGACCCGCTGCCGGGGACGCTGCCGGCGCGGCTGCGGCATATCGTCGCGCAGGCGCTGGAGCGCGACGAGCGGCGGCGCTACGGCTCGGCTGAAGCCATGCGCGACGAGCTCGCCGCCTGCGCCGAAGAGCTGACCCAAGACCGGGCGCGCCAATCGTCCGGCTCGTGGCAGGCGTTCCCGGTTGCGCGCTTCGAGCCGGAGACGCGCCGCTCCGGGCGCTGGGCGCTGCTGGTCATCGCCCTTGTCAGCTTGGCGATGCTGGTCGGCATCTGGGCGACCATCCGGCGCTTTGAGGGCAAGGAACTGTGGCGCATGACGGCGCGGGAAGCCGTCGTCGCGCCGAATGGCGGCGATTTCTCGACGATTGCCGCCGCCGTCGAAGCCGCCTGGGCCAGCGCCCGCATTCGCGTCCGTCCGGGCGTTTATCGGGAAACCATCCTGCTGACGAAAAACATTGAAATCATCGCCGACGGGCCGCCTGGCAGCGTCGTGGTGGAAAGCGCCGACGGGCCGTGCCTGCGCCAGCGGCTCGGGTCGCAGGTCGCGCAGGGACTGACGCTGCGGAGCGCGGGGCAGCCGGCCGTCCAGCTCGACGGCGGCGCGCTGACGCTCGAAGACTGTCAGATGACCGCCGCCCAGGCCGACGGCATCGCGGCGAGCGGCAAGGAAGCGCGCCTCCGGCTGCGGCGCAGTCGCCTTCACGGCGGCGGCGGCCATGGCCTGACGGCGACCGACGGCGCGCAAATCGAGCTGGAGGAATGCGACATCGTCAATCAGGCGGGCGACGGCGCGCGGCTGGACAATCAGGCCCGGCTCATCGCCCGCGCCAGCCGCATCGCGGGCAACCGGCAAGCCGGCGTCCGAGCGCTGGGGAGCGCCGCGGCCCATCTCGAAGGCTGCGCTCTGGAGGGGAACGGGCAGGCGACGGCGGGCAACGTGACGGTTGCGCCGGCGGCGAAACCGCGCTGAAATAGGGTTGCGCCAAGCATCTTACGAAATGGGCGGGCGGAATGCCCGCGCCTCCGCCATGAGCATCGCTGAAATTTCTCTAGCCGGAAAAGTCGCCATCGTCACTGGCGGCGGACGCGGCATCGGCAAATCCATCACGAAACACTTTGTCGCCGCCGGAGCGAACGTCGTCATCGCCAGTCGCAAGCTGGAGGTCTTGAAGGCGACCGCCGCCGAACTGGCCGACGCGCCCGGGCGCATCCACTGCGTCGCGTGCAACGTCGGGCGCAAGGAAGAGATTGAAAGCCTCGTGGCCGAGACGGAAAGCGCCTTTGGCCCGGCGGATATTCTGGTCAACAACAGCGTGACGAACATTGGCCAAGGACCGTCGCTTGACGTCACCGACGAGATGCTCGACAAGATGGTGGATGTCAACGTGAAGTCGGCCCTGCGGCTCATCCGGCTGACCGTCCCCAAGATGATTGCCCGCGGCAGGGGCGGCGCCATCATCAATGTGGTTTCCATCTCCGGCCTGCAACCGCAGTTTCAGGGGTTGCTGTACAGCTTCACCAAGGCCGGACTCATCATGATGACGCGCAACTGGGCGCAGGAATTCAGCCCGCAGGGCGTGCGCGTCAACGCGCTCGCGCCGGGCCTCGTCCGCACTGACTTCAGCGAGTTTTTTTGGAAAAACGAAGCCTTCATGCGGCGACTGGAAGCCACGCAGCCCATTCCGCGCATCGGCGAGCCAGACGACATCGGCTTCGCCGCGCTCTTTTTGGCTTCCGACAAAGCGGCCTACATGACCGGCCAAGTGGTGACTATTGACGGCGGGGCCTTAATTCAAGGCGTCCTGTAGCGGCGAGGCGCCGAGAAAAGCGAGCCGCCGCGAGCCGGCGAGACATGACAGCCTCGCCTCCGACAGAGGTGCAATTGCTATGGCGAGCGCGCGGGCGGCGGAAGCGTTCAAGGCGCGCTTCGGGACGGCAGGACGGCAGTTTTCCGCGCCGGGGCGCGTCAACCTCATCGGCGAGCACGTGGATTATAACGACGGCGTCGTATTGCCGATGGCGATTGACCGGCGGATGCGCGTTTGGGCCAGTCCGCGTGGCGGCCGGCGCTTGTCTGTTGTCGCCTACGACTTTGGCGAAGAGGCCGAACTCGATTTGGATGCGCCCGTCCGCCAAACCGGAACGTGGCGCGACTACATTGCCGGCACTGCCTTCCATCTGGAACAGGCCGGCTTTCGGCTGGGCGGGGCGAGCCTGCTGATCGCCAGCGACATTCCGGCGGGCGCGGGACTGTCGTCATCGGCGGCCTTGGAAGTCGCCGTCGGCTTTGCGCTGCTGACGCTGGCCGGACACGAGGTTGACCTGCTGGCGCTGGCGCGCGCCGGGCAGGCGGCCGAACACAATTTCGTCGGGACGCGCTGCGGCCTCATGGATCAGTTTGTCGCGGCGCAGGCCCGCGCCGGGCGGGCCGTCCGGCTGGATTGCCGGACACACGCTTTTGACCTGGTGCCAGTGGACACGACGCACTGCGCGGTGGTCGTGGCGGACACGGGCATCCGTCACCGACTGGCGACGTCAGCGTATAACGCGCGGCGGCAGGAATGCGAGCTGGCGCTGGCGGCGCTCCAGCGACGGCGTCCGACGCTGTCATCCCTGGGCGATGTGGCGCCGGATGAGCTTGAGGCGGCGACCGCCGAGCTAGACCCGCGGCTGGCGCGGCGCGTCCGGCATGTCGTCACGGAAATCGCCCGGGTCGAGGCGTTCGCGCAGGCGTTGGCGAGCGGCGACTGGACGCGGGCGGGCGCGCTGCTGACGGCTTCCCATCAATCGCTGAAGGATGACTACGAAGCGAGTTGCCCGGAATTGGACGCGCTTGCGGCGGCGGCGCAGGCAATTCCGGGCTGCTACGGGGCGCGGATGACAGGCGGCGGGTTTGGCGGCTGCACAGTGAGCTTGGTCGCCTCCGCCGCGCTGGAGACTTTTTTGCGCGCCGTGCCGCCCGCTTACGAGCGGGCCACGGGCCGCCTTGCGCGGCTGTGGGTCGTCACGCCAAGCGACGGCGTCGGCGAAGCGCTTCCAACGCAGCCCGAGTAGCGCGCCAACAGTCGCCATCCGCGTTCAACCGCAAAGCCTCGCGCGCTCATCCGGCAAGCTTGCCGGATGAGCGCTCAGCAAAACTTTTCCCTACTGTTATCCGCAACGCCTGCAAGCGCAGCGTGGAACGAAGCCCGTCAACGGAGCTTGGCGACGCGCTGCGCCGGGATGCGCCCTGAACCGTCACAGGTCGCCAGTTTCCATTTCATGGGAGGTCAATATGTCAATCACGCTTGAAGAATTGCGTCGCGCCGTCAAACACGCCGCCGCCTTCCGCTGCCGCGCCCGCCTGGAACCGGCCGGCGGCCTCGGCGCGAAGGTTTTTCCGCCGACCTACGAAGGCGGCGCGTATGCATTTGAAAAACGCATTCTCCCTGGCTCGCCGACCCCTGTGTCGTGCGTTCTCCTCGATTCCGTTCAGTCACAGGCGAACCGGATGGAGGAAGCCCTCCAGGAAGCCTGTGATGCCGGCCGGCTGAACCTGCCGACCGTCGTGGTGGACTTCACGCCCTACTTCCCCGGCGAGGGCCTGCCGGAGGACCAGCGCCTGCTCGAGCCCATCGGCAGGATTACCGCGCTCCAGGCGCCACACCGCATCGCCGACGCCATCCTCCGCGATAGCCTTGTGCCTGAAGAAAACAAGCCGTTTCGCAGCGCCAACGCCAACAGGGAATCCACTTACGGCAGGCGCTTGCGCGAGGTTTCGCCCCGCAATGCAACGCCGCTGTTTGAACTCTGCCCGACGGCGCTGCTGTTCGGGATGTGGGACTCAACCGGGGTCAAAGGCGGGCTGGGCGCAAAGTTCGAGCGCGCGCTGGTC
>CALCKX010000083.1 GCA_937966115.1 uncultured Chloracidobacterium sp. | reverse complement strand
GTCTGATCGTGACCGCGCCAGTGAATTTTCGCCACCGTTTCCTGCCCGACGTAGCAGCCCTTCGTGTAGCTGATGGCATGGCCCAGCCCGGCCTCCGGGGCCAGCGTCGTATCATCGAAATCATAGCCGAAACGGCCGACGCCGCGCTCAATTCGGCAAGCCTCCAGCGCATCCCAGCCGACCGGCGTCGCGCCGGCTCCCGTCAGCGCCTTCCAGACCGTGACGGCGCTCTCGCGCGGCACAAACAGCTCAAAGGCCGGAAGCCCGTAGCGCGGGCGTCGAACCGTCAGCGCGGGCGCATCGCCTACGCAAAGCCGCTCATGCGCGAAAACCGGCAGCTCTTCTGTCCCGCCACCGACCTTCTCGACGGTCAACGTTGTTCGCCAGGCATCCGGCTTCGCCCCGGTCGCGCGCTCGATGACGCCCGGCGCATCCGGGCCGATGAGACCAATGACCGCATAGGCGGCCCGTAAATCCGCGAGGCGGAAATCGCCGGCGCGCGCCAGCGGCGCAAGCTTTTTCTGGACGGCCGGCGCGGCGGCCACGTCCGTCGCGAGCCAAAACGCATCCGCGAGGCAATCCAGCGTCACATCGGCAATGACCTTGCCCTGCGCCGTCAGGAACAGCGCCGCCACGCCGAGGCCCGGCCTAAGCGGCTTGACGTGCTGGCTCACCCAGCCGTTGAGAAACGCGACGCGATCCTTGCCTTCGACGGCGAAGCGCCCGTGGGCGCTGAGGTCAACGATGCCGACTTGACTGACCAGCGCCGCGTATTCGGCGGCAAGCGCTCCGTAGCGGGCTGGAACAAGCTGTTCGCCTTCGGCGCGCAGCGTCGCGCCAATGGCGGCGTGATGTTCTTCGAGCGGATACCCCATAGACTTTCTGCTCCCGGCTTTGCCGTCGCGACGATTGACGCGCGGGATGTTCATGCCCCATTGCCGACCGTGGAAGCAAATCCATCCGGCGCAGCGTTGGCGCCGCCCTGGGAGGGCCGGACGCGCAGGCGACGCGCGGCCGCTCGCCAAAGCGGGCGGGCAAGGCGCCCGGAAATTTAGCGTAGAAAAAGCGCCAGCGCTTGCGCCAACAGGATTTTAGCTATCATCGCCATTGGAAAGACGGTCGCGTAGCCGACATTTGGCGCGTCGTTTTTCGTCTGTTCGAGCGCGAAGGCCAGCACAGCCGGCTGAGTCTGCAAGCCGGCCAGCACGCCAATGAGCAAGCTCATCGGCAGGCGCAGCAGCTTATAGCCAATCCAGAGCGTCAGCCACGCGACGCCGCACGTCACCAGCGCGCCGACGGCGAACAAAATGACGCCGTCGCGCTGGGCCAGGGCGCTGACAAACGCATAGCCGGAGCGCGTGCCGATGCCGGCCAGGAACAGCGCCAAGCCAATCTGGCGCAGGGTGAGGTTGGCGCTGTAGGGCATGTTCCACACCAGCGGCCCCGTGCGCTCCCGAGCGCCCAAAATGAGCGCCGTGACCAGCGGTCCGCCGGCGACGCCCAGGCGAAACGTTCCGTCGCCGGGCAGCGGGAACGGAACCAGCCCGAGCGCCAGCCCCAGCACCAGCCCGAGGCTGAAGGTCAGAATGTCTATTTCGCTCAGCGCGCGGTAGGAATCGCCGAAAAACTCGCTGACCTCCTCCATCCGCTCCCGCAGCGCGACAACGCGCACGCGGTCGCCCAGCTCCAGCGGCATATCTCCATAGGGCAACAGCTCGATGTCTCCGCGCCGCACCCGCGTCACCAGCGCCCCGTAGTGTTGCGGCAACTGCAACTCGCGCAGCGGTCGCCCGACGACCTGCGAGTTGGATACGAAAACGCGCCGGAAATCGGGCTTGCTGCGGTCAAGCTCCAGGTGTTCGGCGGTCATCTCGCCAAGGAAGGCGGCCGCTTCGGCAATCTCTTCCTCCGTGCCGATCAGGCTCACCAAATCGCCCTGCTGAAGATGGGTGGCGTCGTCAACGAGCGTCAATTGCCCGTCGTGCAAGGCGCGGCTGAAGATGACCTGCCACCGCTTGGCGCGCAGCAGCTCGTCAACCGTCAAGATGCTAATTTCCGGGCGCGTCACGCGCACCGTGCGGTTGACAAGCTTTTGACCTACCGCGCCCAGATCGCGCAGGCGCTGCGCCTCGTTGGCGTAATTCACCCGCCAGACGCGCTAGAGCGTCGCGATGGCGGCCATCATGCCAATGACGCCCATGGGGTAAGCGATGGAATAGCCAACCACCGGATCGGTCAGTTGCCGAGCGTCGGAGTCCGCGGCCGCCTTGACTTGCTCCAGCGCCGCCGCCAGCGCCGGCGTGTTGGTCAGGCTTCCGGCGAAGAGCCCGACGGCCAGCATGGGGCGCAATGCAAAGACGCGCTGCGCCCCGGCAACCAACAGGGCCGCGATGATGAGCAGGCCGATAACCAGCAGGTTATCCCGCTAGCCCTTGCGCTGAAACGAGGCCACGAACCCCGGCCCGCTGCTCAGCCCAGTCGTATAGACAAACAGCGCCAGCCCCAGCGTGTAGATGACTTCGGGCAGCTTGAGGCTCGGGTCGAGCGCGCTAATCGCGAGTCCGGCAAACAAAACGGCGGCGATGCCCAGCCGGTGACCGAACAAGCGAATCCGGCCAAGCGGGTAGCCGATGGCGATCACGATGAAGAGGAGCAAGAGCGGATTGCCCTTGAGCAGCTCGACGAGCCACGCCATGGCCTTCACCCACAAAGAAAAAGCGCGCGGCGGCGCTCGTTTAGCTCTGGAAAGCTAGGCTGACTATAGGCCAGGCGATGGTGTAAAGATAGCGCCGCCCGACGGCCGCGCCGCGCGGCGCCGACGCTCCAAGCGGAAACTAGCGCGCAGCCGCCTTGACTGGCGCGCGGCCGCTTTCGGCGCCCGCATTTGCTTGTACGCTCATCCCGCTCCGTCTGGCGACGCCAAAATGCCCGCTCCCGAAACGTCCGACCCATTGGACATCCCGCCCTGGCTCCCCGAGGCGCTTCACGCCTTCGCCTTTCGCGACTATCGTCGCCAGTGGGCCGGCGCATTCGCCTCCAGCGTTGGAAGCTGGATGCAGCAGGTCGCGCAGGCCTGGCTCATCCTGGAGCTGACGGCGAGCCCATTCTACCTTGGTCTGGACGCCTTTCTCGGCCTGGCCCCCATGCTGGGGCTATCGCTGGCGGGCGGCGCGATCGCCGACCGCGTTGACCGCCGAAAGCTGCTGCTGGCATCGCAGGCCATCCAGCTTTCGAGCGCGTCAACCCTGGCTATTCTCGTCGGCGCGCAGGCGCTTGAGGGATGGCCGCTGGTTTACGCGATGCTGGGCCTATCGTTTCTGACCGGCATGGCGCAGGCGATGAGCGGGCCGGCCTACCTGGCGCTGTTGCCGAATTTGGTCCCCAAGCCCCTGGTCGGACAGGCCATCGCCGGCAACGCCATACAGTTCAACCTGGGGCGAGTCGTCGGGCCAATGCTGGCCGGACTCGTCCTGGCGCGCTTTGGCGCGACCGCCTGCTTCGCCCTCAACGCCCTGTCGTTCCTAGCCGTCATGGCGGCGCTCGCCACGATTCGCGCGCCGCAGCAAGCGGCGGCGGCCAGCCAATCGTGGAAACAGGATATCCTGGCTGGCGCGCGGTACGTTTTCGGCAACCCGCTCCGGCGGCGACTGTGCCTGCTCGCGGCGCTCACCACCGGACTCGGCATTGCCATGCCGACGCTGCTCCCGCAGTATGCCAAAGTCGTCTGGCAGGGCGATGAAGTCTTGTTTTCGCGGCTCGCGGCCTGCTCCGGGCTGGGCGCGGTGGCCGGCGCCATCGCTGCCGCCGCGGCTGCCAAGCGGGCGCGGCAGTTGCCGCTGGCGGTTGGCGCGCAGGCGGCGCTGGGCCTGTGCATGGCGCTGCTGGCCGCCACCGGGCGGCTGTGGCTGGCTTACCTCTGGCTGTTCGCGGGCGGGGCGTTTCTGGTGGCGGCTTATGCGCTGGTCACGACCTGCTTTCAGCAAACGGTGGAAGACGACCTGCGCGGGCGCTCGGCGAGCTTCTACATGGTTTGCTTCCGGGGCGGCATGGCGGTGGGCGGACTGTGCGCCGGGACGCTGGCGCACTGGTGGAGCGCGCCCGCCACTTTCGGCCTGGCCGGGCTGGCCCTGCTCGTCGTCGCCCTCTGGGCGGCGGCAGACGGCCGCGCCCCGCTCCCGCGCCGCCTTCGCCAGACGACTGAGCGAGGAGGAACCACCGCATGACATCGCTGATCGCCCGCTTGACGCTGTTGGGCTGGATGCTGGGATGGATGCTGAGCTGCCTGACGCTCGCCGCCGAACGGGCGGCGCCGGCGGATACGCTGTTCATCAACGGCGTCATTCATACGCTCGATGAGCGGCAGCCCCAGGCCGCGGCCGTTGCCGTCCGGCGCGGGCGCGTCGTCTTCGTCGGCGGCGCGGCTGACGCCCTGGCGCGCCGCGGCCCGCGAACCCGCCTCGTGGACTTGAAAGGCGCGGCGATGTATCCCGGCTTCACCGACGCCCACTGTCACCTGTTTGGCATCGGCGAGCGGGAGCTGTCGCTCAATCTCGAAGGGACGACCACCACCCGCGAAGCCTTTCTGGCCGCCGTCGCGGCGCGCGTCGCGCAGACGCCGAGGGGCGAATGGGTCGTCGGGCGCGGCTGGATAGAAACCTTTTGGATGCCGCCCGTCTTCCCGACTGCCGCCGAGCTGGACGCCATCGCGCCGGAGCATCCGGTCTATTTGACGCGCGCTGACGGTCACGCCAGCGTGGTGAACTCGCGGGCGCTCGAGCTGGCCGGGATTGACGAGAAAACCGCCAATCCGCCGGGCGGCGACATCCTCCGCGACCAGCCGACGGGACGGCCGACCGGCATGCTCATCGACAGCGCCCAGGGGCTGGTCGGACGGCTGCTGCCCAAGCTTTCGCCGGAAGACTACGAGCGGGCGGCCCTGGCGGGCGCGCAGCGCGAGTTGTCGCTGGGGTGGTGCGCCATTCACAATGCGGGCAGCTCGCTGCTCGAAACCAGCATCCTGCGCCGGCTGTGTCGGGAGGGGAAAATCAAGCTGCGCGTCTATAACGCCGCCGCCAACCGCCCGCTGGAAGTCGCCACGCTGCTCCGCAGCGGCCCCATTGTGGGCGAGTCCAACGGGCGCTTCACCATGCGCGCCATCAAAACCTACCTGGACGGGGCGCTGGGCTCGCGCGGCGCGGCCTTGCTGGCGCCCTACAGCGACGCCGAGACATCCGGGCTGTTTCTCACGCCGCCGGACGAGCTGCGCGCCCTGTGTCGGCGGGCGCTGCGGGCCGGCATTCAGATTGAGACGCACGCGATTGGCGACCGCGCCAATCGGCAGGCGCTGGACATCTACGAGCAAACGTTCAGAGAAATCCCGGCCGCGCAGCGGCGCGTCCGCGCGCCCCGCTGGCGCGTCGAGCATGCGCAAATCCTCAGCGCCGAGGATATTCCGCGCTTTGCCAAGCTTGGCGTCATCGCCTCCATGCAGCCGTCGCACGCCATCAGCGACCTGCACTTCGCGCCGCGCCGACTGGGGATTGACCGGCTGGCGGGGGCCTACGCCTGGCGGTCGCTGCTCGATTCAGGCGCGCTGATTGCCGGCGGGTCGGACGCGCCGGTCGAGCGCGGCGAGCCGCTCATCGAGTTTTACGCCGCCGTCGCCCGCAAGGACCTCGCCGGGTTTTCCGGCGAAGGCTGGCATCCCGAACAGGCGGTCAGTCGGCTCGACGCGCTCAAGATGCTCACGCTGTGGCCGACCTACGCCGCCTTCGAGGAAGGCGAGGCGGGCGTCATCGCCGTCGGCAAGCGCGCTGACTTCACAGTGTTCTCGGCCGATCTGCTCGCCATCCCGGAAGCCGACATCCTCAAGGCGCGCTGCCTGATGACGGTCGTGGGCGGCGAGCTGGCTTTCGTCGCCGAAGGGCTTGGCGACGCGCCCGGCGAGGCGAGATAGCGCCCCCAGGGACGCTCCGGGGCAAGGCGCGCCGGCCCGCGGCGGGCGCGCCGCGCGTCCTAGGTTACAGGCCCCTAGGTTACAAGGCCCTACGTCACGAGCCAGATGAGCGCGGTGCGTCCCAGCCGGGCGACTGGAGCCGGCAAGAGCGCCCCCCGACTTTGCGGACGCTGAATGCGCGTCTTGATCATCGGTCGAAACATGCGCCACCGCAAGCGGGCGCCATCGAGCGTCTCCGACACGCCATGCGCGTCGCCTTCGGCGCCCGGCTCAGGGCTGCTCAGGAAGCGAACGTAGAAGGGTCCAGAGTCAACCATATGCTGCTGCCGAATCGTCCACGACTCGCCGGTTGCGGGCAGGGTCACGCGCAGCCGGTGCGGGTACTTCAACCCCAGCCAGTTACGGCGCTGGGCCTCGAAAGCGACCTCGATAGCGTCCGTCACGACTTGCGGCTGCGCGCCGTCAAACACGGCCCCAAACGAGAACGCGCCCGGCTGACCGGGAAACGGCTCGTTGCGGTAGTAAATTAGCATGCGGTCGCCCCGCCAACACCGACCCCAGTGCCAGCGGTTGATGGCGCGCGTCATGGGAACGGGATCGTAGTTGTGGTCATGGTAGCCGCGCCCCGCGAAGCGCACGCGCCGCTCGCAGCGCCCATCGGCGGCGACCAGCTCCAGCTCGCCGCTCGTCGCGCAGACCGGCGCGACCAAGTTCCAGGTATGCGTCCCATGCGCCGCGCTCAGCAGCCCCAAGCTGGAAGCCGCCAGCGCCGGAGAGAACCAGCTCTCGTTGAGGTTGCGAAACGCGAACGCGCCGGTCAGGCGGCGCCCCGCCGCCACCGGGATGGCCGTCGTCACCTCGGTCAAATCCACGTCCACGGCAAGGTGGTAGGTCGCTGTCGTCGGATCGTAGGCGAAGGCGTTGCGTCCGGCGCAAACCACCGGATGGGTGGTCGAGGCCGCGAACTCGTCGTACTCGACCAGCGCGTAGGCAATCGGGCGGCCGCGATGATACAGCGCAAACGAGAAGGCGGCGTAATCGGCAGGGTCCGGCGGCGCGGCGCGCCCGCGCTCATACGCCTCGAAGTGCGCATTGTAGTCCGCCGAAAACGGCATGCCGCAAAACCAAATGGCGACCAGCCCGTATTCCTGGTCATCGGAGAGCGCGTCAAAGTACCACCATTCATAAGCGCCCGGCTGGCGTAACGCATGCCATGCATCTTCGGCGCGACTGGCTATCATTCGCATAGTTTTGATGTGACAAGCCGGCGCGGCGGGCGCGCCATCGATAAATCCGCGAAGTGGGGACGCTTCGCTGCGCGGCTCTCTCCAAATGACCGCCGACCCGGCGCGCCGCAAGCCAGGGCCGCGGCGGATTCGCGGCGCGCACCGCCTGAGCCAAAGACCCAGGAGCTCCAGTCTCCCAGGAGCCGCCCTGGGAGCTAAATGCTGATAATGCCGTCCTCGTGATGCGGGATCGCCGACTCGCGCGGCGGCAGAACCTCAAAGGGGACCAGTCCCTGGCTGACCTCCTCCAGCGCGATGCGCGTGGGCTTGTGACTGGCGGAGCGAATGCGCGGCTCGCGCCCTTTCTGGAGCTGCTTGCTGCGGGCCGCGGCGACCAGGATCAACCGATACTTGCTGTCTGGAATGTTACGCACTTCAGGCTCATGGTTGGGCGTCGCTTCTGGAGTCGTCATAGCTTTGGCAAATCTCCTTCCGATGGCGAAAAAATGCGGGCCGATAGCGAAACAGGCTGGCTCACGCCTGGAACGTGGCGACAATCGCGTCGAGCGCCTTTTCTGACAGGCGCCACCGCTCGCGCTCGGCCTTGACGATGCAGATCAGCGCCTGGAGGGCGCGATCAAAATCGTTGTTGATGATGACATAGTGAAATTCTCGAAACCGGCGGACCTCCCGGCCCGCGTTCCGCAAGCGATGCGTGACCACGGAGGGATCATCGCTGCCGCGCGCGCGGAGGCGCTGACACAAAACCTCGTAGCTCGGCGGCATGATGAAAATCCGGGTGGCTTCGGGCATGATCGTCGCCAGGCTCTCCGCGCCCTGCACATCAATATCGAGGATGAGGTCTTGGCCGCGGTCAAGGATGGATTCGACGAACTTGCGATGCGTGCCGTAGAAATAGCCGTGCACCACCGCCGATTCCAGAAACTCTCCGTGTTCGCGCATCCGCTCGAAATCATCTGGCGACACGAAGTAGTAGTGCTCGCCGTGGCGCTCGCCGGGACGCGGCGGGCGCGTGGTGTAAGAGATCGAGTAGCGCAGATTCTCCACCTCTTCCAGAAGTCGGCCGAGCAGCGTGGACTTTCCCCCTCCCGACGGGGCGGAGACCGCCACCAGCATGCCGCGGCGCGGAGAGTGCAGACGGTCACTCGACATTCTGGACTTGCTCCTTGATTTTCTCGATCTCGGTCTTGATCGCCAGCGCCGCGTCGTGAATTTCAGCCTCGCCAGCTTTTGACAGCATCGTATTCGCTTCGCGGTTCATTTCCTGTAAGAGAAAATCCATTGCCTTGCCGACGCCGGGCGTCTCGCTCGTCAGCAAATCGCGCATTTGCGCCACATGGCTGCGCAGGCGGGCAATTTCCTCGGCAATGTCGCAGCGCTCGGCTGCATAGGCGGCTTCCTGGGCCAGGCGGGCTTCGTCCACGCTGCCAAGGTCGCGGAGCAGCGCCTGCAGGCGCCGCTCCAGCCGCGCCCGCTGGGCATCGAAAACCGTCGCCGCCGCCGCCTCGATTGCCGGGATGCGCTCGGCAATCGCGTCCAGGCGGGGCGCGATGGCCAGCGCCAGCGCCCGCCCCTCGGTCTGGCGCATGGCGTCAAGGGCGTCGAGCGCTTGCCCGGCGGCGGCTAGAAAGCCCTCCGCCAGCCGCGCTGAAAAAGCCTCATCGGTCTGCGCGGCGGGCTGAATCGCGCCGGGCAGCCGGGCGATGAGGCTCAAGTCGAAGTCGCCGGCGACGCCGGTGGCCGCCTGCGCCTGGCGCAGCGCCGCGACATACCCCTGCACCAGCGGGAGGTTGACCAGGAACGTCACTGGGCGATGCTGAGTCAAGCTCACGGTCGCGTCAACGCGCCCGCGCTGCAAGCGCGCCTGCACCAGTTTCCGAAAAGCGATGTCCAGGGACGCCAGCTCGGGCGGCAGGCGCGCCTGGACATCCAGAAAACGGTTGTTGACGGCTCGCAACTCGACCGTCAGAGAGAACTCGTCGGTGGCGACGGCGGCGCGGCCAAAGCCCGTCATGCTTTTCATCGGCGAGGCATCCTTTCACAAGTCCGGCCTGTGGCTAGCCAGCCGGGCATCATATCAAAAATCCGATCAAAACTCCGCCGCGGCTCAGAGATCCGACGCGTGCGCCGCCTATTTCAGGCGCCTTCCGCCACGGGGAACGACAGCCGCCCGGCAAGCGAGCGCAGCCGCTCCCGAAGGCGCTCCTCATCCAGCGTGAGCACGCGCGCGCCATCGTAAATGACTCGCCCCTTGACGACGGTCAAGATCACGTCGCGCCCGGTAGCGGCCGTCACGACCGTCGCCACCGGGTCATACACCGGCTCGAGATGCGGACCCGCCAGCGAGATGCCGATCAGGTCGGCCTCCTTGCCGACTTCCAGCGTTCCGATGCGGTCGTCGAGGCCGAGCGCGGAAGCGCCATCCAGCGTCATCCACTGCAAAAGCGCGGCGGCGGGCGCCAGGCGGTCGTCGCCCCGCGCGGCCCGGCTGACCAGCTGCGCGAAGCGCCCCTCATCCAACAGATCGCAGACGTTGTTGGACGCCACGCTGTCCGTGCCGAGACCGACCCGCGCGCCGCGCTGGCGCATCTGGCTCACTGGCGCGATGCCATGGCCAAACTTGGCGTTCGACTTCGGGCAATGGGCGACGCGCGCGCCGTGGAACGTCAGCAGCCCGATGTCTTCCTCCGTGGCGCGCACAGCGTGAATCAGCAGCGGCTTGACCCGCAACGCGTTCAAATCGCTGAGATACCGGATGGCCGACACCCGCGGCGGCGACCAGGCGATGCCCCGCTGGCGCAAAAGCTCGGCGAACGGCCCCTGCCCGCTGCGCAGAAAATCGTCCTCGGCCTGCGATTCGGCGCAGTGAATGGCCACCGGCAGGTCGTAGCGCTCGGCATACTCGATGACCAGCCGAAACAGAAGCGCGGAGACTGAATAAACGGCATGGGGCGAGACGCCAAGGCGAACCAGCTCGGTTTCCGAGCGGCGCAGCGTCTCGACGCGGCGCTTGAGACCAAACAGGCTTTTCTTGGCCTGCATCGGGTCGGGGCCAAACACCTCCTGGTGGGCGATGCCGCGCAACCCGCTCTGGCATAGCGCCCGGAAGCCGGCTCCGGAAACTTCAGTATCAGCCAGCGTCGTGATGCCAGCGCGCGCCGCTTCAACCGCGCCCCACTGCGCCGACACGTCCAGGTCATCCGCATCCATTCGCTCCTCGCGCAGGCGCGTGAGCGTTCGAATCCAATCGAAAAAGGAATGCCCTTCGAGCCGGCCGCGAAAAGCCGTCAGCTCCAAGTGCGTGTGCGCGTTGACCAGCCCCGGACAAATCGCGGCGCGTCCCAGCGCGACCGTTTCCAACGCGCCGAAGCGGGCGAGGCGCGCCCGCGCCTCGGCTTCCGGCCCGACCGCCAGGATGCGCCCGTCGCGGACGGCGACCGCCCCGTCTTGAATTGGCGGCGCGGAAACCGGAAGCACCCACTGCGCCGTGTAAAGGATTGTCATTTCAGCGCGCCGCCTGCCTCGTCGTCGTCGTCAAGGTACGTCGCCACACACAGCGCGCCATCCGGGCGGGCTATCATTGGCATTGGTCCAAGGTGGCATCCCCGCTAGATTAGCTTTTGGCGCTATAGCCTAGACAGTAGCCCATGCTCATGCCAGATCGCCCCGCGCTTCGCCGGCTTGTATTTTTCGGCTTACATTCACCTAAGCGATTTTCCTGAAACCCGCTTGCGATTCCAAGCGTAAGCGACTGCATCACGCTCCGCCACTGCGCGATGCCAACCTATCCGGCGCCAGGCGCGCCGCCCGCGAGCCTGGCTCGCTCGCGTTGGCCGCGCCCAGCCCCACGCATTCAAGGTCTTTACACACCCATGGCGCTTAGTCGAACCAAAAAGCTGCTTATCATTGGCGGGGCGACCCTGCTGGCGGCCGGCATCATCGCCGCCAGCCTGCTGACCCGCCGCACCGATGCCCTCAGCGTCCAAATCGAGCAAGTCAAGCGCCGCGACCTGCTCGAAGCCAAGGTATCGGCTTCCGGCGAGGTGCGCCCGGCGGCGCTTTACAACCTTACGGCGGAAGTCGCGGGGCGCGTCACTGACATTTTCGTCAAAGAGGGCGATATCGTGCGCAAGGGGCAGCCGCTGGTCAAAGTCGATCCGACGCAGCAAATGACATCGCAACAGAGCGCCGAGGCCAACTACCGGGCCTCTGAGCAGGATGCGCGCGCCACGGAAACGCAGGTGCTCAGCGCGCGCAACCTCGTCCTGCAGAATAAGACCCAGCTTATCGCGGCGGAGGCTGACCTCAACCGTCTCAAGGCGCAGCTCGACTTGCAGCAGGTTCAGTTACAGCGGACGACGGAGTTGCTCGAAGCCGGGGTGGTCTCGCGGGCTGATTTCGATGCGGCGCGCGCCAACTATGATGTCGCCAAGGCGGCCTATGACGCGCAGGCGGTGCAGATTGACCGGCTCAAGCAAATCGTCAAGGACTCTGAAATTGCCGTCCAGCGAGCCGAGGAATCCAGCAAATCCGCCTGGCAGCGCGTCAAGGCGGCGCAGGCGCAGCTCATCAACTCGCAATACTTCCTCGACCAAACGGTTCGCAAATCGCCCATTGACGGTGTGGTGTCGAGCCTGCCCGTGCGCGTCGGCGAGTTCGCCGTCGCCAACTTCAACACCACGCCGCTGATGACCATCGCCGACATGTCGGAGATCAATGTCGAGGTTCAAGTGGATGAAACCGACATCGCCAACGTTCGCATCGGGCAGCCGGCGAAGGTCAAGGTGGATTCGCTTGGCGACGTGGAAATTGCCGGACAGGTCGCGGAAGTCGGGCAAAGCGCCGTCACCCGCTCCGGGCAAACCATCGCCGCCAACGCCATGTCCCAGGAAGCGAAGAACTTCAAGGTCAAGATTCGCCTCGATCCATCCGAAAAGGACCGCACGCGGCTGCGTCCCGGCATGTCGGCCACGGCCGTCATCACGACCGATACCCGGCGCAATGTCCTGGTGATTCCGCTTCAAGCCCTGGTCAGCCGCGACCCGGCGGAGACCGCCGGCGCGCCGGCGGCCAGCGGCGAGGGCGCGGAGAAGCCGGCGAAGCGCGCCGAGGTCTCCGGCGTCTTTGTCGATGAAGGCGGCAAGGCCAGGTTCGTTCCAGTCACGACTGGCATTCTTGGCGAAACCGACATCGAGGTAGTCGAGGGGCTTTCGGAAGGACAAAGCATCGTGACTGGCCCCTACCGGCTGCTGCGAGCGATGAAGCCGGGAGCGGCCATCACCCGCGACCTCAAGACCGATACGTCCGACAAGAGCAAGGGGTAACGCCCAAAGGAGCGCGCAGCGCACGCCATGTCCTTACAAACCGCGCCGATGACCCCCAATGGCCTTGCGCCGGCAGTCGAGGCGCCGCCAATCATTGAAACCAAGGATGTGTGGAAAACCTATCGCATGGGCGATGAGATTATCCATGCGCTGCACGGGGTGAGCTTTACCATTCAGCGCAATGAATATATCGCCATTGTCGGGCCGTCCGGGTCGGGAAAGTCCACCCTGATGAACCTCATCGGCTGTCTCGACACGCCGACCAAGGGCGAGTACTGGCTCAACGGCAAGCTGGTTTCCGCCATGGACGACGACGAGCTGGCGCGCATCCGCAATCAAGAGATTGGCTTTGTCTTCCAAACGTTCAACCTGCTGCCGCGGGCGACGGCGCTGCACAATGTCGAGCTTCCGCTCATTTACAGCGGCGCGCCTTCGGCGGAGCGGCTGGAGCGGGCCAAGCGCGCCCTGGAACAGGTGGACCTGGCGCATCGCATGCATCACCGCCCCAATGAGCTTTCCGGCGGACAGCGCCAACGGGTCGCCATCGCGCGGGCGCTCGTCAACAATCCTTCCATCATTCTGGCCGACGAGCCGACCGGCAACCTCGACTCCGCCACGAGTCGGGAAATCATGGGTTTGCTCGACACGCTTCATGAGCGCGGCAACACCATCATCGTGGTCACGCACGAGCCTGACATCGCGGCTTACGCTCATCGCGTGCTGACGATTCGCGACGGCCAGATCGCCACCGACACCCGCAACAGGCAGCGACTCCAGCCAGCGACCGCCCCGCCTCCCGCCCTCTGACAAGCCGCCGCATTTCCGAGCGAACGAAAGCTGTGCTAGCCTCAGCGGGCGAGCAGCCAGGATTCCAAGCGCAAGGACTCACGCGGCCACATGGCAGGACATTCCGCCGACCGGGCAACCGCCTCGAACGCCTCGCCCGACCGTTTGGAGTTTGTCATCCCCAGCGTCATCGCTCGCATGCACGACCTGCTGCACGAGCTGATGACCTTGCTCGAAGCGCGCGGCATCGCCGGCCCGAACTCCAACATCCTGCTCGCGCTCGACGAAGCGATTGCCAATGCCATCAAGCATGGCAATCACGAGGATCCGGCTAAAAACGTGCACGTCCTGGTCGAGTTTCAGGGCGACGAGGTCGCCTTTACCATCACCGACGAAGGCGACGGCTTCGACCTCGACGCGCTGCCCGACCCGACTGATCCAAGCTGCCTCCTACGCACCTGCGGGCGCGGCGTCATGCTCATCTACCACGTGATGGACGAAGTTGAATACAACTCGCGCGGCAACCAAATCCGCATGAAGAAAAAGGCCGAGCGATGACCGGCGCGCCGCCTAGCTTCCGGCCTGAAGAGCTGCCCGACCTGCGCCAACTGGCGGACCTCGAGCCGCTTTCGACGGGGGACCTCATTGACCGCGCCGTTCACATCTACCGGCGGAACTTCATTCCGCTACTGGCGCTCGCGGCCCTGCCGGTCGTCGTCAGTTGCGTCGGGACGCTGCTGGTGGCCTACGCCGCCACCGGATTGCGCGAGTCGGACGCCACCCTGCCGGCGATTATCATCGGCATGTCCGCAGGCTATTTTCTGACGTACCTTATCAGCCCGCTTCTGCTGATGCTCATTACGGGCGGGCTGACCCGCGCCGTCGCCGACTTTACCATGCTTGACGCGCCCATCCGCCTTCGGCGCGTGTGGCAGATGGCGAGCGGGCGCATCTGGTCGCTGCTGGGAGCGCAAGTGACTGGCTACCTGCTCTTTTGGCTGGCGCTGTCCGGTCTGGCCCTTGTCTGGCTGATTATTTTTTGGGTCGTCTTCCTCGCGGCCCTTTTTTCGTTCAGCTATCTGCCGTCGGTTCTCGCGAGCGGACTCTTGACGTTGCTGCTGGCCATCCTCGCGGCGCTGGGCTTTGTCGGCTACTGCGCCGCCGCGGCCCAGATCGCGCTCATCCCCAGCGTCGTCATGATTGAGGGGCGCCAGATATGGGACAGCGTCGTTCGGGCGCTGCAACTGGCGCGGGGGGCCATTTGGCGGGTCGCGCAGATTACCCTGTTCGACCTGGCGATTGCATCGTCCGTCATTTCGGCGATTGGCATGCCGCTCGTCATCTACGCGCTTCTCAACGGCGACTTCGATGAGCTGACGCGCGCGCCGATGTGGTTCATTTTGGCCTTCAGCGTCGCCGACCAGCTCGGCAAGCTCGTGACGCTTCCCATGTCCACGATTGCCTATTGCCTGCTTTACTTCGACATGCGGGTTCGGCGCGAGGGCTACGATGTCGAGTTGCTCAGCGCGCGGCTCGCGAGCGCGGCAAGCGCTCCTCGGCGCGGCGACGCAAGCGAGTCGCCGCGCCCGGTGCCGCCAGCGATATCCTCGCCAAGCGGAACCGCCGCCGTCTCATAGCGAAAACGGCGGCGGCGTGAAAAGGCGCGCGGCGCCCGCCGGGGGAAGCCCGCCGGAGAGCGCATCCTACGTGCCGTGTTCCCAGCTATTGATGTATTCCACCATCTCGGCCGTCAGCGTATCGATCTTGACGCCCATGGCTTCGAGCTTGAGCGAGGCAATCTCGATGTCCACTTCGCGCGGCAGGCGGTGAATGGCTTTTTCAAGCTGGCCGGCATGCTTCTTGAGGTATTCAGCCGACAGCGCCTGGTTAGCGAAGCTCATATCCATGACGCTGGCCGGATGGCCTTCAGCAGCCGCCAGGTTGATGAGCCGCCCCTCGCCCAACACAATCACGCGGCGACCGGTTTCGGCCAGCTCGAACTCCTGAACGAGCGGGCGCGCTTCGCGCACCTCGCGCGACATTTCCCTCAGCGCGACGAGGTTGAGCTCCAGGTCAAAGTGACCGGAGTTGCACACGACGGCTCCATCCTTCATCGCGGCGAAGTGCGCGCGGTCGATGACGTGGCGGTTGCCCGTCACCGTGATGAAGACATCGCCCTGGGCAGCGGCTTCAGACATTGGCATCACCCGGAAGCCATCCATGACGGCTTCGATGGCGCGAATCGGATCGACTTCGCACACGATGACATTCGCGCCCAGCCCGCGCCCGCGCAGGGCGACGCCCTTCCCGCACCAGCCATAGCCGACGACCACGAGGACTCGCCCGGCGAGCAGCAGGTTCGTCGCCCGAATGACGCCGTCGAGCGTGGACTGTCCCGTGCCATAGCGGTTGTCGAACATGTGCTTGGTTTGGGCGTCGTTGACGGCAATGACCGGAAACGGCAACACGCCGCTGGCCTGCATGGCCTTGAGCCGCTGAATGCCCGTGGTGGTTTCCTCGGTGCTGCCCAGCACGTTGGCGACCAGCTCGCCACGCTCCTTGACGAGGGTGGAAATGACATCGCCGCCGTCGTCAATGATGAGGTGCGGGTTGGTGTCGAGCGCGATCAGCACGTGCTTGTGGTAATCGTCGGTTGACTCGCCCTTGCGGGCGAAGACCGGGATGCCGAAATCAGCCACCAGCGCGGCGGCCACATCGTCCTGCGTCGAGAGCGGATTGGAGGCGATGAGCACGGCCTCCGCGCCGCCCGCCTGAAGCGTCCGCGCCAGATTGGCGGTTTCCGTCGTGACGTGGCAGCACGCCACAAGTCGCAGCCCTTCAAGGGGGCGCTCGGCGGCAAAGCGCTCCCGGATCAGCCGGAGCACGGGCATTTCACGGTCGGCCCATTCAATGCGCTTGCGCCCCAGCGGGGCGAGCGCCAAGTCCGCCACGTCATAGTTTTTCACTTGTGCGACACTCGTACTCATTCGATGATGTCCTCGGATTAAGTTGACAGAACAAGCCTGCGCTCCGCCCCAAGCTACAGCCCGGCTTCCTTCCGCAGGGTTTCAGCCTTGTCGGCGCGCTCCCAGGTAAAGCCCTCCTCATTGCGCCCGAAATGGCCATAGGCCGCGGTGGGCGAGTAGATTGGGCGTCGGAGGTCGAGCGATTCGATGATGCCCTGCGGCGTCAGGGCGAAGTGCGAGCGGATCAGCTCGACAATCGCGCCCGGAGCGAGCTTGCCGGTGCCGAACGTCTCGACGTAGATGGAAACCGGCTCCGCCACGCCGATGGCGTAGGCCAGTTGCACTTGGCAACGGTCGGCCAGGCCGGCCGCCACGACGTTTTTGGCGACGTGCCGCGCCATGTATGCCGCCGACCGATCCACCTTGGTCGGGTCCTTGCCCGAAAACGCGCCGCCTCCGTGGGGGGCATAGCCGCCGTAGGTGTCCACGATGATTTTGCGCCCGGTCAGCCCGGTGTCGCCCATCGGGCCGCCAATGACGAAGCGGCCCGTCGGGTTAATGTGGAGCCTGGTATCGGCGTCGAGCAGGTCGTCGGCAATCGCTTGGCGAATGACGTGGCGCTCGATGTCGCGCCGCAGCTCGTCGGTTTTGACGGATTCCGCATGCTGGGTCGAGACGACCACGGCTGCCACGCGGCGCGGCTTGCCGTCGCGGTATTCGACGGACACCTGGGCCTTGCCATCGGGACGCAAATACTCGAGCGTCCCATCGCGCCGCGCCTGCGCCAGGCGCTGCGTCAGCCGGTGCGCCAGTTGAATCGGCAGCGGCATCAGCTCGGGCGTCTCCGTGCAGGCGAAGCCAAACATCAGGCCCTGATCGCCGGCGCCGCCGGTGTCCACGCCCATGGCGATGTCCGGCGACTGCGCGTTGATGGTCGAAATGACTGAGCAAGTCTTAGCGTCGAAGCCATACTCGGCGTTGTCGTATCCAATCCGCCGGACGACGTTCCGCGCCACGGTCGGGAAATCCACCCGCGCCGTCGTCGTAATCTCTCCCGCAATGACCACCAGGCCGGTCGCCAACAGCGTTTCGCAAGCCACGCGGCCATTGGGGTCGAGGCGCAACACCTCGTCGAGAATGGCGTCGGAAATCTGATCCGCCATCTTGTCGGGATGCCCTTCGGTCACTGATTCGGAAGAAAATAGAAAATCGCCGTTATTCAAAACGTATCCTCCACGGAGCGCGGGGGTTTTGGATGCGCGCAGCGCAGTCTGGCCCAAGGCTGTCAACTGACTTGCGCGAATGACTGCAACCAAAAACCATGGCGAGAATTGGGCTGAGCTAAATTCAAAGTCAGCCACGCTAACATGCGAGCCGGAAAATGCCAACCGGATAGCGCGCTGGCGCCCAGTTATCTCCGCCTTACGCTGACGGGCGGCTTGAAATCACGGCCGTTTTCACAGCGCTTGCGTTATAGCGCTTGACCGCGGCGGCGCGCGCGCCTGTCCACGCGCTCGCCGGCTGGTTTATGCTGGGCGAGCAAGTGATTCGAACCCCGAACCCGTTTGAGGCGCCCCTGTATGTCAAACGACACGCGCCGCTCCCTCAGTGGCGCGGTCTGGAAGCTGGCCCGGCCATCGGCGGCGGACGTTCAAAAGCTGACCGCCGCGCTGGGCATCCACCCGCTGGTCGCCGCCTGCCTGGTCAATCGGGGCGTCGCGACGCCCGAGCGAGCGGCGGCTTTCTTGTCGCCGAGCCTGGCGCAGATTCCAGACCCCGGGCCGATGTGGAACCTGGGCGAGGCCATCCGCGTCATCGGCGGCGCCCTGGCCCGCCGCGAGCGCATTCGCATCGTGGGCGACTACGACTGTGACGGCACGACCGGCCTCATCACCCTGCGCAACGCGCTGCGGCTGCTGGGGCCGGAAACCGATGATGTCGTGTCGTACTACGTTCCCGACCGCGAGCGGGAAGGCTACGGACTCAACCCAGGCATCATCGAGCAGGCGGCCGCGGAGGGCGTTCAGGTTCTGGTCTCCGTGGACATCGGGATCACGGCGCATCAGGAGTGGCGCCTGGCGCGGGCGCGCGGCATCGCCGGCATTTGCATTGACCACCACACGGCGTTGGGCAGCCAGGTTCCAGCCGACGCCATTGTGGTGTGTCCGAAGCAAGCGGGCGATCCCTACCCTGAAAAAGACCTCGCCGCCTGCGGGCTGGCCTGGCAGATGGCTCGCGCGCTCCTCGCCGACCGCTCCAACGGCGAGCCGATTCTGCGCTCGCTGACCAAGCTCGTCGCCATTGGCACCTACGCCGACCTTGTGCCGCTTTCAAGCTTGGCGAACCGCGCCATCGTGGCGGAGGGGCTGCGCGGCCTCAACAGCGGCTCTAAAAATCACGGGCTCGCGGCTTTGCTCGAAGTCGCCGGGCTGACCCAGCGCAGCATCAGCGCCGGCGATCTGGGCTTCCGGCTCGGCCCGCGCATCAACGCCGCAGGGCGCATTGAAGGCACGACCCTGGGCGTCATCGAGCTTTTTGATAGCCGCGACCCAGAGGAAGCCCGCGCGCGCGCGCAGCAGATTGACGATTGGAATACGGAGCGCCAGGAAGTGCAGCGCCGGCTCGTGAGTCAGCTCGAGGCGCAGATCGCCAGCCAGGCCAGCGATGACTGGGTTTATGTGCTCGCCGGCGACCAGGCCGAAGGATGGCACCAGGGCGTGGTCGGCATCGCCGCGTCTAAGGTGGTTGAAACGCGCCACCGCCCGGCGCTCGTCTGTAGCCTGCGGGACGGCATCGCCCACGGCTCCGGGCGCAGCATTCCGCCGTTCAACCTTATCGAGGCGCTGCACGCCGTCGGGCAGGACGGTCTCTTTCTGCGGTACGGCGGCCATCCGGCCGCGGCCGGCTTCTCCCTTCCCGCCGAGCGACTGCCCGAGCTGCGGGAGCGACTCAACGCCTACGCCCGGCAGGCGCTCGCCCCGGATGACCTGCTGCGCGCCTACAGCTACGACGGCGAGCTTCCCCTGTCCGCGCTCACCATTCCCTTTGTGGAAAGCCTGGCGCAGCTCGAGCCGCATGGCATCGGCAATCCCGCCCCGCGGTTCGTCCTGCGCGGGCGCATTCTGGAGCAGCGCG
This sequence comes from uncultured Chloracidobacterium sp., assembly GCA_937966115.1. GTDB lineage: Bacteria > Acidobacteriota > Blastocatellia > Chloracidobacteriales > Chloracidobacteriaceae > Chloracidobacterium. Next base: position 72,927 of record CALCKX010000083.1, on the reverse strand, counting down.
TGCTGAAAGACGCGCACCTCAAGCTCGTCCTCGGCGATGGCGCGAGCCGCGTCGAAGTCATCTGGTGGCAGCAGAGAGGCTACGCCGACCAGCTGCCCAAAAACGCCCGTGTGGAAGTTTTAGGGCGGCCCGACATCAACGCTTGGAATGGCGTCCGCTCGACCCAGTTCATCGCGACGGATATTCGGCTGGCGGCTCCGACAGCGCCGGATTGAGAATCGCCACATAGGGCAGGTTGCGGTACCGCTCGGCGTAATCAAGCCCGAAGCCGACGACGAATTCATTTGGAATCGTAAAGCCCGCGTAGGCGACCTCGACTTCGCGCTGCCGCCGTTCCGGCTTATCGAGCAGCGCCGCGACGCGGACTGACGCCGCAGCGCGCCGGCAAAACATATCGAGCAGGTAGGACAGCGTCAGGCCCGTATCCACGATATCCTCGACGATGATGACCTCCTTGCCCCTGAGGCTCGCGTCGAGGTCCTTGAGCAGGCGCACTTCGCCCGACGACTTGGTTGACGCGCCATAGCTGGATACCGCGATGAAGTCGAGCGTCACGGGCAGGTCAATCGCCCGGATCAAGTCGGCGCCGAAGGGCACCGCGCCCTTCAGGACCACGACCAGCAGCGGCGACCGGCCGGCATAGTCGCGCGTAATGGCCGCGCCCAGCTCCCGGATGCGCGCCTGGATGCGCTCAGCTTCAAGCAGCGTCGTCAATTGCGGTTGGCAAAACTCGGACATGATCCACCCTCTCTGGCGACAGTTCTGTCAAGATACGGCGCCGCCGTCAGGCGAGCGCCGACTGCCCTGACCGCGACGCCAGGGTGACGCGGTTTCGCCCGCCGCGCTTCGAGGCGTAAAGCGCTTTGTCAGCCGCCTCCACCAGCGCCTCCGGCGTAGCGATTTCCGACGCGGGCAGGGCGGCCACGCCAAAGCTCGCGGTGACGCGCAACTCCCCGGCCGCGGTGGGCACGGGATGGGCTTCGACAGACCGCCGGAGGCGCTGGGCGACATCGAACGCGCCGCTGGCCGGCGTATTGGGCAAGACAACGATGAACTCCTCGCCGCCGTACCGTCCGGCAATGTCGGTATCCCGCAGCTTTTTGCGGGCGGTCGTGGCTAGATATCTCAGAACCTCGTTGCCAACCTCGTGGCCGTAGGTGTCATTGACTTTCTTGAAATGGTCAATGTCGAACATAATCACCGACATCGCCATATTGGAGGCCAGCGCCTTGGCGAAGACTTCCGCTAGCCGGGCGCGCGCCGCGCGGGCATTGAGCAGGCCCGTCAGCCCATCCACCGTGGCCAGCTCGTGGAGGCGCGCCTTTTCCAGCGCCCCGACAAGCTGCTGCCCGAGCGCGCGCAACATTTCCTCGTCTTGCTCCGAGAACGCTCGCGTCTGGTAGCTTGCCACGCTGATGACGCCGAGCGTCTTTTTTTCAGCTTCCAGCGGCACGCCCATCCACGAGCGATATGGCAACCGCTCCGTCAGCCAGCGGTAGCCATACGCCGGGGCCTCGCGCTCGACATCGCCGAGGCGCAGCGCCCGCTTGTGCTGGGCGCACCATTCGGCCAGCCCCAGCGCGTCCCCTTCGGAACGAACCGCCTCGTGCTCGCTGGTGGAGCTGCGTTGCCATTGCCCGCTTTGCTCCAGGCTGCAATCTGGATTGCGCGCCGCGCCGCGCCGCTCGGCTGGGGGAGGATTCGCGCCAATTGATTGCCACTCCAGCGCACGCGGCTGCGCGCCGTCTTCAGGGAACAAATACACCGCCAGCGAGTCGGCCCGGAACAACTCGCGCCCTTCCTGGTAAAGCGTCTTGAGCAACTCGCGCCGCGTCTGGTCCGGGTTACTCAGGGCGCGCCCGACCCCGACGAGAATTTTCATCTCGGCAATCGTCCGCTGCTGTCGCTCGGCGGCCTCGCCCTGCTTGCTCAGCAGCGCCACCAGCGCCACTAGCACGGCGCACAGCGCGATGACCGGCAAAAAGTCGAGCCGGGCATACGCCACGGCGATCATGACCGCCAGCACCACGGTGGCGAACTCGGCCAGAAACGTGACCACCGACTGCCGGGCGCGCGCTTCCTGCGCGAACGCCACCAGCGAGACGCCGCGCGCCCACAGGTAGAGAAACGACACGCTCAGGCGCATGGCGAAAATGGAAAGGTAGATGAGCGGGATCGTCGCCAGCTCGCGCGCTCCGAACCGGGGCGAGGCATGCCACTCCGCGTGGTGCGCGGCTTGCTCGACCGTGCTGCCCGTCAAGCCGATGAAGGCGGCGGCCCCGCCCTGAAAGAGCAACTCGCCGACCACGAACGGCCACCCGCCCAGCGGCAGCCCGCGCTGATACCGCTCGGTCTGCTGGCTCACGGATTCCAGAATCCCGGCGATGCCCAGCAGCGTCACCGTCACTTCGAGGGGAAACGCCAAGACCACCAGCACCATGATGCCGTCCTCGGCGAGCATCGGCGCATAGTCCCGCGACTGCCGCCGAAGAAAGGCGCAGATCACCAGCAGGAGCAGGAACATCGCCGCCGCCAGGCTATCCCGTTGGCGGAAAAAGGTCAGCAGGTCAATCCGCAGCGTGCCGGGCGACTTCAGCTCGACGACCAGCGTGAGTAGCCATAACAGAATGCCCAATCCCCACAGCAGTAATGCGTAGAGTGACCCAAGTGGCGTTCGGCTCAGGCGCAATGGCATACCGAAACCTCAGAGCGAGCAAGGCGGCGAAGACGATGGCGGCTCAGGACGACAATGTAGCAAACGCGCCCCCAACAAACTATCATCTTGCCACGCGCCATCGTCGGCGCGCGCATTTCACCGGCTTCCATCTCGCGCATCTTCATCGCGGCGCCAGGTCATTCAAAGCCATGTCATCCAAAAAAGCGGAAACCAAGCGGCTCACCTCTTCCGGCATCGAGCTGAAGCCAAGTTACACGGCGAGCGACGCGCCCGCTGTCGCGGACGAGCGACCGGGGGAATACCCCTTCACGCGCGGCATTCATGCCACGATGTACCGCGCCAAGCTCTGGACCATGCGCCAGTACGCCGGCTTCGCCACGGCGGCCGAATCCAATGCGCGCTATCGGTACTTGCTCTCGCAGGGGACGACGGGCCTGAGCGTCGCCTTCGATCTTCCGACGCAGATTGGCCTGGATTCCGACTCGCCCCTGGCGATGGGCGAAGTCGGCAAAGTCGGCGTGGCGATTGACTCGCTCGACGACATGGCGACGCTGTTTGACGGCATCCCGCTCGACCAGGTCTCGACCTCGATGACGATCAACGCCACCGCCCCGATCCTGCTGGCGCTTTACATCGCGGTCGGCCGGCGGCAAGGCGTCCCGCCGGACAAGCTCAACGGCACGGTGCAAAACGACATCCTCAAGGAATATATCGCGCGCGGGACATACATTTATCCGCCCCGCCCCTCGCTGCGGCTCATCACCGACTTATTCGCCTACTGCGCCCGCGCAGTCCCCAACTGGAACACGATTTCGATTTCGGGCTACCACATCCGCGAAGCCGGGGCGACGGCCGCGCAGGAAATCGCCTTTACGCTCGCCGATGGGATAGCCTACGTCGAAGCCGCCATTGGCGCGGGCCTCGATGTCAACGCGTTCGGGCCGCGCCTGTCGTTTTTCTTCAACGCGCATAACAACCTATTCGAGGAAGTCGCCAAGTTTCGCGCCGCCCGGCGCATGTGGGCCAAGCTGATGCGCGAGCGGTTCGGGGCGACAAGCCCCAAGGCGTGGCAGCTGCGCTTCCACACGCAAACGGCCGGCAGCACGCTGACGGCGCAGCAGCCGGAGGTGAACGTCGTTCGCACCGCCATCCAGGCGCTGGCCGCCGTGATGGGCGGCACGCAATCGCTCCATACCAATGGTAAGGACGAAGCGCTGGGGCTGCCAACCGAGGAATCGGCCCGCATCGCGCTGCGGACGCAGCAAGTCATCGCTTATGAGTCGGGCGTCGCCGATGTCGCCGACCCGCTGGGCGGCGCGCACCTCATTGAAGCCTTGACGGATGAGCTTGAGCGACGCGCCGGCGTTTATATTGAAAAGATTGACGCGCTGGGCGGCATGCTGACGGCCATCGAGCAGGGCTTTCCGCAGCGCGAGATTCAACAGGCCGCGTTTGATTACCAGCGCGCCGTCGAGCGCAACGAGGCGGTGGTCGTCGGCGTCAACCGCTTCCAGGTTGCCGAAGAGCATCCGATCCCCATTCAGCGCATTGACCCGGAAATCGAGCGGGCGCAGGTCGAGCGACTGCGCGCCCTGCGCGGGCGCCGCGACGCGGCCGCCTGCGCGGCGGCGCTCGACGCGCTTGAGGAGGCAGCGCGCGGCGCGGATAACCTGATGCCGCGCATCCTCGCCGCCGTCGAGAGCTACGCCACGGTCGGCGAGATTTCCGACCGGCTGCGGCGCGTCTTCGGCGAATATCAGGAAACCGTCGTGTTCTAGATCGCGCCTTCTCGGCTTCATTTCCGGCGCGAGGATTTTTTAGCCCGCCTCCGGCAAGACGCGCCGGCGGACACTGCACGCTCCTATGCGCGAAGACACGCCCGGCGCGCCCGCCTTGTTGAAAAAGCTGCGCGCGCGGCTCGCGGCGGCGCGCGGGCCCGTCCCGCTCGCCGCCCTTGCGCGCGATTTGCTCAAAGCTCCCCAGACCTCGCCGGAACTTGCCCGGCGGATCCTGCTGCCGCTTCTCGCGCACATACCGGAAGCCGCGCTTGGCGATGACAACTGCCTCCGCTGGCAGGCGCCCTCGCCGGCGGCGTCTGCGCCATCCCAGCCGCTGGCCGAGGCTCGGTTTGCCGTCGTGGACGTGGAAACCACCGGGCGCAACGCGCGGCAGGGACGCATCGCCGAAGTCGCCTGCGTCATCATCGAGCGGTCGCGGATCACCGAGACTTTCACGAGTCTGGTGAACCCCGGCGAGCCGATCCCGCCGCTCATCACGGCCCTGACCGGCATCAGCGACGCCCTGGTCGCCGACGCCCCGCCCTTTCGCGCCATCGCGCCGGAGCTTCGCCGCTGGCTCGGCAACGCCGTCGTGGTCGCCCACAACGCGAGCTTCGACCGCCGATTCCTGACCGCCGAGCTGACGCGCGCCGATGAAAGCTTCGTATGGACCGCTCCGACGCTGTGCACGGTTCAGCTCTCGCGCCGCCTTGTCCCCGGCCTGGACAGCTACCGACTAGATAGCGTCGCGGCCTATTTCCGCATCGCCAACCCGGCCCGCCACCGAGCGTCGGGAGACGCGCTTGCGACAGCCCAGGTTTTCCTGCGATTGTTGGAGCGGCTGAGCGAGGAGGACATCTTGGCCGTTGAAGCGGCGGCCGCCCTTATGACAAAACGACAACGCAGGAATCGGCAACGACTTCAGCTCTCCCGCGAGGATGAACGCTATGAACGACGCGCGCGATAACTTTGAGCATCTCGACGCCACGGATAACCTGGCCGAGCGTGAAGCCGCGAGCTACTTTCAGACGGCTTATCAGCGACAGATGGAAGGCAAGCTTGACGAAGCCATTCTTCTCTACCAGCGCTCGATTGCGCTTCACCCGACCGCCGAGGCGCATACCTTTCTCGGCTGGACCTATAGCTTTCTCGGCGACCTGGATCGAGCGATCGCCGAATGCCTGCGGGCAATCGAGATCGACCCGGATTTTGGCAACCCCTACAACGACATTGGGGCGTACTTCATCGAGCGCGACGATCCGCTCTCGTCGGCGCTGTGGCTCAAGCGCGCCATGAAAGCCAAGCGCTACGAGTGCTATTTTTACCCGCATTTCAACTACGGGCGCGTGCTCGAGTTTCAGGGGCGCTGGCTGGACGCGATGCGGGAATACACGACGGCGCTGGAATACAACCCCAACTACGCCGCCGCTAAAAAGGCCATTCGTCAGCTTCAGTGCCGCCTCAACTGAGGCAGGCTCCGCCAGCTTTTCCGCCTAGCCGCGCTGGCCGCCTCGCCATCGCAGCGTAACGTCATGGTCGCCGCGCTTCTTTTTTCCTTTCTCAAGCGGATGGCGATGGTCATCCCGGTGATGTGGGCCGTGGTGACGCTGGTGTTTCTGCTGATTCACCTCGTGCCGGGCGACCCGGTAACGATGTATCTTGGCGACAGCGCCCGCCCGGAGGATATTCAAGCCCTGCGCCACAAGCACGGTCTCGACTTGCCGCTCTGGCGACAGTATGTCCGCCTGTGGCTCGGCGCCGCTGCGCCGGATGGGGCCGACAAGCATCGCGGCCTCCTGCGCGGCGACCTGGGCGAGACCTTCGGCGGCAAAAACGTCATGAAAGAGTTGATGAAACGCTATCCCACGACGCTCAAGCTCGCCGGCGCGTCCATCCTCGTGGCGGTCGCGGTGGCGCTGCCGCTGGGCATTGCCGCCGCCGTGTCGCGCGGGAGCTGGCTGGATACCGCCATTTCGGTGATTTCGCTGGGCGGGATAGCGCTCCCCAACTTTGTGGTCGGGCCGCTGGCCATCCTAGTCTTCGCCGTGCATCTCGACTGGCTGCCGGTTTCGGGCAGCGATGGCTTCGAGCATTTCATTCTGCCGGCCGCGACGCTCGGGCTTGCCATGGCCGCCATTTTGACGCGCCTGGTGCGCTCCAGCGTCATCGAGGAGCTGGGCGAAGACTACGTCCGCGCAGCGCGCGCCAAGGGGCTGCCTGAGCGCGTCGTCCTATTCAAGCACGTTCTCAAAAACAGCCTGATTCCCGTCGTGACCATCATCGGCCTACAGTTTGGGATCATTCTCACCGGCGCCATCGTGACCGAAACCATTTTCTCGATGCCGGGCGTGGGCGACCTCACCGTGCGCGCCATCAACGAGCGGGAGTACAACCAGGTTCAGGCGAATCTGTTGGCGATTGCGCTGACCTATGTCACTGTCAATACGCTGACGGACTTGCTCTATCGGCTGCTCGATCCGCGAATCGCGCTGGATCAGTGATCACTTCGCTTCGCCCTGTGGAGGAGGCTCACGCTATGGACCTGGAAGATACAAGCCCATCGCGCTTGCGCAGCGGCAATGCGCGGCGGCCGGCCTCGGGCGAGACGAAGCGCTCAAACCGCCCTGGCGCGGCTCCACCGCCGCCCCCGCCGGACGAGTCCGCCGCGCCGCCCGATCTGACGACGCCAATGGCCGAACGCCTCCGCAACCTGCGCGAATCTCGTTCGCCGGAGAGTCGCCAAGAGCCGGCGGCGATCCCCGAATTCAATCAACCCTTCGACATTCCCAAGCCCTCCTTGTGGGAGCGCGTCAAGCGATTTTTCGGCGGGTAGTCGCCGCTATTCCAAGCATCACGGAGCAGCATCATGGGGAAACTCGATGGCAAGGTAGCTGTCGTCACCGGGGCGGCCAGCGGAATTGGCGAGGCGACGGCGCGGCTTTTCCATGCCGAAGGCGCGGCAGTCCTGCTCAGCGACATCCAGGATGAGCGCGGCGCGAGCATTGCCGCGGAGCTTGGCGAGCGCGCCGCCTATCAGCGGGCCGATGTCACGCGGGAGAGCGACATCGCGGCGCTCGCCGATTTCGCCGTCGCTCGCTTTGGCGCGCTCGATGTCATGTTCAACAACGCCGGCGCGCAGGGCGTCTCCGCGCCCATCGCCGAAACCCCGACCGAAGGATTTGACCGCACGGTGGACTTGCTCCTGCGCAGCGTCTTTCTAGGCCTGAAGCACGCGGCCCGCGTCATGCTCCCGCGGCGCGCCGGCAGCATCGTCAGCACCGCCAGCGTCGCCGGGCTGCGCGCCGGGCATGCGCCGCACATCTACAGCGCCTGCAAGGCGGCGGTCATTCACCTGACCCATTCGGTCGCCATGGAGCTGGCGGAAGAAGGCATTCGCGTCAACTGCGTCTGCCCGGGCTTCATCGCCACCGGCATTTTCGGCAACGCTTTCGGGCTGCCGCCGGAAGCCGCCCGCGCGCTCGCGCCGCTGATGGCGCCCCTGCAAGTCAACGCCCAGCCGCTGCGCCAGGCCGGACAACCCGCGGACATCGCCCAGGCTGCGCTTTGGCTGGCGAGCGATGACGCCAGATTCGTCACCGGCCATGCGCTCGTCGTGGACGGCGGCCTCATCGCGGGGCGCTCCTGGACGGAATATCAGCGTCTGCGCGAATCGCTCACGCAGGGCATCCAGATGGCGCTGGGGCAAGCGAGCGCTGCCGCCGGCGCTTCTGATTAGCCTCTTGGAGAGCCGCGCAGCTTGGGGCTTCCGTCAGCGAAGCCGTCAGCCGAGCGGACGGCTCAGTAGAGCGGAACAGTCGGGTCAACCTCGCGCGACCAGGCGTCAATGCCGCCCGCGAGGTTGACCAGCCGGGCGAAGCCCTTGCCGCGCAGATAGGCGCAGGCATGCAGGCTCCGCACCCCGTGGTGACAATAGATGACGTACTCTTGAGTCGGATCGAGCTTCATCGCCCAATCCGGCATTTCGCTCATCGGGCGGAGCTGCCCGCCGGGAATGCGGTTGAAGTCGTGTTCCCAAGACTCGCGCACGTCGAGCAGGTTGACAGGAGCGCCCGCCGCGAGCCGCTCGGCTAACTCAGTCGCCGTGATTTGCTGAATTTCCAGCATACAGCTCCAACGCGCCTCCCCTAGGGCATCAGCCAGCCGAACAAGCCGTGAATGGTCGCTTGCCGTCCCAGATCGGCAATGGATTCAGTCAGCGGAATGTTCTTCGGGCAGGCCTTGACACAGTTCTGGGCATTGCCGCAATCGGTGATCCCCCCATCGCCCATGATGGCTTCCAAGCGCTCGTCGCGGTTGAGCTTCCCAGTCGGGTGCAAATTCATCAGGCGGACTTGGTTGAGCACCGAGGGGCCGATGAACGCCGAGCGCTCATTGTACTGCGGACACACCTCCATGCAGACCGCGCACGACATGCACGTGGAAAGCTTATAGCGGATCTCCGTGGTTTTCTGGTCAAGCCGCGGCCCCGGCCCCATGGCATAGGTGCCATCCACTGGGATCCAGGCCTTGACCTTTTTGAGGTCATTGAACAAGCGCGAGCGGTCAACCTGCAGGTCGCGGATGACTGGAAACTTGGTCAGCGGCTCAAGCACGATGGGGCCATCCTCGAGCTTGTCCACGAGCGTGCTGCACGACTGACGGGCCTTGCCATTGATGAGCATCGAGCAAGCGCCGCAGACATGCTCCAGACAGCAGCACTCCCACACCACCGGCGTCGTCGCCTGCCCGGATGCGGTGACGGGCGCTTTTTGCACTTCCATCAGACAACTGATGATGTTCATGTTCGGGCGGTACGGAATCGCGAACTCCTCCCACCGCGCTGGCTGGTCCGGCGCGTCTTTGCGCTTGATTTTGAGGACGATTTTTTCACGGGTCATTGAGCTATCTCCATTCGGGGGGGCGACATCGGGCTATATCTTGACGCTTGAGCGATGGCCGGGCGCGCAAGCTCAGCTCACTGGAACGTTTCCTGGCAAAACCGCCTCCACTTGCGCTCGGCATGCTGAAGAAACGCTCGGTTGGCGCGCAGCGCGGCATCCGGCTGATAGTCGCCGCCTTCGGCGAAGTCCGGCAGCGCGACGCGGGCGTTGCCGCGCAGCGCGTGCTTTTGATTGTTCTCGTACATGATGATTTTGACGGTCGCCGGACTGACATCGCCGCGACAAGCGATCCGATACATCACCCAAGCCTCGGCAAAGCCATCGCCGTCCAGATCAGTCACCTCGGTGGCGGCGGGAATGAACTCCGCCGTGATGTCCACTGGGCAGTCGCGCACGAAGTCGGTCACTCGCCAGGCCTGCGAAAAAGCGCCGCCGACACTGACAAAGCGATAGGCGTAAAGCTCCGCCTGACGCAGATCGTCCGTCCCTTCCGACTTTCGTCTCCGAGCGGGCGGCGCGAATTCGCCGGTCTCCGTCAGCATCAGCCAGTTGTCGCCATTGAGGTCGCTCCAGCGGAAGCCCTGCTTGAGCTTGCCCTTGAGCAGGCTCTGCATCCCCGGCGGAATGCGCTCGACAGAGGCGACGGCGATTGGCTGCCCGCGCCCCTGCCTGCCAGGCAAGCCGGCGGCGGCCCTGACCATTGGGGGCGGCCCCCCCGCGATGGCCAGTCCCGCGACGAGAAGGCAGCCTATGGCGATACGTGGCAAAAGCATGTTGTCCGGCGCCGACCCTAGGCGGCTTTCTTCTTCGAGTAATCCCGCTTGCGCGGCTTGATGAGGCTGACGTTGACATCCTCGTAGGTCAACTGCGGGCCTTCCGGCGTCCAGGTCGCCATTGTAGTTTTGAGAAACCGCTCGTCATCGCGCTCCGGGAAATCCGGCTTATAGTGCGCGCCCCGCGATTCATCCCGATTGAGGGCGCCCAGCGTGATGACGCGCGCCAGATGAAGCATGTTTTCCAACTGGCGCGCATGCGGGATGGCTTGCGTCGCCCAGTAGTTTTGCTCGTTCAGGTTGATGCGCTCGTAACGCTCAAGCAGCTCCTGGATTTTCTCGTCGGTCTGGCGGAGACGGTCATTGTACCGAATGACCGTCACGTTCTCCGTCATGACGCGCCCCAGCTCCTCGTGCAAAATGCGCGGGCTTTCCGCGCCGCGCTTGTTTTTAAGCGCTTCGTTGAGCGCGGCCTGGCGCGCCCGCTCGCGCTCGAAGATGGGGTCATGGAGGTCCTTGACCGAGTTGTTCTTGGCGAAGTTGACCGCGGCCGGCCCGGCGACGATGCCCGCATAGACGCACGACAGCAGACTGTTCGCGCCCAGTCGGTTCGCCCCGTGAATCGAGTAATCGCACTCGCCGACGGCATAGAGGCCGGTGATATTGGTTTGCTGCTCGTAGTCCACCCACAGCCCGCCCATGGTGTAGTGCATGCCGGGGAAGACGCGCATGGGCGTCTCGCGCGGGTCGTCGCCCACGAACATCTCGTAAATTTCAAGAATGCCGCCCAGCTTGCGGTCGAGCTGCTCGCGGGGGATGTGCGTTAAATCCAGATAGACTTGGAACTTGCCGCCAACGCCATAGCCATCGAGGCAGACCTGGAAGATTTCGCGGGTAGCGATGTCGCGCGGGACGAGATTGCCGTATTCGGGATACTTTTCCTCAAGGAAGTACCACCGCTCCGAGGGCGGAATATCCTTCGGCGCGCGCTGATCCTTGGGCGAGCGTGGCACCCAGACGCGACCGCCTTCGCCGCGCGCGCTTTCCGACATCAGCCGAAGCTTGTCCTCGCCCGGGATGGCCGTGGGATGCACTTGAATGAACTCCCCGTTGGCATACTTGACGCCCTGGCGATAGAGCGCCCCCTGCGAGCTGCCGGTGCAAATGACCGAGTTGGTGGACTTGCCGAAAATCGCCCCGATGCCGCCAGTGGCCATGACCACGGCCGCGCCGGCGAAGGCCCTGACCTCCAGCGATTGCAGGTTCATCGCCGTAATGCCGTAGCAGCGGCCATTGTCCATCACGCCGGACAGGAACTCCCAGCCTTCATACTTGCGCACCTTCCCCTCGGCCTCGTAGCGACGAACTTGCTCGTCAAGCGCGTAGAGGAGCTGCTGGCCTGTGGTCGCGCCGGCAAAGGCCGTGCGGTGGTGCTTCGTGCCGCCGAATCGGCGGAAGTCAATCAGACCTTCGGCCGTGCGTGAAAAGGGAACGCCCATGCGGTCGAACATGTAGATGATGTCCGGGGCCATATCGCACATGGCCTTGACCGGCGGCTGCTCGGCGAGGAAGTCGCCGCCATAGACCGTGTCATCGAAATGCTCATAGGTCGAGTCGCCTTCGCCTTTGGTGTTGACGGCGCCATTGATGCCGCCCTGCGCGCAGACCGAATGCGACCGCTTGACGGGAACGAGTGAAAACAGATCGACGACATGGCCAAGCTCGCAGGCCTTGATGGTGGTCATCAATCCAGCCAGCCCGCCGCCAACGACAATGATGCTTGGTTTGTTGCTCATGAATGATACTTCTGACTCGCGGAAGCGGAAAATCCTATGGAACGAAAGCGAAGGCGGCTCTCACGCCAACGGCGAACACCCCCGCGCCAAAGACGGCGCAGGCGTAGGAAAACGCCTGCTGCGACCGAGCGCTGACCGTAATGCCCCAGACGATGGCGAACGTCCACAACCCGTTGGCGAGGTGGAAGGCCGCCGAGAAAATGCCCAGCACGTAAAACGCCAGGAAGATCGGCTGCGCCAGCCAATACTGCACGATGGTAAACGCTTGGTCGGGGTGGTGAGCGACGGCAAGCCCCATCCCGCCGACGCCAAAGCGCAGCGTCAGGACGTGCGCCGTGATGAAAAGCAGCAGGATGACGCCGGTGACGCGCTGGAGAAGATAGTTCCAGTTGCGCGCATAGCTGTAGCTCAGGGCGTTGTTCTTTGACGTGTACGCGATATAGAGACCGTAAATGGCGTGAAAGGCAATCGGCAGCCCGATCAGCAACAACTCAGCCAGCGGCAGCAGCGCGCCGGGCAGCAGCTCCTGAATGCCCTTGACCGCCTCGTTGAAGGCGGACGGGCCGTTCACGGCGTGGAAGTTGGTGTAAAGATGCTCCAGCAGAAAAGCCCCGATCGGGACGACGCCGCTCAGCGAGTGCAGCCGACGGGCAAGGAAATGGTTACTCAGGGCGATGCTCATGAAACCTCAGCAAACCGGGTAGCGCGCTTCCCAAGCGGACCCCGCGTCACAAACGCACAAGGAGCAAGGAGGATGGCCTGGGAGGGTTCAGACGGTGACGAGTCTCGGCGGCGCATCGTCGAGAGCAGGCGCTTTCCTAGCCAAAATGCTGTCCGCCGGCGGAGGAAAACCGACGTGATTATAGGCCGCGCCCCAGCGATTGCAATGGCCTTTGGTGCGCGAACGCACATTTCTGCCGAGCGCTTTGCCGCCTTTTCGCCGGCTGCGCGCCACGGCGGCTTGGCTAACCGCGCGCGTCTCCGGCCCAGGGCCGCGGCCTAAATTACGCCAGCCTGTGAACCCGCCTGCGGGCGCAGCCTAGGCCGGCTTCAAAGGGGAGACATCGGCTTGGGGCGGCGCCGGGGCGGCGCGCGCCAACTTGCGCTGAATCAAGTAATGCAGGCGGTCAAAATCAATGGGCTTGGCCAGGTAGTCCCACTCGGTCAAGGCCAGACCTTCCTCGCGGACATACTCGATGTTTGACTGGGCCGAGATGATCAGCATCGGAACATCGCGCAGCTCCCGGTAGTGTTCCTTCTCGCCGATCAGGGTCATCACCGCCGGCCCGCTGATGTGGGGCATCATGATGTCAATGATGACCAAGTCAGGCTTCGCTCGCTTGAGCGAGCGCAGCCCGGCCAGCCCGTCCGCGGCGGTCTCCACATCGTAGCCTTCAGCGGAGAGTTCATCGCGGAGGAGATCGAGTACGTCCTGGTTGTCGTCTATGACCAGAATGCGCGGCTTGGCGGAGGGAGAGCGTCCCATGAGAGGCAAGCGGGGACTGGCAAGGTGCGCCAGTCGCGCCTAGCGACTGGCCGCCCTACACTTTCCACCATTTGAAGCGCATTGTCCACCGCTCGGACGCGGGCGCGTCACGCGCCGGGCGGCAAGTCAGGGGCGGACGGCGGCAGGAAGCGGCTGATGACCTTCAAAACCGCCTCCGGGCTGGCCGGCTTGGCCAGATAGTAGTCGCATCCGGCCGCCCGGAAACGAGCCTCGTCTTCGGTCATGGCATGCGCGGTGAGCGCGATCACCGGCGTGTTGGCAAAGCCCGGCTGCGCCTTGATGCGCCGCGTGGCTTCGAGCCCGTCAAGGGTCGGCAGCGAGATGTCCATGACAATGACATCGGGGCGGAAGTCGGCCGCCGCCTCGACGGCGCTCAGGCCATCGCTGACGGCGCGTACCGCGTAGCCTTCGGCTTCCAGCTCAAGCGACAGAATCTCGCGGCTGTCGGCATTGTCTTCGGCAATCAGCACCTTGGTCATGACAACAAGGTTTCCGGCTGGGGAGCGGCTGATTGACGGTCGGCGCCGCCTCGTTGGCGGCTCAGCGAGTCTTGCTCGATTTTCTGAAGGTTGCCGAGCAGCCAAGCTCGGTCAAGCGGCTTGGGGTGGTAGCCAATCACCATCGAGAACTCGAAGGCCGCCTGGGCCATGCGCCGGTCGGCTTGGCTCACCACAATCACCGGAATGCTTTTGAGCTGGGGGTCCTCGGCCAATCGCTCGAGATACGCCAGCCCGCTGACGCCGGGCAGAATGAGATCGAGAACGACGACGCGCGGGCGCAGCACCGTCGTGAGTTCCAGCCCCTCGGTGACGTTGCGGGCGCTGATGACCGTGTAGTTGGTTAAATCCAGCAGGGCTTTGAGCTGCTGGGCGAGGTCTGGCTCATCGTCAATGCATAGGACGATGCGGTTGTCCGGCGATGGGCGCGGAAGGACGACCGGCTTCTCGCTCGCCTCCATCATCTCAGGCTCGCGCAGGCGCAGCGGCAGCCGCGCGCGAAACACCGACCCCTTGCCGACTTCGCTCTCGGCCTCAATCACGCCATCCAGCAGCAGGATGTTTCGCTTGGCGATGGCCAGTCCCAGCCCAGTGCCGCCGTACTTGCGCGTCGCCGAGCCATCTACCTGCCGAAACTCCTCGAAGATGTGCGGGAGGTCCTTTTCAGCGATGCCAATGCCGGTGTCGCGCACTTCGATGACGAACATTTCCGCGTCGGCCTCCAGCCGGAGCGCGACCGTCACGCGGCCCTGCTCGGTAAACTTGAGCGCGTTCGACACCAAGTTCGTCACGGCTTGTCGCAGGCGGGATGGGTCGGTCGTCACGGGAGGCATCCGCGGCGGCGTTTCCAGACTGAGCGTCAAGCCTTTGGCGCGGGCAAGGGCGTCGAGCGGCGCAATGGTCTCGGACAGAAACCGCGCCAGGTCAATTTCACTCGCGTTGACTTCCATCTTGCCGGCCGCGATCTTGGAGAAATCGAGAAACGTGTTGATCAGCTCGAGCAAGTTGGCCGAGTTTTCGGCAATGCGCGTCAGCGCCCGCAGTTGCGCTTCGGCCAGCGGGCCGTAGCGCCCGCGCTGGAGCAGCGAGGCGTAGCCAATGATGGCGTTGAGCGGCGTCCGCAATTCGTGCGACATATTGGCGACGAACTCCGACTTGAGCCGGTTGGTCTCCATGACGGCCAGGTTGGCGCGGCGCAGGTCTTCGTTGATTTTGCGCAACTGGCGCTGGTTCTCGTATAGCTCGGAGTTGGCCAGCAGCAACTCCTGGTTGGCGCTCATCAAATCTATCGAGCGCTCCTCGACTTTTTCCTCAAGCGTTTGAGCGAATGATTCCAGCTCGGCGACATAATGCTGAAGCGTCTCGCGCATCTGCACGAAAGCGCGCGCCAGCGCCCCCAGCTCGTCATTGGCCGCAGTCGGAATCGGATAGGCGTAATCGCGCTGGGTCATGGCGCGCACGCCCTCCAGCAGCTTCATCAGCGGCTGCGTGACAAAGTAACGCAGGATCAGCGAAAAAAAGATGATGATGAACAGCCCGGTCAGCGTCACTTCGAGAAACAACAGCTTGAAGTGATCAATGATGAGCAGGTTCATGCGATCGGCGCGGGCGCTGACTGCCACGACGCCCGCCACAGGCGCGCCCGGCGCGCGGCGAAACGGGGCGTAGGCTGAAATCCAGGCGCCGTCTTGGTCGGCGTAGATATCCGTGGACAGCGCTTCCTGACGCTCGACCGCCTGCCGCGCCTCCGGACGCAAATCGCGCGCCGGCGGCGCGTCGGCCGGGCCTTCGATTGGCGAAAACTTCCCCTCCCGCCAATAAAACAGCCCGATGGGCTGGTCAAGCTCGTTGACGCGCTGCACTGCGGACAGGCGCGCCGTCAAGGCGACTAGCGCGCGCCTGTCCAGTAGCAACCCTTCCGCGTCCGGCGCTAGCTCGCCCGCGTCGAGCAACGTGGCGGTGGTGGCGGCAATGTGCTGTAACTGGCGACCTTGCTCGGCAATCTTGTCGCGGCGCAGGTTGCGATAGAACAAGTAGTCCACGCCGAAAATGAACGGCGCGGCGCACAGGAGCGTCGCAAGCAGAATCTTGTAGTGCAGGCGGCCGTGAAACATCGGCTCATCGGCTGCCTGCGCTGAGACCGGCTTCTCGCTCATGCCGAACTCCGAGGGCCGCCGCCCAACTGCGCCAGCCCGCCCAAGTAGGGCCGCAGGGACGGCGGGATAGTCACCGAGCCGTCCGCTTGCTGATGATTCTCAAGCAGCGCCAGCCACGTCCGCCCAACCGCCAGCCCCGACCCATTGAGCGTATGGACAAACTCCGGCTTCGCCCCTGGCTCGCGCCGGAAGCGAATATCGGCGCGCCGCGCCTGGAAGGCTTCAAAGTTGCTACAGGAGGATATTTCCCGGTACGTCCCCTGGCTTGGCAGCCAAACTTCCAGATCGTAGGTCTTGGCTGAAGCGAACCCTAGGTCGCCGGTCGCCAGCGTCACCTTGCGGTACGGCAGCTCCAGCCGTTGCAAAACCGCCTCCGCATGGGATGTCAGGCGCTCCAGCTCAGCATAGCTTTCCTCCGGCTTCGCAAATGCCACCAGCTCGACCTTGTCAAACTGATGTTGGCGAATCAAACCGCGCGTGTCGCGCCCGTAGCTGCCGGCTTCGCTCCGAAAGCAAGGCGTGTAGGCAACGTAGCGAATGGGCAGGCGCGCGCCGTCGAGCAACTCGCCGCGATGCAGGTTAGTGACTGGCACTTCGGCGGTGGGAATGAGATACAGACCGCGCTCATCGGTCAGCTTGAACAAATCCTGCTCGAACTTGGGGAGCTGCCCGGTGCCAAACAGCGAATCGGCATTGACGATGAAGGGCGGAAGCACTTCGACATAGCCGTGCTCGCCCAGATGCAGGTCGAGCATGAAGTTGATGAGCGCCCGCTCCAGCTTCGCCCCCAGCCCTTTGAGCGCGGCAAAGCGCGCGCCGGAGATTTTTGCGGCGCGATCGAGATCGAGCATGTCCAGGGCAACCCCCAGCTCGACGTGGTCTTTCGGCTCGAAGTCGAAGGCGCGCGGCGCCCCCCAGCGGGCGACTTCCTGGTTGGCCGATTCGTCGCCCGGCGGAACCGACGCGTGCGGAACATTTGGAATGACGCGGACGAGCTCCTGTAACCGCCGCTCGACGCCCTCGCGCTCGGCTTCGAGGGCTTCGATGTCGGCTTTGAGCTGCCGCATTTCCGCCCGCTTGGCGTCGGCGGCGGATTGTTGACCAGACTTGAGCAGCGCGCCGATCTGCGGGCTGATGCGGTTGAGCAGCGCCTTGCGCTGCTCGACTTCCCCAATCAGCCGCCGGCGCGCGGCGTCAAGCTCGGCAAAAGCGTCCAGCGTCAAATCAGAGCGGCGGTTGACCAGCGACTGGCGCACGAGCTCCAGGTTTTGGCGAATGAAGTCGAGTCCGAGCATGGCGGCAAGCGCGCGACCTCGCGCGAGAGGCGGTTTTCCTAACCCTGTCCCGAGGGGGCGCCCGGGAGCGTACTGTGAGCGTAGCCGGCGCGGCATGTCAAACGACTTGCCGCGCCGGGCGGGAGAGCGGTCAGCGCCGCAACGCGGGCGCCGGCACCGCGCTTGCGAGACAGGCGACCTTCAAGGCTCCTTCAAGGGAGCGGGCGGAACGAATAGGCCAGGCGATCCGTCTGGTAGCGCAGCGTGTCGTGAAATCGGGTTTCGCCCTCGAAGCGAAGCGTCCAAACCGTTTGGTCGTCGGTCTGCAAATAGTAATAGCGCCCGGTCATGGGCTTTCCTACCCGGCGGAACGTGAAAGTCAACAGCGCGCCGCGGGCGATAGCGGTGGAGAAGCGCTCGCGCTTCTTCAACTGGAAGTCAGGGCGAAACTGAAGCGAGGTTTCCGCTTCCCGGTCGGCCAGGCAGCGGGGCGGGTCGTCGTCGCAATCCGCCGGAATGCCTTCCCGCCGCGCTTTGAGCAGCGCTTGACTGCGGTCGCGGTAAATGATCTCCAGCGCGCGCCGCCCATCGTTCTCGATGGCGCTTTCCGGTCGCCAGCCGGGGAGCAGCTCGATTTCAAAGCCGGCTTCCGGGTCAGCGAACTTGCGCGATTCAGCGGCTCGCTCGCCAGCCGGCGACGGCGACGGAACGCTCTGCGCCCAAGCGGCCGCGGCGAGACCTGCCAGCGCGAGCAGCCAGGGTCCGATTGCGATTCGTCGAGCCATGGTCGGCGCCTTTCCGGAATCCGAGTCGGTTGACGCGAGACAACCCTTACGCGCGATTCATTTCCGCCAGCGCCTGAAGAACCTGCGCCTCGTGGCCATCCACCTTGACCTTGGGAAAGATGCGCGCAATCCGCCCCTGCTCGTCGATGATGAACGTCGAGCGGACGATGCCAAAGTAGGTCTTTCCGTAGTTTTTCTTTTCCTGCCACACCCCGTACCGCTCGGCGACGGCATGATCGGGGTCGGACAAAAGCGGGAACGCCAGCCCAAGCTTTGCGGCGAACTTCCCGTGGGAAGCCACGTCATCCGGGCTGATGCCAATCACCTGCGCGCCAAGCGCGGCGAGCTTGCCGAGCGCCGCGTTGAAGGCGCAGGCTTCCTTGGCGCACCCTGGCGTGTTGTCGCGGGGGTAGAAATACAGCACGACCCGCCGCCCGGCGAAATCGGCGAGCTTGACGATCTGGCCACTGGCGTCCCTGAGGGCGAAAGCTGGCGCTTGGTCGCCAATCGAGAGCGAAGCGTTGGAAGTCATAGCGGAAGCGACCTAGGAAACCCCGTTGCGATGCGGGAAGCGAAGCATCGCGGCCACGGCCGGATCGGCCGCGATTTGATTGTTCAGATTGCGCAAGTGCGCATCCCGCGCCACCCGAATCGCATTGTAGATGGCGCGCCCGGTCGAGCGACCGTGGCCGATGACCACCGGCTGCCGCGCGCCCAGGAGCGGCGCGCCGCCATACTCGGCATAGTCGAACTGGCGGCTCACGCGCTCCAGCCCGGCCAGCGCGTCGCGGGCGGATGTCGGCAAAGCGCTCAGCTCGCGCTGAAAGCGCGCGAGCAGGGTTGTCGCCAGCCCCTCGCTGACCTTGAGCGCGACATTGCCGGTAAAGCCGTCGCATACAATGACATCCGCCAAGCCGGCGTAGATGTCCTTCCCCTCGACGTTGCCAATGAAGGCAAAAGACCGCTGCGCGTCCTGTCGCCGCAGCAGGGCGTGGGCTTCGCGGGTCAGCTCGTTTCCCTTGGCATCTTCCTCGCCAATCGAGAGCAGGCCGACGCGCGGGTGACTCACGCCCAGGATGCGCTCGACGTAGGCGGCGCCCATGACGGCAAACTGGTCGAGCATGGCAGGCTTGCAATCCGCGTTGGCGCCAATGTCGAGCAGGAGCGCGCCGCGCCCGCTCAGGGCAGGCAGCAGCGTGGCCAGCGCCGGGCGCGCAATGCCGGGCACCGTTCCCAGCCACAGCGTCGCGGCCGCGACAACCGCGCCGGTGTTGCCAGCGCTGACAAAGCCAGCCGCCGCGCCCTGCTTGAGCGCCTCGATGCCGACGCGCAGGGACGAGTCGCGCTTGGCGCGCACGGCGCGCGTCGCCACATCCTCCATGGTGATGACTTCGCTTGCCGGCAGGATCTCGATTGGCTCGGTCGTCCATCCCGCCGCCCGCAGCGCCGGCTTGAGCCGCTCGGGCGGGCCGGCCAGCAAGACCTTTACATCGAGATCGCGGGCGGCCAGCAGCGCGCCCTCGATTTCGGGCGCCGGGGCGCGGTCTCCGCCCATCGCGTCAAGAACAATTTTGAGCATTGCGGTCTTGCCAATCAACGGGCAAGCGGCGCCCGCCGGCGCGCCGCTTGCGGCTTTTCGCGGCCTAGCTGGCTTGCGGCGTCAAAGCCCTGGGGGTTCCGCGCCGGCGCGGCCAGCGCCTCTACTCCTCGGCGTTTTTGCGGCGAATCGTCATCACTTGGCGACCGCGATAGTAGCCGCACTCGCCGCACACGCGGTGCGGCAACCGGGGCGCGCCACAGTTCTGGCAACGAACGATGGTCGGGTTGGCCAGGGCGTCATGAGCGCGACGCTTGCCGCGCCGCGATGAAGAGTGCCGTCGTTTTGGATTCGGCATGAGGTTTCTGGACCGCCTTTCGGGAGCTTTCGACGGAAATGCAAAAGCATGCGATTATAGGGCTGGCGAACAGCTTGTCAATGTGACGGGCGCTTGGCTCCAGCCGCCTATCGCGGCGGCGCTCGTCCGTTTCAGCCCGCCCTCGGGCGGCAGCTCGGGTTGGCCGGGGCTGACGCCCCGCCCAAGCGCGCCAGCCAGTCGCCCAGACTGGCGCTTGCCGCCAGCTCTGAAATCGCTACTTCTCCGACTGATGCTCCCTTGGGGCGGGAGCAAAGGCGAGCGGCCGCTGCCCGATGCCGGGCGTCGCGCGCGCATCAGGCAAGCCGAGGCGCTCTTCGCAGAGACGCGTCAGGGCGCGCCGGATTTTGCCATCGCGTCGCCCAAAGCTTGGCGCGGCCAACACCACCAACCGCCAGAGCTGGCGGTGGCGCGCCAGCAAGGTCTCGATCTCGGCATGTCGCAAGCTTGAAAGCGGCTCGGAGCGGTTTTCCGACACTTGCACGGTCACGCCCGCCTCTTTGAGCGACATATCCGGCGCAGGGCAATACACGATCACGCTCCCCTCCGGCGCGCCCGCGGCGGCGCACAGCTCGGACTCCAGCCGCTCGCGCGCGCCCTCCCGGTTGTCGTAAAACCGCCGCTTGAGCGCGAGCAAGCCAGCGTCATCCAACCCATCGCGCGTGGCGAGAAAAACCGGCTTATAGAGCTGGCGCGCCTCAAGCGCGGCGAGCAGCCGCTGCGCGCTCGGCAGCGGCGCCGTCCGCTCGCGGAGCACGTGTAAAAAAGCGTCGTCCCGCAGCCAAATCAGCTCGTCATAGCGGAAGCGCCCGGCGGCCAGGGCCAGCTCGAGCGCCTTGGAAAGCATGGCCCCGGCCGCGATCTTCGCGTGGTGAAAATACACCCGCTCGGTCAGCAAATAGCGCATGCGCAGCGCCTGAACGACTTCCGAAAGGGCGTCGTGACGAAACAGCCCGTGACGCTGGAGGTCCAGCGCGAGCCGTCCGCCCAGGCGCGTGAAGAGCGAAAAAATGCGATCATCGTAATCAATTGTCAGCCCGCAGAAGCGGGCATCGCGCCGAAGATAATCCAGCAGATCGGCGCAAATCGTTCCGGCAAAAATATCGCGGATGAACTGGGTCTCGGCGGCGGGTTTCACAGCCATTGAAATCTCGCTGGCAAGCTGCGCTCGAACCGGCTCGAGCAAGCCCTGCCGGACCAGCTCGTCGCCGAGGTCGCCCGCCAGGAGGGCGTCAAGCCGAGCCAAGTCAGCATCATGACGCGGGGCGATCCGCCGCTCGTCCTCGAAGGTGTGACCAAAGGGCACGTGGGTAACGTCGTGTAGCAATGTCACGGCGCGAATGAGTCGCCGATCATCTTCGGTAAAGCGATAGACGCCTTTTTTATCGAGACTTTCGATGATTTTTCCAGCCAAATGACACGCGCCCAAGGCATGCTCGAAGCGCGTGTGAACCGCCGACGGATAAACCAAATGACTGAGCCCAAGCTGCTTGACCCCGCGCAAG
Organism: uncultured Chloracidobacterium sp.; assembly: GCA_937966115.1. Lineage (GTDB taxonomy): Bacteria > Acidobacteriota > Blastocatellia > Chloracidobacteriales > Chloracidobacteriaceae > Chloracidobacterium. The sequence continues at coordinate 51,365 of CALCKX010000083.1, read as the reverse complement.
CGCTGCACGGCGGCGGTGTCGAGCAGGCGCATCTCATCGGCTGAAAACGGCATGTCGCCATGAATGGCGTCACGGATGGTTTTGCCCGGCCGCGGCGGACCGACCGCCGCCCGCGCGGATGGCCGCGCCCGTGGTCTCGGTCTATCAGTGAAGTTTTTGACAGGCTTCGGCAAGGATGTTAATTTTCGCCCGCTGATTAGCTTGTATTCGTGCATTCGACATTGACACCAGTCCTCACCGCGAAAGGGGAGAAAGCGGCCAATGCGTCGTAAAGTCCTGCTGGCAGATGACAGCTTGAGCATTCAAAAGATGCTTGGGCTGTACCTTGAGAAGTGCGAAATCGACGTTGTCACGATGAGTAATGGCGAAATGGCGGTTTCGCGTCTTTCCGCCATCCAGCCCGACCTGATCCTGGCCGATGTTTTCATGCCGGGGCGCACCGGCTACGAAGTGTGCGAATACGTCAAGCAGCATCCAGATTTCAAGCATATCCCGGTTTTGCTTCTGACCGGCAAGTTTGAGCCTTACGACGCGCAGGAAGCGAAGCGCGTCAAGGCGGATGGGCATATCGTCAAGCCGATTGCGGAGCAGGAGTTCGTTTCGCTCGTGCGCGCCACGCTGGAGCGCGTCGCGCCGAAGCCGGTAGCGCCGACGCCGGTAGCGCCGACGCTGGCGCTGGGGTCAATTCCGCCGCCCGCCGCGCCCAAAGAGCTTCCAAAAGAGCCTTCGGCGCTGGGCAGCAGCTTGCCCAAGTTCAACTTGGACAGCTTCCTGCCCGACCCGCTCTCGGAAGCGCCGCCCCCGACCATCAAGATTTCACCTCCCATGCTCAGCCCGTCCAAGCTGGACGACGGACGGCTTCCCGACCTCGACCCGCTGCTGCCGCTCGACGCGCCGCTGCCGGCGGCGGCGGCGGATGCGCCGGATTTTATTCTCGACCTTCCGCCGGCCGATCAAGCGCCGCCGGCGCTGAGCTATCCGGAGCCGCCCAAGACGCTCTCCGCGCCGATTTCTCGCCCGACGTTTTCGCCGATGGCGCCGCCGGACTTTGGAACCGCCACGGCCAAGCTCGATCCGTCCGAGCTGCCAGAGTTGCTCGCGGCGGCGCCCATCGCGGTCGATATGGATTCGCCGCTCGAGTTGGAGGACACGGACTTGCCGGCGCCGGTGACGCCGCTCAAGCCGCAACCCGTCGCCGCGCCCGAGACCGTGGAAGCGCCGCCAGTCGCCCCGGCCGTAGCTGTCGAAGCCGTAGCTGTCGAAGCCGTAGCGGCTGAAGCCCCGCCTGTAACGGCCGAACCTATAACGGCCGAAGCTGCCGAGGCTCCGGCGGCACAGTCAGAGCCAATCCTGCCTGCGAAGCCGCGCATCGCGCCGCTGGTCATGCCGCCGGCGCAAGCGCCGCCGCCAATGACGGCCCTGCCCGAGGCGCAGGCTGAAGCCGCGGCGCTTCGTCCGACAACCTCGTCACGCGAAGCCGCGAGCTTGATAGACGAGCCAATTTCGCCGCCTGACTTCCTGGTTGGGATGGTTTCGACGCCGCCAGCGCAAGCGCCGCCGCCGACCTTCGAAGTCGTCATGGAAGATGAGCCGCCGGCGCGGATCACCGACCTGCTCCCGGATGAGCTGCGCGCCATCCGCGAGCGCCAACGGGCGCAGGACGAAGTCAGGGCGGAAGCTTTCCCCCAGCCGTCGGAAGTCACGGCGGTCGCGCCAGAAATGGCAGTCGCGCCAGAAATGGCGGTCGCGCTAGAGAAAGCCGCTCATCGCGGGGAAGCGGAAGCCGCGCCGCCGGCATTCGCGCTGGCGCCGCCGGAAGAAGAGCCGGCGGCCGCAGACTTTGCTCCGGCGCCGTTTTCAGTCGTGGCGACCATCGCGGACCTATCCGCCCCAATCGAGACGGCCGCCGCCCCTGTTCCAGAGGACGCGCCTATCACAAAGTTCCAGCCTGCCCCAGAGGCTGCGGATGCTTCGGCGCAGGGTCGCGCCGCATTACCGGACGCCGCCCCGGCGGAGCGAATGGACGGCGCGGCGGAAGTCATTCCGCCGCCGACTTTCGCGCCCCTGTCCCTGGAGGCGGCGACGCTCCCGCCGCCCGCGCTGTTTGTGGAAACGCCGGTTGGCAAGGAAGCGGAAGCGCTGCCAACGGCGGCTGACGCCGCCGAGCCGCTCGCTGCAGAGGGAACCGCGGCGACGGCGCTGGAAACAGCCGAGCCCGCGGACGTGACCCGACCGATGCCGACGGCGGGCGCGCCGGTAACGGCGCCAGCCCCTCAGATCGCGGAGGATGCCTCCCCCACGCTCATGGACTGGTCAAGCTTCACCTTGCCGCCGGCCCTGGTGGACGATATCGTGCGGCGTGTCGTAGCCGAAATGTCCGACCGCGTCGTGCGCGAAATCGCATGGGAAGTCGTGCCTGACCTGGCTGAGCTGCTCATCAAAAAGAGCCTGGCCAATGGCAACAGCCACCAAAATCCGAATGCTTGAGCGCGGGATGGACCAAGGCGTCGCGCAAGCCGGCGCGAGCCAAGCGACGGCGACAAGCGGGGCGCCCTCCGACTGGGCCGGAATCGAGGCGGAGCGCGGCCCGGGGCTGTATGTCCCGCGCGGGATTACCCTGACCCGTGGCGAGGGGGCTTACGTCTGGGACGCCGAAGGGCGACGCTATCTTGATTGCACGGCGGCCTATGGCGTAGCTAGCCTAGGCCACTGCCACCCAGCCGTTGTCGCGGCCATCCGTCGGCAGGCCGCGACGCTCATCGCCTGCTCCGGCTCATTCGGGAACGACCAGCGCGCCCAGCTCTACGCTGAGATGGCGGAGATTCTGCCGCCCGGGCTAACGCGCCTGTTCTTCTGTAATTCCGGCGCGGAAGCCAATGAGGCGGCGCTCAAGTTCGCCCGCCTGACCACCGGCCGCCACGGCGTCGTCGCGGCCATGCGGGGCTTCCACGGACGCACGGCCGGGGCGCTCGCGGCAACTTGGGAGCCAAAGTACCGCGAGCCGTTCGAGCCGCTGCTGCCCGGTTTCAAGTATATTCCCTACAATGACGAGGCGGCGCTCGAGGCCGCCGTGACGGACGAGGTTGGAGCCGTCATTTTGGAAGTCATCCAGGGCGAGGGGGGCGTCCGTCCCGGCGCAGTCGAATTTCTCCAGACGGCGCAACGCCTGTGCCGCGAGCGCGGCGCGCTGCTCATCGCGGATGAGGTCCAATCGGGCTTTGGGCGGACTGGAACGTTTTTCGCCTGCGAGGGCGTCGGCCTCCAGCCGGACATCCTCACCATGGCCAAGGGGATTGCCAGCGGCTTCCCAATGGGCGCGGTCGCGCTTGGGGAGCGCGTCATCCAGCTTTCGCCGGGGCAGCATGGCACTACCTTCGGCGGCGCGCCGCTGGCTTGCGCAGCCGCTCGCGCGACCTTGCGCGTCCTCAAGCAAGAGCGAATTCCCGCGCAGGTCGCGCGCCACAGCGCGCTGTTTTTCGAGCGACTGCGAGCCTTGCCCAGCCCGCGAATTCGAGAGGCGCGCGGGCGCGGCTTCATGATTGGCATCGAGCTGACCGAGCCGGCGGCGCCCTACATTGCGGCGGCCCAGGCGCGCGGGTTGCTGGTTCTCAACGCCGGGGTCAATGTCATCCGCCTATTGCCGCCGCTCATTCTCGCCGAAGACGACATCGCTTTCGCGGTCGCCGCGCTGAGCGAGGCTCTCAACCCATAGGCGAAGAAAAAGCGAAGGAAAAAATCGCGCAAAAAATGACGACGCGAAGGATGAGCTTCGCGTCGCTTGGCTTTACGCGCCCCGCGCCAGACGGTCGCCAGCCGCGGCCCGCTTTTCGCCGTGGTTTCGCCCGGGCGGAAAGCGGTCAGTTGACCGAGAAGGTCGCCGGCGTCGTTTCGGGACGCTCTTCCGTCACGACCACCTGCCCGTCGCGGGCGTCCACCGTGAAGCGATTGGACGCATTCCACTGCAGCGTAATCGGCAGCTTGACCTTTTCATCAATGGTTCGCTTGAGGAAGCGGGCGCCATAGGCTGGGCTGAAGCCCTGCTGTACAAGCTGGTCAACGGCGGCTTCCGTCACCTGAAGCGACTTGCCGAACTTGGTCATCTGTCGCTCGATCTTCTTCAGATAGAGAACCGCTATCTGTCGCACCTCATCCTGCGTCAGCGGCGAGAAGACGACGATCTCATCAATGCGGTTACGGAACTCGGGCGAGAAGCGCGCCTCGGCCGCCTTCATCACCTCGCCCTTGATCTCCTTCATGTCGCCCAGCGATTTCGCGCCAAAGCCAAGCGGCTTCATGTATTTCTTGAAGTTCTCGCTGCCCAGGTTCGAGGTCATGATGATGATCGCGTCGGACAAATAGACTTTCTTGCCGCGCCCGTCCGTCAGCCAGCCCTCGTCAAAAGCCTGCAAGAACAGGTTCAACAGGTAGGGCGACGCCTTCTCGATTTCGTCAAGCAGGAGCACCGTGTACGGGTTGTCGCGCAGGCGCTCGGTCAGGACGCCGCCACGCTCCGACCCGACGATGCCGCGCGGCATGCCGATGAGCTTCTCCACCGCCACGACGCCGTCCTGGTATTCGGACATATCAATCCGAATCATCTTCTGCTCATCGCCGAACATGAACTCGGCGACCGACTTCGCCAGCTCCGTCTTGCCGACGCCGGTCGGCCCCAGGAATAGCAGCACGCCATCCGGCTTGTAGAAGTTTTCCTTGAGCGGGCCCTTGTTGAGGCGCAAGCGCCGCGCCACGCTCTCCACCGCCTCGCGCTGACCGATGACCCGCTTGGCCAGGGCCTCCTCCATATTGGCAAACCGCTCGGTCGTCTCGCGGAAAATCATGTCATGCGGAATGCGCGAATCCTGCGCAATCACGTCAATGACATGATGCTTGAGCACGACTGGGTCTTCCGGCTGGTTGATTTCAACCTTGACCGACGCCGTGTCGAGCCAGCCAATGACCTTGTCCGGCATGTGCAGGCTGCGAATGTAGCGCGGGGCCATCTCCAGCGCCGTCTCAAGGGCTTCGTCGGAAATCTGCACGGAGTAGTTCTGCTCCAGGCGGGGTCGCACGCCGTGGAGAATCTTGCGGGTGTCCTCCACGCTTGGCTCGGCAATGACCACGGTTCGGAAGCGCCGCGCCAAAGCCTCGTCTTCGGCAATGTATTCCTTGTATTCGGTCGTGGTGGTCGCCCCGATGATACGCAGCTCTCCGCGGCCCAGCGCCGACTTGAACATATTGGCGGCGTCGGCCGCCGCGCCCATCGCCGAGCCGGCCCCGATGATGGTGTGCACCTCGTCAATGAAGAGAATGAGGTTCTCGCGCTCCTTGACTTCATTGATGACGCCCTGAATGCGCTCCTCGAACATGCCGCGCAGCATCGTGCCAGCGACGACGTTGGAAATCTGCATCGAGACGATGTGCGCATTGCGCAGGCGACGCGGCGCGCGATCCGGCTCCAGCTCGATCAACTGGGCGAGGCCCTCGACCACCGCCGTTTTCCCAACGCCCGGCTCGCCGATGAGGATGGGCGAGTTAGCGCGCTCGCGGTGGCAGAGAATTTCGATCATCTGCTGGATTTCGCGCTCGCGGCCAATCACCGGCGGCAGCTTGCCTTCCCGCGCCAGCTTGTTGAGGCTCGTCCCGAAGTGCTTGATATAGGGCGGCAGCTCAAACTTGCGACTGATGCGCGCCTCGCGCTCCTCGCGGGATTTGAGGCGCGAGCCAACGCGCTCGACGACATCCTGCGGGTCAGCCCCAAACTGCCTCAGAACCGACGCCGTCACGCCATCCTCGTCCTGAAACAGCGAGATCAGCAGGTCGGTCGAGTCAATCGCCTGCCGCCCGCTCTGGCGGGCGCGCCGCATGGCCTTGTTGAGGATGTCGCGCGTAGCGTCATGGAGCTTCATTCGCTTGCCGACGAACTGCCGCTGAACGGAGAGCCGTCCATCGAGCGCGTTACGAATGGCCTGCGGGTCGAGATTGAGACTCTGCATGATCTCATTGACGAGCGGACGCTCGACTTCCGTCAGGGCGAGGAAAATATGTTCTGGCGCAAGAAAGTTGTGCTCGCGGGTCTTCGATTCCTCATAGGCGCGGCGCATAACGCGCTGTCCGCTCTCTGAAAATCGGTCTGCGAAATCGCCAAAGTCAATCATAGCGTGCCTCTGTGAGGATGATGTCAATCATTGATGTGGTGCGCGTCCAGCGGACCTTGGCCAGATGGAAACGCAGCGCAGACGCAGTAAGGGGAGTGGTGAGCTGCGAGGTCGAGAATACCATATGCGCGGGGCGCGGCGAACGGTTCTTTACCTGATGTCAGGCTGGAACTTCCGTCTCCGAAAGCACAACCGACGATGGCTCGGCGCGTCCGACCGAAACCAGGGCGGGGCGAATGAGCCGCCCGTCCATGCGATAGCCGGGACGCGTTTGCGCGACGACTTGCCCATCCTGCTCTGGCCCGACCGCCGCGGTCTCGACGGCTTCGTGAAGCTCCGGGTCGAACGGCTGCCCAAGGGCTTCGATGCGCTCGATGTCTTGGCGTTGCAGCGTCTGGATCAGCAAGCGCCGCATCGCGTCAATGCCCGTCAGCAGGTCGTCGCGAGTCGCTTTCTCGGCGCCGGCCAGCATCAAGTCGAGATTATCGAAAACGGCCAGCAATTCCTCGATGAGCGACTGCCGAGCGCTGGTCACGCGCTGCTCGAAAACGCGCTCCAGCCGTCGTCGCGTCTCGCGCAATTCGTCCTGCGTTTTGGCCTCGAACTCGACCACCTGCGCCCGCAGCCGCGCAAGCTGGGCCTCGCGCTCGGCGAGCTTCATTTGAAGCTGCTGAAAGCCGAGGCGCTCCGCGCGCCGGGCATCAGCTTGGGCATCAGCTTGGGCATCAGCCTGGGCGTCAGTCTGGGCGTCAGCCGGCGGATCCGTCAGGACCTCCCCCGACGAGTCGGCGGCGCGCTCGTCGGCTTCCATGTGGAGCCGGCGCTTGTCGGTAACCTGCACGACCGGCACGGCGGCGGTCGTTTCACGTGATTCGTCGCTCATCTCCAGCTTGCTCCTTGGGAGAGAAGATTTTGCTCAATGGGCGAGCGATGCGCTCGCGCCAGACGTCGCAGGCGCAAGCGCATCGCTCGCCGGAACGGCATCCCTGAGATGTCAGCGCTCAAGCTCGGGCTAGCCAGCGGCGCCGTCAGCCGACTTGAACGCTGATGTTCTTGCCCTGCGCCAGCTCGCGCTTCGGCAGCGAGATGGTCAGGACGCCCTGCTTATACTCAGCCCGGATGTTTTCTTGGTCAACCGTGGGCGGCAGCGAAAAAGTGCGCGCAAAGCTACCATAAGCGCGCTCGATGCGGTGATAGTTCTCACGCTTCACCTCCGATTCAAACTTCCGCTCGCCCGTCACGGAGAGCCGGTTGTTGTCCACGCTTACGCGAATGTCTTCCTGCTTGATATCCGGCAACTCGGCCTTGAGGACAATTTCCTTTTCGGTTTCATAGATGTCCACGGCCGGCGACCACATTGCCGTCGCCTGATCCTCGGCGCCAGGGCGCGGCAGGAGACCAGCTTCGCTAAACAGACTGTTCATCCGATTTTGCAGCGTAATGAGTTCACGAAAGGGATCAAAGCGTTGAAGCGTCATGGCTTGTTACCTCCAGAGCGGACATGGTTTCCAGTTGTGGCTTGGTTTTAGTCCTTGGCTTCGGTTTCAGCGCGCCGCTCAGACGCTCGCCGCTCCGGCGCCGACCGGCGCGGCGGTCGGCGTCTGAGGGATGAACGTGAAGGCATCGCTGGTTTCGTTGACATCCACTCGCAGGGTCTGCCCCTCCAGAACAGTCCCGTCGAGTAACTTCAGCGCCAGCGGGTTTTGCAGCAGGCTTTGGATCGCCCGCTTGAGCGGGCGCGCGCCATACGTCGGATCAAAGCCCTCGCTGGCAAGCAAATCCTTCGCCATATCGGTCAGCTCGAGGGTGATATGCCGGTCGGCCAGCATCGCTCGCAGGCGCCCCAGCTGCGCCTCGATGATCTGGTGCAGATGCCGCCGCCCGAGCGGGTGGAAGATCACGATTTCATCCACGCGGTTGAGAAACTCCGGCTTGAACACGCCGCGCAGCAGGGTCAGCACGCGCTGGCGCGTCTCGGCGTCTTGTTCCGGGTCGCCGCCCCAGTCCAGAATCTCGCCGCTCCCGATGTTGGAAGTCATGACGATGACCGTGTTCTTGAAATCCACCGTCCGGCCCTTGCCGTCCGTCAGTCGCCCGTCATCCAGCACTTGGAGCAGGACGTTGAAGACATCGGGATGGGCTTTTTCGATTTCGTCGAGCAGGATGACGGAATAGGGCCGCCGCCGGATGGCCTCGGTCAACTGCCCGCCCTCGTCGTAGCCGACATAGCCCGGGGGCGCGCCGATGAGCCGGGCGACCGCGTGCTTTTCCATGTATTCCGACATGTCCAGCCGCACCATCGCCTGCTCGTCATCGAATAGAAACTCCGCCAGCGCCCGGGCGGTTTCCGTCTTCCCCACCCCGGTCGGCCCAAGGAAGATGAACGAGCCAATCGGGCGGTTCGGATCCTGAAGCCCGGCCCGCGCCCGCCGCACGGCGTTGGCGACGGCCTGCAGGGCGTTCGGCTGCCCAATCACCCGCTGCCCCAGGCGGGCTTCCATCTGAACGAGCTTCTGAACCTCGCTTTCAAGCATCTTGGCGACCGGGATGCCTGTCCACTTGGCAATGACCAGGGCGATGTCGGACTCATCCACCTCTTCCTTGAGCATCGCCCCGGACGATTGCAGCTCGACCAGCTTGGCCCGATTGGCTTCGATCCGTTGCCGAATCTCATTCATCGAGCCATAGCGGATTTCCGCCACCCGGGCGTAGTCGCCCGCCCGCTCGTGCCGCTCGGCTTCAAGCTTGAGCTCCTCGAGCTTCTCCTTGTCGGCGCGGATGGACTCGATGACGGTCTTTTCATTCGTCCAGCGCGCCTTGAGCGCCGCGCTCCGCTCCCGCAACTCGGATATTTCCTGCTCGATCTTGGACCGCCGCTCCTGCGATGCCGGGTCGTCTTCCCGCTGGAGCGCCTGCCGCTCGATTTCGCGCTGCATGATGTCGCGCTCGATCTCGTCAATCTCAGTCGGCAAGCTGTCGATTTCGATGCGCAGGCGCGACGCCGCCTCGTCAATCAAGTCAATCGCCTTGTCCGGCAGGAAGCGATCCGCGATGTAGCGGTTCGACAGGGTCGCCGCGGCCACGATGGCGGCGTCCTTGATGCGCACGCCGTGGTGGACTTCATAGCGCTCCTTCAAGCCGCGCAAGATGGCAATGGTGTCCTCGACCGTCGGCTCCGGCACGTACACCGGCTGGAAGCGGCGCTCCAGCGCGGCGTCCTTCTCGATGTGCTTCTTGTACTCGTTGAGCGTCGTCGCGCCGACGCAGTGCAGCTCGCCGCGCGCCAGCGCCGGCTTGAGCATATTGGAAGCGTCCAGCGCGCCCTCGCTCGCGCCCGCGCCGACCAGCGTGTGCAACTCGTCAATGAAGAGAATGATCTCGCCATTGGAGCGCACGACTTCCTTCAGCACGGCCTTGAGGCGATCCTCAAACTCGCCGCGATACTTGGCCCCAGCGAGCATCGCGCCGAGGTCAAGCGTCAAGAGCCGCTTGTTCTTGAGCGATTCCGGCACGTCGCCGGAAACAATCCGCATGGCCAGCCCCTCGACAATCGCCGTCTTGCCGACGCCCGGCTCGCCAATGAGGACCGGGTTGTTTTTCGTTCGCCGCGACAGGACCTGAACGACGCGGCGGATTTCATCGTCGCGCCCGATGACCGGGTCAAGCTTGCCGGCCCGCGCCAACTCGGTCAGATCGCGCCCATACTTCTGAAGCGACTGATACTTCGACTCCGGGTCCTGATCCATGATGCGCTCGTTGCCCCGCAGCTCGGTCATGACCTTGAGCATCGCGTCGCGCGTCACGCCAGCCTGACGCAGCAGACGCCCCGCGACGCTTTCCTTGTCCTCGACCATCGCCAGCAACAAGTGCTCGGTGCTGACGTAAGCGTCCTGCAACTTGTCCGCTTCCTTGCGCGCATTGACGAATAGCGTCGAGACGCGACCCGAGAAATACCGCTCGCCGCCGCTCGTCTGCGGCAGCTTCCCTAACGCCGCCTCGACTTCCCTGAGCAAGGGCGACGCGGCGACGCCGATCTTCTCAAGGATTGGCTTCGCGATGCCGTCCGCCTGCCCCAACAGGGCGGCTAGCAAGTGTTCCGGCTCCACCTGCGGGTGCTGCCGCTCCTGGGCTAGCGTGACGGCGGCGGCAATGGCTTCCTGGGCGCGGAGGGTAAACTGGTCGTGTCGCATAGCGCACCTCATTATAAGCGAACTGGCTACTTTTCTTAGCCGGTTAGCAATATAAAAATCTTAGTCGGCTACTGTCAAGTATTTTTTTTTCGAAGTGCCGAAGACGGGTCATCCAAGGCGACGCGCATCCGTGATAAGCTTTCCGACTGGGCTAGCGGCGCGCCTGCGACCCGCGCCGCGGCAGGGTCGCCCGGAATTGCCGGCGGCGGCGCGGCGCGGAGGAGACGACAGCGCATGACCAAGCGCATCCATAAGCGGAAGGGTCTGAGCGGGCGACGGCTCGCGGCGGCCGTGGCCTGGCTATGGCTCAGCCTAGGGCTGCTCGGCGGCGCGGCGACGGCGACGGATGTCGTCCTCACCCTTCCCTTCGAGCATACAACGGCGCGCCCGGAGCATAATTGGATTCGCGAAAGCTTCACGGTGGCGATGGCGGAGCTGCTTGATTCGCCGGGCTTGATCGCGGTTCCGCTCGATGAGTGCCACCTAGCGTACGAAAAGCTCGGCCTGCCACGGACGGCCCTGCTCACCCGCGCCACGGAGATCAAGCTTGGCGAAGCCGTTGGCGCGGACTTGCTCGTGCGCGGCACGTACATGGTGACCGGCGAGGGCAAGGACAGCGTCCTCACCGCGCGGGCGCAGATGATTTCCCTGCGCGAGGGCAAGCTGCTGGGCAGCGAGCACACGATCAGCGCGCCCCTGGCGAACCTGCAGGTGGTTCAGGGCAAGCTGGCGTGGGAGCTGCTTTACCAGCGCAATCCGGCGCTGCCCTTCTCGCGCGACCGCATCATCGCGCGGGCGACGCGGACCGCGCCGAGCGCCTATGAGATTTACATCAAGGCGCTTGTCACCGAGGAAGGCGCGGACCGGCAGCGGCTGCTCATTCGGGCGATTGAGGAAGCGACGCGCAACGCGCAGCTCGCCTTTCCCCAGGCGTATTTCGAGTTGGGGCTCAGCTACTATCGCGCCGGACGCTACGGCGACGCGCTGGAGTGGCTCGAGCGGGTGCGCCCGACCGACCCGCGCGGGCTGGAATCGAGCTTTTACCTTGGCGTGTGCCAAATCCTAAGCAACAAAGCCGAAGCCGCCATCAAGACCCATACGGCGCTGCTTGGGCCGATGCCGCTTTTCGAGACCTATGTCAACGCCGGCGTCGCGCACATGCAGAAGGGCGATTTCGCCGAGGCGGCCCGGCTGACCAAGCTCGCGTCGGACACCGTGCCGCAGGATGACGAGGCGCTTTTCAACTACGGCTACGCCCTCTGGCGCGATGGGCGGGCGGAGGCGGCGCTGGTTCCGCTGGAAACGCTCGCCAAGCGCGCGCCGGAGCAGGGGCGCGCCTGGTACGTCTTGGCCAAAAGCTACGCCAAGCTGGGCCGGGCGAGCGAAGCCGCCGCCGCGCTGGACGCCGCCAAGCGGCACAGCCCCGACTTCGCCAAGTGGGAAACCGCCGGCAAGCCGCCCTGGCTGCCCTACCTCAAGGCGCGCTTCAACCGCGAGGCGTTCCACCGCTACGCGCGCGGCGAGGAGCAAAGCCGCCAGCAGGCTTTGCTCGGCGTGTCGGCGCTGCAGCGGGTCGCGGCGCTCATGCAGGAGGCGCAGGCGGCTTTCCTCAACAACCAGTCGGACGTAGCGAGCGAAAAGCTGGCGCAAGCGATTCAGATCGCCCCCGATTACAGCGAAGCGCACCTGCTGCTGGGGCGCGTCCATGAACGGCGCGGGGATTTGCCAGCCGCCATCAACGCGCTCAAGGCGGCGGTGTTCTGGAATCCGAAGCTGACCGCGGCGCATGTCCTGCTGGGCCGGGTGCTCTTGTCGCAGGGCGACCGCGCGCGCGCCGCCCTGCACATTCGGCAGGCGCTCGACCAAAGCCCCGACGACCCCGACGCGCAAGCCGCGCAACGCTTGCTGCTGGCGTCGCCGCGCTAGCCCGCGGCCGCGCCAAGCGCGACCTCGGAGGGCGCCCAGGGCGCGCGCCGGCAGTCGCGTTGACAGTTGGCATTGGCGTTAGTATTCGCGGCGCAGCGGGCGGCCCAGGACTTCCGCCATGGCGTCCTGAACGCTGCGCCCCTCGTACAGCACCTGATGCATGCCGCGCGTCATGGGCATGTCCACGCCGTGCCTTTGCGCCAGGGCATAAATGGCCTTTGTGGCCTTGACGCCTTCGGCGACGTTGGTCATCCCGGCGAGAATCTCATCGAGCTGGCGCCCCTTGCCCAGCTCGACCCCGACGTAGCGGTTGCGCGAGAGCGCCCCGGTCGCGGTCAGGAAGAGATCGCCTACGCCGGCCAGCCCGGACATGGTTTCCGCCCGCGCGCCGAGCGCCGTCGCCAGGCGCGTTATTTCCGCCAGCCCGCGCGTGATCAGGGTCACGACCGTATTGTGGCCAAAGCCCAGCCCGGTCATCACGCCGGCGGCGATGGCGATGACGTTTTTCGCCGCGCCGGCGATTTCAACGCCGGCGATGTCCTGGTTGTAGTAAAGCCGAAAGCTCGGCAGGCTCAGCTCGCTCTGCACGTATTCGCCCCAGCGGGGCGCGAAGGCCGCCACCACGGTCGCCGCCGGATCGCCCTTGGCGACTTCGTAGGCGAAGTTGGGGCCGGACAGCGCGACATAACGCGGCTCGAAGCGGTCGTGCCAAACGTCGAACGCGACTTCCGACATGCGCATCAGGGTATCCGTCTCGATCCCCTTGGTCGCGCTCACAAACACCATGGTGGGCGTAATGTAGGGGCGCATCGCCACGAGCAGCCCGCGCGTCACGTGCGACGGCGCGACGAGCAGCGCAATCTGCGCGCCTTCCAGCGCGACGGACAGCTCGGCCGTCGGCAGGAGGTTGTCGGGCAGCCGGAAGCCGGGCAAATAGAGCTGATTTTCGCGCCGCTCGGCGAGCTGGGCGATGTGCTCCGGGCGATGGCCCCAGAGCGTGACCGCGCGCGGCGACTGATCGGAAGCCGGGCGAGCGGCGGCGACCAGCGCTAGCGCGGTGCCCCAGCTCCCCGCGCCGATGACGGCGATGCGGCGCGCAGGCGTCATAAGCGCAGGCGCTCCTTGGCTCTTGGCGTTGCGTCAGTCCTGACTTGCCGCATTGTAACGATTTATGGTTATGCTTACACCATGAAGCTTAGCGACTTCGCCGCCGTCATTTTCGACATGGACGGCTTGCTGCTCGACACGGAAGCCATCTACTGTCGCTCCTGGCAGCGCGCCGCCGCCGACTGCGGCTTCAGCATCACGCCGACGTTTTACGGTCAACTCGTGGGGCGCTCGCGCGCCGACGCGCTTCAGATCGTTCTCGACCATTTCGGCGACGTCGCGCCGATGCCGGCCTTTCACGAGCGCGTCCTTCACTATGAGCGCGTTTGCTTCGCCGAGGCGCCCATCCCGGTCAAGCCGGGCGTCTGGGCGATGCTGGATAAAGCGGACGCGCTGCGCCTGCCCAAAGCCTTGGCGACCTCGACCCACCGTCCGGCGGCGCTGGAGCGACTCGCTCGCGCAGGGCTGGACCGGCGCTTTCCCCTCGCCGTCACCGGCGATGAAGCGGCGCGGCCCAAGCCGTCGCCCGACATCTACCTCGCCGCCTGCGCCAAGCTCGGCGTCGCGCCGGAGCGAGCGCTGGCCTTTGAGGATTCGGACCCGGGCGTTTGCGCGGCGCATGCGGCCGGCGTCGCCGTCATCATGGTGCCCGACTTCAAAGCGCCGTCGCCGGACGCCCGGCGGCGCGCCGCGCGGATTTTCTCATCGCTCGCGGAAGCCCTGGAGCATCTCGCGCCCTAGCGCCGGCCACGAGAGCGGGCCAACCCGAGCCTTGCCGCTTCCCGCCGCCATGTCCGCCATCGCTTCGCCCTCAACGTTGTCGCGGCGCCAGGAGCTAGGGCTGGCCGCGCTCGGCTTGGGCGGGGCGGGGCTGCTTTGGCTGGCGCTCGCGCCGCGCGGCATCGGGCTTTCCCCTGACTCGGTTGGCTATCTGGCGGTCGCCAAGAACGCGCTCGCTGGGCTTGGCCTGACCACGCACCGCGCCGAGCCGCTGGTCTCGCAGCCGCCGCTTTACCCGCTCGCCATCGCTTTCGTCGCCTTTCTTTTCCAAATCGCTCCGGTCGCGGCGCCCGCCCTGATCAATGTCGCGCTTTTCGGCTTTTTGACATATCTCTCGGGAAAGCTGGCCTTTGAGACGACGCGGTCGGCCGCGCTCGCCTTCGCCGCCTCGCTTTCAACGCTTTTGAGCGTTCCGCTCCTGTGGGTCGCCCTATTCGCCTGGAGCGAGCTTTTATTCATCTCTCTGCTTGTATCAAGCTTATGGCTGACTTGCGTCTACGCCAGGCAACCTTCCCTTTGCGCTCTCGCTTCATTCTCGACGCTTGCCGGCTTGGCCAGCCTTACGCGCTATGCGGGCCTGACCTTGGCAGCGTCGAACTTGGCGATTTTGGCGCTCATCCACCACAGGCAGCGACCGGCGTTGCTCAAAAGCGTCTCATTGGCGGCCTCTATTTCATTGTCGCCAGTTTTATTTTGGGCTCTCAGAAACTACGCGATATCCGGCTCGCCATTCGGGCCAAGAGTCTCGCCGTCGCTCGATTTTCAAGAAAGCGTCGCTCTTTTTTCCAATACCATCGCCGCTTGGTTCATGCTTCCGCTTTTCCTATGCCAAGACCACTTCCCATTCCTCTGGCCACTGGCTCCGGGTCTTTTCATTTTTCTGCTTTACGCAACCTACGCTTGCTTCTCGGATAAGCGCTTCCCGCTTCTATCGCTGTGCCTTTTCTGCCTCGCTTACTTTGCGTTCATTTTATTGTCCTCGACCTTTGTCGCGTATGATCCGATTGACAGCCGCCTTTTAGCGCCTGCCTTCACGCCGCTCGCGATTATCTTGCTGTTTTTCGTCGCCCGAGCGCTCTCTCCGGGGTTTGAGCGTCACGTTCCAAAACGCCTTCAGCGGGTAGCGCTCGGGGCGGGCATCCTCGCCTGGCTCACGCAGCCCGCCCTGGCGGCGGCTACGCTGGTCCTGGAAACGCGCGCCGATGGACAGGGCTACCACGGTCGGCACTGGCAACAGGGGGCGTTAATTCGCCATATCGCTCGACATCGCGACGACTTCGCCGGGCATCCGCTCTATGCTAACGATCCGGAGGCGCTGCACTTCCTTGCCGACCTGCCGGCTGCGCACTTGCCCTTTCGCGTTCGAGCCTCGTGGCCCGAGGAAGGGACGGCCTATGTTCTGCGCTTCGACCGCGCCTATCGCGGCGACTGTCGGGAACTGGTTGAAAAGCTCCGGACGGTCGCGGAGATGAAGCTCGTCGCGAGCTTTTCCGACGGGGATATCTATCTCGCGACGCGCAAGCGGTCAGCGCCGGGCCATCCCTGACGCGCGCCGGCTCAGTCTTGGCGGCGTCTTTCGTCGGCGCGTCCATCGCGCGCGCGCAGCGCCGCCAGCAGCTTGTCGTGCAGGCCTCCAAAGCTGCCGTTGGAAAAGATGGCGACGACCTCGTTTGGCGCCAGCCGCGGCAGGAGATAATCCACAATGGCGTCCGCTCCGGCAACGACCGCCGCCCGCTTGCCGCGCGCCGCAAGGTCGGCAACGAGTCGCTCCGGCGAAAATCGGTCGTCATCGGCCACTTCCTCGCTGCCGAAAACCGGCGCGACGATCACCTGCCGGGCGGCATCGAAAGCGTCGGGATAGACTTCCTGAAACACTCGCTTGCGCGACGACCAGGAGCGCGGCTCAAACGCCGCCGTCAGCGGGCGTCCCGGAAAGCGCCGCGTCAGCGCCGCCAGGGTTTCCTTCACCGCCGTGGGGTGGTGCGCGAAGTCATCAATCACGGCGATGCCCGCGACTTCGCCCCGCAGTTGCATCCGGCGCTTGACGGCCCGAAAGGTCGCCAGCCCCTCGGCAATCCGCTCCGGCGCGACGCCCCAGAAGGTCGCCGCCGCCACGACCGCCAGGGCGTTGCGGGCGTTGAAGTCGCCGAAGATCGGCAACTCAAATGTTCCAAAGGGCTTGTCGCGCCGCGTCACGGCAAGCTGCATGCCGGTCTCGGCGTAGGTCACGGCGGCGGCCCGCCACGCGGCGTCAGGCGCGTCGAGCGCAAAGCTTTCCACTGGCGCGAAGGAGCGCGCCGTCGCCGCGCGGGCATGCGGAGAATCAAAGCCCGCCACGCAGGCCCCGGTGCGCGGGATGAGATTGACGAAGCGCCGAAAAGCTAGCTCGACCGCGTCGAGATTCGGGTAGATGTCCGCGTGGTCGTACTCGACGTTGTTGACGACGCCGATTTCCGGCAGGTAGTGCATGAACTTCGGCCCTTTGTCGAAATACGCCGTGTCGTATTCGTCGCCCTCCAAGACGACGTAATCGCTGTCCGTGACGCGAAAGCTGGACCCGAAATTCTCGGCCACGCCGCCGATCAGAAACGTCGGCGCCAGACCGCCGACGGTCAGCACATGCGCGGCCAGGGCGGTCGTCGTGGTCTTGCCGTGCGTGCCGGTCACGACCAACACCCGCTTGCCCCACAAGAACTCCTGCTTCAGGACTTCCGGCAGCGAGGCGTAGCGCCAGCGCCGCTCCAGAACATGCTCGACTTCGGGATTGCCGCGTCGAATGGCGTTGCCCACCACGACCACATCCGGCTTTTTCGCCAGATTCGCCGCGTCGTAGCCCAGCGCGACCGGGACGCCCAGGCGCGCCAGCTCGTCCGACATTGGGGGATAAACATTGGCGTCCGAGCCGGTCACGCGGTGTCCGCGCGCGACCAGCATCCCAGCCAGCGAGGCCATCGCCGTCCCGCAAATCCCGATGAGATGATAATGCGCCATGGCGTTAGGGTTGCGCGGCGGGGGCTTGCGCCAGCTCGCGGGTCAGGGCGTCGAGCCGTCGCCAGTCGCGGTCAGTCAGCCGAACCTCGGTCGCCTGCCAGCCCTGGGCCGCGCGAGTGAACTTGAACGTCGCGTCAATCTGCGCCTCGACAATGGCGTCGTTTGGCGAAAAGCCCGGCAAAACGCGCCGGATGCGAATTCGGCTGCGGTCGTAACGACCGCCAAGCGCCTGCTGAATCGCCCCTTGCGCGGCGCGCGCCGAGAGCGCCTGCCCGGCGACCACGCCCAGGGCGAAGGCGGTCGCGCCGAGGCTACAGCCGGCGACCAGCCAGAGCGCCGTCATCTTGCGCGTCAGCATGCCGTCATTTCCTTTCCGGCTTCCTTTCTGGCGGCGGCTCGTCGCCGACCGCGGCGCCGGCGTATTCCGCCAGCGCCTTGCCGAGGTCGTCGCCGGCGGCGACGCCGGCCGTCCGCGCCGTGTTGAGGTGATTGGCCACGAAGCTGAAGACGAGAACGCGCCCGTTGGCGGCGACGACGTAGCCTGCCAGCGCGCTCACGTCATCCAGCGTGCCGGTCTTGGCGCGCAGGTTGTCGGCGGCCCGCGTGTCCTTCATGCGGCTGCGCAGCGTGCCGTCCTTGCCGGCAATCGGCAGCGAGTCATAGAAGACGTCCCAGGCCGGATGCTTGCGCATATAACGCAGCAACGCTGTCAGCGCCGCCGGCGTGACGTTGTCGAGGCGCGACAGGCCCGAGCCGTCGCGGATTTTCAACTCGGCGACCGGCGCGCCGACCCGCTGCATGAAATCGGCGACGACCTCGCATCCGGCGGCGTCAGCGTCCTTGTCGGCTGGGCCGCGCAGCTTGCCCAAGTGGCGCAAGAGCAGCTCGGCGAAAAGGTTGGAGCTGACCTTGTTTGTCGTCCGCGCCCAGACCGAAAGCGGCGGCGACTCGATGAAGGCGATTTCCGCGAGCTTTTCCGTGTCGAGCGGCTGCCGCTGGCGCAGGTTGGCGTCGGCGCGCCGGGCGCCGCCCCGGACGACGATGCCGCGCCGCAAAAGCATGTCCCGAAACAGATGCGCCGCAAACCGCGCCGGATCGTGGACGGCGACGCCCAGCTCCCGTCCGCCGTTGGCCGGCAGCAGGCCGTAAAGCTCGATGTCATTGTCGGCCAAGCCCCGGCGCAGCCCAAAGGTATCCGCGTCCTTGCCGGCCGCGGTCGTCGCGCCATTGCGCACGGTCACATAGCTTGTCGCCGGCGCGAGCGTCGCCTGGGGCGGCTCGCCTGGGCGCGTCGGCGTCACGGTCAGCGTCACATGATTGTCGGCGACGGAAAGCGCGCTGACTTCCGCGCCGTAGTACCACTGCAGGTCGTCCCAGCCCCACCCGTCGCCGAGCGGCAGCGCGCGAAAGTAGCTTTCATCCCCGACGATATCGCCGGCGACCTCCTTGACGCCCGCCGCCGCCACCTGGTCGGCGAGATTTTCGAGCGGCGTCAGGCGGGCGTCCTTCTTATCCGCGTTGAAGCGACTCGAAATGGTCGGGTCGCCGCGCCCGACCAGCGTCAGGTCGCCCGCCACGACGCCGTTGGCGTCCGGCGCGGCGGCGTAAACCGACGTGCGGACGCGAAAATCAGGGCCCAGCGCGTCGAGCGCGGCGGCGGTGGTCAGCAGCTTCATGTTTGAAGCCGGCAGAAAGCGCTTGTCGCCACCGACATCCGCCAGCACGGCGCCGGTTTCGGCGTCCTCGACGCGAATGCCGAGGCGCGCGCCCTGCAGGGCCGGCCGGCCGGCAAGGCTTTCCGCTAGCGCCTGGAGCGGCGCGTCCGCCCGGGCGGGCGCGGCGACCTTTGGCGGCGCGCCGGCGCGCTGCGCGTCCGCCGGCGGCGACAGGGACAGCCAGCCGCCGATGAGCGCCGCCCCCAGAACGCTTCGCATCCGCCACGGTTGATTAGGCATCTCTTTTCTTCACAGTGGTTTCGATACTGGATCGCGCGCCCCTCGCCCGGCGCGGGCTTCGTTCCGGCGCGGGGCTTTCTAGCGCGGCGCCAACGCGCTGGGCAACGTTAGCACGTTTGGCGAAAACCTTTCGACCGACAAAGTTTCCGTTGCAGTCAGCTACGCCATGAGCGAAGTTGGAAGGGAAACGTCCCGATGCTCAAGCCAATGCCTTTCAGGCTGACATCGCGTCAGTCGCCGAGCCGGTCGCCAACGCCCATGTCCAACCAATACGCGCCGCAAGCTTATTCCGTGCCGCTCGCGCCTTCGCAAGCTGATTTCTGGCGCGCCGCGCTTGAATTGATGAAGCCGCTCACCTGGTTTGCGCCGATGTGGGCGTTTCTGTGCGGAGCGGTCAGCAGCGGCGCGGCCCCAACCGGCGAGTTCCTCTGGAGCTTGTTTCTAGGCGCAATCCTGGCCGGGCCGCTCATGTGCTCGATGTCGCAGGTGATGAACGATTACTGCGACCGGGAAGTGGATCGCTTGAACGAGCCGCAGCGCCCGTTTCCATCCGGGCGCATCACCGAAGCGCAGGGGCTGCTGCTGTGCGCGCTCCTGACGGCGGCGTCCTTCGCCATGGCGTGGGCGGTGGGCGGGTGGAAAGTGCTGGCGATTACCGTGGCCGCCTTTGTGATGTCGCTGCTT
This sequence comes from uncultured Chloracidobacterium sp., assembly GCA_937966115.1. Classification (GTDB taxonomy): domain Bacteria; phylum Acidobacteriota; class Blastocatellia; order Chloracidobacteriales; family Chloracidobacteriaceae; genus Chloracidobacterium. The sequence goes on along the minus strand of CALCKX010000083.1, from coordinate 31,577 downwards.
TACAGCGCCCCGCCGGCGCGGGGCAAGCGCAACGGCTGGCTTGGCAACGGGCTGGTGAGCTTCGCCTATGAAGGCGTCGCCTGGGCGACCGGCTGCCTGGCGGTTTCCGGGGCGTTTCCTCCGGCCAGCATTGCCGGCGCGGTGCTCTACAGCGTCGGGGCCCACGGCATTATGACGCTCAACGATTTCAAAAGCGTGTCTGGCGACACCGCCCTGGGGATTCGCTCCGTGCCGGTGCAGCTTGGCATTCCGCGCGCGGCGCGCGTCGCCTGCTACGTGATGAACATTCCTCAACTGCTCTGCGTGGGCTTGCTCGGGTGGTATGGAGAATGGGTTTGGGCAGCTGTCCTGATGGGGCTGCTCGCGGCGCAGCTTCCGCTCCAGGTCAAGCTCATTCGCGACCCCGAAGCCCGCGCGCCGTGGTACAACGCGACGGGCACAACCCTCTACGTGCTGGGCATGATGGCGTATGCGATTGCCATTCGCTGACTCGCTCATCACGGACGACCTGCGCGGCGCGCGCCCAGGCGCAGTCTTGCGCAAGACGAAAAGACGGAACGCATGAGAATCATTATCTACACTGGCAAAGGCGGGGTAGGAAAAACGAGCGTGGCCGCGGCGACCGCGCTGCTGGCCGCCGAGCGCGGCTTGCGCACGCTTGTCATGAGCACCGACCCAGCCCACAGCCTCTCCGATTCGCTCGACATTCCGCTTGGACCTGAGCCGCTGCGCGTCGCCGACCAGCTCGATGCGCTCGAAACCAACGTCTACCAGGACTTGGAAGAAAACTGGGGCATCGTGCGGGCGCACTTCGCCGAAATCCTAGCCGGCCAGGGGGTGGACGGCGTCCTCGCGGACGAATCCGCCATTCTGCCCGGCATGGAAGAGCTGTTCAGCTTGACGCGCATTCGCAAATACCGCGAAAGCGGCGACTATGACTTGCTCGTGGTGGATGCCGCGCCGACTGGCGAGACGCTGCGCCTGCTCTCGATGCCGCAAACGCTGAGCTGGGTCATGCGGCTGGTCCGCGGGCTGGAAAGCTCGATTGTGCGCCCGATTGTGCGCCCGCTGGCCAATGCCACGCCGGGGCTGCGGAAGTACATGGCTTCGGAAAAAGTCTTTTCGGAAGTTGACCGCATGTTCCGCAATCTGGAGGTCATGCATGACATCCTCTGTGACGGGACGACCACGACAGTGCGCTTGGTGATGAACGCTGAGAAAATGGCCATCAAGGAATCCAAGCGGGCGCTGACGTACCTGAACCTATACGGGCTGCTTTCGGACAGCATCGTGGTCAACCGGCTTCTGCCGGCGCATGAGGACAGCGGCTTCCTGGAAGGCTGGAAAGGCGTGCAGCAGCGCTATTTGGCGGAAATCGAGGACTCGTTTCAGCCATTGCCAATCCTGCGCGCGCCGATGTACGGTTCGGAAGTCGTCGGCATTGACCGTCTGCGAACGCTGGGGCGCGACCTGTTCGGGGACAGCGATCCGTCCGCGCGGCTTTACGACGAGCGTCCTTTTGAAATGTGCAAATCGGAGCAGGACTGCCGGATTCGCATTCGCCTGCCGTTTCTGGAGCCGGATCGGCTCGAAACGTGGATTGCCGGCGATGAGCTGGTCATCCAAATCGGCAACCAGCGGCGCATGGTGGGCCTGCCCACTTCGATGATCGGTCTCGAGCCGAGTCATGCCGAGTATCAGAACGAGTGGCTGAGTATTTGCTTTGAAGCCCCGGTCGGCGTTGGCTGAAGCGCCGTCAAGGGCTGTCGCGCCGATGCCCGCGAGCGGAGCCAAGTCGCGCTTCCGCCGCGCAGGCGGCTTTGAACGAGCTGCGGGCAGCACGGCTGACGACGCGCCTGGTTTACGTCCCCAAAGTTCAGCTCACTTCCTTTCCATCCGAACTTCGGAGGACTTGTCACTATGGGTCAGTTCAAAAAAGTCGTTGACTCCATCGTCGAAATTGGCGAGATCAACCTTGAAGGCCACATCAACCTCGTTGGCGACATTTACCGGGCCATCGCTTACAACTTCGACCGCATTCAAGGACGCATGTTCGACAACCTGTACGACGGCGGCGGCGCTCGGCGCAGCATGGGCGCGACCGCTCCGGCAGGAAAAACCACAGCGTCTCGCTTCACGGCCGAGGGCTAGGAGCGCGCTCGCGGGGAGCTTGGCGTCTGGCGCACAGCGATAGCGGCGCGCCGCCCGGCTCTCCGTTTTCCCAACGACATTACACATACGCCCAGCTCAGGCGGTTTGAGGAGAAACGACGATGGCCAACGTCGCGCTGGAGTTGCCCGTTCCTTATATCGGTAAAAATGTCGAGCGAAAACACGTCGAGGAATTCTTCCGATATCACCGCGAGCCGGACGAGGTGGTCATCGCGCTCTTTGACGGCATTGTTTTCGATGGCGACGGCAAGCGAGTTGGCGGGTTGACCCTGCACGACTACGTTATCCTGACCGACCAGCGCTTCATTCTCTGGGCGCGCGGCCTGCAATCGGACGTGCTTGACCGCCTGGATTACCGCGGCGTGCGCCTGAGCGCGAAGCCGGCCGATACCCTGCACGGCGAGCTGGCGCTGGAGTTCACGCCGCCGGCAGTGCCCAAGCCGCTCACGGCGCGGGTGGACCTCTTGCCGATTATGGACTTGCCGGCGCTGGAGGAGCTGTTCAATCTCGCCAAGGCCCTGGCGACTCGCCAAAGCGAGCCGCCCGCCGGACCGACCGCGCCGGCGACGGACTCGCCCGACGCGGCGGCCTACATCGAGCGCATTCGCGCGATTGTGCAAGAAGCCCACGCCAAGCGCGGAACGTCGTTCAAAGCGCCGGCCGCCGCGCCAGCGGGGCGCCCGGGCGCCCCGCGCCCCGGCGCGCCGACCAGAGACGCCGCGCCGGATTCGCCGCCCGGACTCGATTCGCCATTCGGAACGGGCCGTCCGGTTTCCAATGCCAGCTACGCCGTCTATCGAGTCGCGCAGGCGGCCAAGGACGCGGTTGGCACGCTTCCGACCGACCTGGGCAAAACCATCGGGTTGGATGAAACGCTCGCAAAGCTCGTGGATCGCATTCCCAAGGTCGAAGACATCGGACAGATTACGGCGCTGATCGAGGCGCTCAACAAGCTGCTCGTCACCGTGAGCGAAAATCCGGCCGCCAGGGAGTTTCTCCTTCAAGCGATTGACCGAATGGTGGAACAGGGCAGCCCCTTCAAACAGCTCTTATCCTTCATCCAAAATGCGGGCAAGCCAGCCGCCAAGCCAGCTGAGGCGCCCATCGGACAAGCGGCCGCCGCCCCATCGCCCGCCAGCGGACGCCCAGCCGCCGCCGGAGATACCGCCGCGCCGCGTCGGACGGCGGTCAAGGTCAGCTTCGCCAAGGATGCCGCGTCGCCGCCTGAAACCGCGCCAAGCGGGTCGGCGCTTTCCATTCCGTATGAACGGAAAGCGCCGGCGACGGCAGCCTCGGAGCTAGCTGGCGCGGCAAGTTAGCGCGCGCGATGCCGCGGGTCTGCCATCCCAGGGCAGACCCGCCACCCACAATGCCCCCCCCCGCGTTGTCGGATGCCATCCGTCATTTTGGCTTGGCGGGCTTTGGCGGAGGCCGGTAGATTCTTGGCTACGTCGTGACCGCTCGGCGCGCTCGCGTCGGTCTTGCCCCCAAGCCATCCCCGCAAGGCAGAGACGTTTAGCCAATGGCAAGTCAGGCTACGGTCACGCTTCCAGAAATTGCCAATCCTGGGCGAGCGCGCCTATTCGTTCAAGCGGCGACTCGGCAGATCGTGGCGCGCGACTTTGGCAGCCCCGTTATCGAGGCCATTCGTCAGCGAGGCTATCGGTATCGCGTTGGAAGGCTCGCTTTCCACCTTGCGCGCGAGTTTGGCTTCTGCTATGGCGTGGATGACGCGCTAGACCTCGCCTATGAAGCGCGCTATCGATTTGACAGCCGGACGATCTACTTGACCGGGGAAATTATCCATAATCCAGTCGTCAATAGCCGGCTCGCCGCGCTTGGCATCCGTCGGCTCGACGACGTCGCGCAGGTGACGCCGCAGGATGTCGTCGTCATTCCCGCGTTTGGCCTCCCGGTTTCAGACCTGGCGCATTTGCGCGATACGGGCTGCACCATCGTGGATACCACTTGCGGCTCGGTCGTCCATGTGTGGAAGCGCGTCGAGCGCTATGCCCGCGACGGCTTCACCACCATCATTCACGGCAAGCACGATCATGAGGAAACGACCGCCACTCGCTCGCAGGTGACCTCCATACCGGGCGGACGCTATGTCGTGGTGCGCGACATTGCGGAAGCGGAGCGCTTGGCGGAGGTCATTGCCGGCGCGCGGCCCGCGGCGACGCTGCGCGACTTTTTCGCGCAGGCGGCTTCGCCTGGCTTTGACCCGGCGAGCGGCCTTGAGAAAATCGGGCTGGCCAACCAGACGACCATGCTGGCTGGCGAGTCGCTCGCCATTGCCGAGCGGCTGCGCGCGGCGATGGTCGCGCGGTATGGCGAAGACGAAACGCTTTTCCGCTTCCGGTCCTTCGACACCATTTGCAGCGCCACCCAGGTGCGGCAAGACGCCATTGCCGAGCTGCTCGCCTTCCCGCCCACGCTGATGCTAGTGGTGGGCGGGTACAACAGCAGCAACACCGGACATCTATGCGAGCTAGCCTCCGCGGTTTGCCCGACTTACCACATCGCTACCCCGGACTGCATCGCGTCGGCTGACGTGATTCGCCACAAGCCGGCTTTTGAAGCGCGGGAGATTGAAACGCGCGGCTGGCTTCCTCAGGGCGAAATCGTCATTGGGCTGACCTCCGGCGCATCTACGCCGGACCGCTCGCTAGGCGAGACGGTCCTGCGGCTCATTCAAGTCGCGGGGGAGACGGCGCCCAGCGCCTGGGCGACGCGCGCGTAGCCTGCGGGATGGCTGGGCGGATGCTGGCTGGGCGGGCTTGCGCGGCCATCCCCGCTCCATCCTGCGGAAGGGGCGAAGCGGAAGGCGCGCAAGCCAGGCTCAAACGCGCTTTTCGCCGCCGGTCGCCTGATCGAGCAACTCGGCGATATCGAAGGCTTTCACCCGCTCTTCCTCATGGGCCTTGAGGCCATCGGTCAGCATGGTCAGGCAGAACGGGCAGGCCGCCGCCACGACATCCGGCTTGGTTTCGAGCGCCTGCCGGGCGCGCTCGACGTTGACTCGCTCGCCGGCTTCTTCCATCCACATGCGCGCCCCGCCCGCGCCGCAGCACATGCCCTTATCGCGCGAACGCTCCATTTCGGTCAGCCTCGCGCCAATCTGAACCAGCGTTTGCCGCGGCTCCTCATAGACGTTGTTCGAGCGCCCGAGATAGCACGAATCATGATAGACCGCCGTGGCTTCGATTTTTTGCGTGGGCGTGATGCGGCCTTCGGCGACCAGCTTTGACAAGTACTGGCTATGGTGCATGACCTCAAAGGTCCCGCCAAACTGCGACCATTCGTTCTTGATGGCGTTGAAGCAATGCGGGCAGGAAGTCAGCACGGTCTTGAAGCGCGCCTTGTAGCTGTTGAGCGTCGCGACATTTTCCTGGATGAGGGTCTGGGCGAGGTATTCGTTGCCGGCCCGCCGAGCCGGATCGCCAGTGCACTTCTCTTCCTTGCCGAGAATGGCGAAGGGGATGCCGGCCCGCTTGAGCAGCCGGGCGACGGATTGCACCACTTTGCGGTAGCGGTCGTCGTACGAGCCGGCGCAGCCGACCCAGAACAACACGTCCACGTTTTTCTGGTCGGCCTCGATCATGGACATCAGCGGGATTTCCAGGCCATCCGCCCAATCGGCGCGCCCGTCATGGCTGAAGGCCCACGGCGAGTATTTGTTTTCGAGATTGGTAAAGAGCGTGTTCAGCTCGCTGGGGAAATCGGCTTCCTGGAGAACGAGATTGCGGCGCATGTCCACGATGGTGGGAACGTGCTCGATGCTGACCGGGCACTCCTGCATGCAGGCCTGGCAGGTCGTGCAGGCCCAAAGCTCTTCGGGCGTGATAAACCCCTCGCCAATGATCTTGCGCGCTAGCGCATCCTTGACGCCTTCCGGCAGCTCGCCGTGGCCATTGCCGGCGCCATTCGCCGCGACGCCCTTCGTGAAGGCGCCGAGCTTGCCGATGGTCAGCTCGCCCTTTTCCTCGATGCGATGGCGCAAGTCCATCATGATCTTGCGAGGCGAGAGGGGCTTGCCGGTGTTGTTGGCGGGGCAGACTGCCGTGCAGCGGCCGCACTCGGTACAGGTATAGCTGTCAAACAGTTGCTTCCAGGTAAAGTGTTCGACATCCGAGGCGCCGAACGTCTCGATGTCTTCGGCTTCCAGGTCCATCTTGGGCAAAACGCCTGACGACTGATGCGAGGCGAAGAACACATTCGGCAGCGAGGCGATCACGTGCAGGTGCTTGGAGAAAGGCAAGTAGTTGAGAAAAACAAACAGCACGATCGCGTGCGTCCACCAGGCCGCCTCGAAGAGCAGCTCGCTTTGATTCCCGCCCAGATAGAAGCCGACGACATCCGAGATGGGGCGGTACCCGAAATAGACGCTGTTGGTGGCAGGGTGCGTGCCATTGGCGACAAACATCGTCGCCATGAGGGCGATGATCATCGCCAGGATGATGGTGGCGTCGAGGCGGCTCTCAGGCTTCATTTCCGCGCCGGAGAATCGCTTTGGCTTCGTGACATAGCGGCGGAAGAGAAAGGTCGCCGAAGCGGCCAACACCAGCGCGCCAAAAATGTCCTGCAGTAGCGTCAGCGCGCCATAGCCCGGCAAGAAATACAGCGACGCCTGCGGGTGAAAGCCCTCCAGAACCACCTCCAGCGAGGCCAGCGTCAAGATGCAGAAGCCCCAGAACACGGTGACGTGAAGCGCCCCGGCCCACCAGTGGCGCATGATTTTCGTCTGGGCAAAGCCGATGACAAGCAAATCCCAGAGCCGGCGCGGCAGGTTATCAAAGCGGTTTTCCGGCTTGCCAACGCGGATGTACTCAATCAATCGCCAGGCGTTGAACAGGAAATAGCCAACCGCGGCGAAGAAGAACAGGATAAAAATAGCGTTTTTGATGGTCATAGGGCGGGCGGACGCTCCCGGCGAATGAATGACGACTCATTCATTCGCTCCGTCGCGCGGGGGCCTTCGAGACGCGAGCGGGACGGGAGGGTGACAAACATGGGTTTTGGTCGAGGCTTGTTACCTCAGCCTACGGAGTGTATCAAGCCTAACACCGCGCAGGCGGCATTGTCTTGCCGAACTTCTGGAAAACTTCCGAAAAGGCGGGCGACTGACGCGACGGCGGGCTGAAGCGTCATGTCTTGGCGGAGAGCAAGAGATACGCCCCGCCGCTCCCAAACAGCAGGCTCGGCCCCCAGACCGACCAAAACAGCGGCAGGATCCGGTAGTTGCCGAACTGCTCGAACAAGCTCGTCGTTCCCAAAAACAGCGCCGCCAGGCCGACGCCGATGGCGACCCCGACCATCGCGCCGCGGCGGCCAATCGTCAGCGCGAAAGGAACGCCCGCCAGCGCCAGGACGAGACAGGCGAGCGGCGCCGCGATCTTGGCTTGGATCGCTCGCTGCAAGCTCTCGACATCCAGCCCCTGGGCGGTTAGCTCGGTCACTTGCTGTTGCAACTGCCCGATGCTCATCTTGGCAATATCGGTCGCGCTCTGCTTGAAGTAATCAGGCGTCTCGCTCAGCCTGAGGCGCATTTCCGCCAGCGGCTGGCGACTCGTTTCCAGCCCGTCGGCTGAAAACGCTCGCCGCCAGCCGCCGGTCAGCACCCATTCCTCGGTCAGCGCGTCCCAGCGCGCTTTGGCGGCGTAGGTGCGCGAAAGCAGCATGGCCGTGGTCGGGTGCAGCTCGTACACGCTAAAGCTCGCGAACTCATTGCGGTCAGTGTCGAACACGGCAAAGTTGAATATCCGGTGATCGCGTCCGCGAAACCATTTGCGGTTCTTTTGATGAAAGGTCTGAGGGGGCAGCGTGCCGCCCCGAATCTGATAGCGCAGGTAATCCTGGCGCCGGTTTGAGGCGGGCAGGATAAGCTCCTGCATCGCCGCCATGGCGAGAGAGGCCAGCCCGGCCCCGAGCAGAACCGGAATGAACAGCCGATATAGACTCTGCCCGCTGGCGTATAGCACGACCAGTTGAGCCGATTTCGCCAGCAATCCAAAGGTGACGAGCGTGGCGACCAACACCGCGAAAGGCGTCATGTAGTTCAAGATTTGCGGCGTGAGAAACAGCAGGTACCCCGCGACGACGCCAAAGCCAATGCGGTTTTGCACAATCGGGTTAATCAGCTCAAAGAGGGTGAAGACGTGGAAAATGCCGACTAAGCTCAGCAAAACGAGGAAGAAATATCGAGCCGCGTCGCGAAAAATCATGCCGTCGATGATCCGCGGGAAGCCAAGCCGTATTCGACGCGACGAGGGCGAGGCGACTGGCAGGCCCGGCGGGCGGCGGGCGCCTTCGCGCCCCGGTCGCCCCCGCCGCGCCCAAGCGGCCAGGCGCGGGAACAGTTCCGCGATTCGCGCCCATGCGCGCCAGAGCCGCCTCCACCCAGCCCACCGCCCGAACCGCCGGCCGCCGCCGCTCAGCATCGCCAGCGCCAGCCCCAGAAACAGCAAATTGGGCAGCCAAATGCCAACCGCCACCGGGACGGCGCCGCTACGGGCGGAACGCTCCCCGCCCAGCGTCAGCAAGTAAAAGGACAACGCCAGCGCGACGCCGACAAACAGCCCGCCTGACCGTCCGCTGCGCAGCGTCGTCACCCCAAGCGCGATGCCGAAAAGCGCGAATATCAGACAGGCCGCCGGCAGGGCCAGGCGGCGCTGGATTTCAGCGGCGACGGTCCGCGACTGGCTCGGATCAGCCGGCTTGAAGACCCACAGCTCCGGGAGTGTCATCAGCTCCGGCCCGGGCGGGCGGGACTGGAGGTCGGGGTTGGTCTCATCGCCCCTGCCAAGCGAGAAGCTGGCCGTCAGCTTGCCGGAGGCATTCATAAAGTAGCTGACCGCCTCATCCGGCTGACGCGGCTCCTGGCTGTAAATCCGCGCCCGCTCGAGCCGTAGCTCGCTATCCTGCAAGGTCTTGCCCAGCGCCAGCCGCCCTGACTCGGCGGCATAGATTTTTGGCTCCTGATCTGAGCGCTCCGCTATCTCGGCGATAAAAATCCGCTGCCAAGCGCCCTCGCCGTCGCCGCGATCAACGTAGAGGATCTTACCCGGCAGGTCTTCCGTGAACGCGCCGGGCTTGATGTATGTCTCAATACTGCGCAGCAACAGCTCCGAGCGCGTTTTCTTGAGTTGATTGAGCGAGTTGACCGCCGTCGGGAGAAGGTAGAACGTGTTGTAGCCGGTCGCCGCCATGACGACGAGGCCGACGGCGAGCGTTGGGCGCAACAGCGGCCAGAGACCCGCGCCGCTCGCCCGGAGCGCGACAATCTCGCGATCCCCCGACAGTCTCCCCATCGCCATGGTGACGCCGACCAGGAAGCCAATTGGAAGGGTGAAAATGACAATGCCCGGCAGCAGCGACAAAACCAGCCGGATCAGCGGCGCGCTCGACAAGCCGCGCCGAGAAAACACGACAAAGAGCTCTGAAAAGCGCCCCGCCTCGTGAATGAAAATCACCGCCGTCAGCAAAAAGAAGACCGTCGCGGCGTAGGGCAGGATTTCCCGAATGAGATAGCGATCAATGAGTCGCATGCGGGCGAGAGGGAGACTCAAGCGCCGGGCGTCCGGGGCCGCCTGCGCGCTTGCCGCCGAGACCTGGCTCGGGAACAGGGATATGGCTCGGGGACAGGCGCGAACCCTTCCCAGCCTAGAGCTTGACGCGGCGTTGGGGCCGCCCGCCGGAGACCAGGCTGAGACGCCGCCCCTGAGCCGAGGGGCGACTTGCAGGCCTCTCGGCGAAGCCCGGCGCTCGCCTCCGCAAGCGGCAATCGCGTCCGGGCAGGCCCTGAGCGTCGCCGCGCCAATGTCTCCGCTCGCGCCGAGTCGGGCGCGGCGCGCTTAGGGCTTCGCCGGCTCAACGGTGAAAAAAGTCTTGGGCGACAAAGTCTTTCGCGCCACCTTGTCGGTAATCATCACCGTGATCTCATAGCTGCCCGGCTCGAGCTCGGTCAGCGGAATGAGCCGCCCCAGCACAATCTGTTGCCCGTAGCCGCTCAGATCGGAAACGCCATTCTTTCCATCCTCGCGGATGCGCTGCACGACCTGTCCCGTCTTGGCGCTCGTGAGGACGTACTCGACCTCGATTGCCGGCCGCAGCGACGCTTGGTCAATCTGAACGTTGTAAACCTGCATGTACACGCCCAGATTCTGATTTTGCTTGAAGCGCTGCGTCACGCTCGGACGCACCTTGTTCGCCCCGATGATGAACTGGCTGCCTGAAACGCGCGTCACCGGCTCGACCAAGTCGGCCAGGATGAGCGAGCTGGTCGAGAGGGCTTCCGGCGAATAGCGCGGCACTTCAAAGCCCTGCCGCACGATCCCCGTGTGACCGCTCGTCACATCGCGGACGACAAAGTCAATCTTGTAGTTGCCAGGCGGCAGAATCAGGCTCTTCTGATAGACCGAGCTGAGCTTGCGCCCGGCTTCAAACAGCGACTGCTGATACGTGATGATGGGCGCTTCCTCGAAAATTCCAACCCGCCGGCCGGTCAGAGCCGAGACGCGGGCGTAAATGTTGAGCTGCGCCTTCTGAATCCCGCCCTCATCCTTGAAGCCCAAGTCGCCGTTATTGAACATCAGCGTGAAGGTTGTCACGATGGCTGACTCGCCGGCGCGCAGGAAGTCGGTCCGCACGTCAAACGGCAGCACGTCAAACTCGACCTGCTGGTCAACCTTTTCAGCCAGTTGCCGATAGCGCACGGAGGGGGCGCGTTGCAGGTTCGTAATGAGCGCCAAGCGCTCGAAAGGCATGTCCTGCGTCCGCATGGGATAGAGCGGATTGTTGCCGTTCCGGTTGCCGGGGTTGAAAAACGGGCGATCCACCTTCGAGGCCAGCCCAAGCTGCTCAGCCAGCGTCAAGCCGGCGTTGGGCACGAACAGCAGGGCGTCTTTTTCGTCCGCGTTGCGGGCGATGCGATACTCGCCGCTGCCGGTCGGATCGACAAACTCAATCTCGACGCCGGAGCCGACGCCCTCCAGGTAGCGGTAAAACCAAATCTCGAACGGATAGGTCGAGGTTGACCCGCCGCCTTCATAAATCGGGCGCTCGTAGGGGCCGCCCGCCGGGCGCGACTCGACGCTATCCGGCGGCCCCCACGTGATGTAAATGCGCCCGCGATCGGTCTTCCAGCCCGGGATGCCGGAGGTGAACTTCTCATTCGCGTAGGCGATGCGCCGGTAGTATTCCTCGCGGTACTCGTTTTCCGGCGTGTCCGGGTCGGGGTCGCGGCGCAGCCAAAACTGCTCGATGAACTCTTCCCGCTCCTCATCGGTTTGCAGCTTCTTGAAGGCGGCGCGCTCCTCGGAGGTAATAATGTAGTCCACGTCCTCCTTGACCCATCGCTCATAGATTTTGTCAAGCTCGATCTTACGCGGCTTCTTTTTCTTCGCCGGCGCATCGTCCTGCGCTTGGGCGGCGAAGGGCGACCACGCCGCCGCCAAGCCAAGACTCAAAGCCAAGCCGGCGCGCCAGAGCGCGCGCCGAAAGCGATTTTTCCGTGACGCCGTCATAAGCGGGCAAAACCTCCTCGGCCGCTCTCGCGTTTCATGCCAAAGCCAACCCTGACCAAAGCCAGCCCTGAACGCTGGCGGGCGGCATTGCCGAAATTAGAGCAACTTTGCCAACGCAATGCAAGACGCGCGCCGTCGCTCGGCTCGGGCCGCGCAGCCCGAAACCTGCGGAAGCTAGGCCGGCATCGCCGCCGATGACGACGCGCGACGGCGCAGAATCGGCGAAACCGCGATGAAAATCAGCCCGCTCAGCGCCGTGGCCAACACGCAAAGCGTCATCGCCTGCCGGAGCGCCTCGGTCGCGACCGACGGCGGCGCGCCTTCCCCGGCAATGACATCCGACAAGAATCCGACAATCACCGGCGATGGCATGTCGCCCAGGATATGAATGGCGAACATGTAGAAGCCAATGGCCGTGGCCCGCAAGGAGGGCGGCACGAGATCGGCCACCATCGCTGCCACCGGGCCGTGGTAGAAGCTCATGAAGAAGGTCGCCATGAACCCGGCGATGATGAATTGGCTCAGGGTTGGCGCGTAGAGGCCCCAGTACAAAAACGGCGCGCCAAGCAGAAAGGCGACGGCCATCGTGATGGCGCGCCCGGCGGCGAATCGCTGATGCAGCCAGTCGGCGACCACGCCGCCGACGATCACGCCAAAGAATGCCGCAATCACGATTGGCACGAGGCGAATCGCCGCCTTCGACGAGTCAATGTCATACACTTCAGTCACGAGCTTTGGCAGGAAGTGAACCAGCGCCCCGGCGGCGAAAGTCACGCTCGCGGCCCCGACAATGACCAGCCAGAACGACTTGATGCGCAGCACCTGCGCGATGTCGCCCCAGCTCAGGGCGGGGGCCGCGTGGTTGCGCGGCGGCTCGCGGAACAGCCACACAACCGCCGTCAGCAGCAGTCCCGGCAGCCCCACCACCAGGAAGCAGGCCCGCCAGCCGATCTTGTCGCTCAGAACGCCGCCCAAAACCAATCCCAAGGCGGCGCCAACGACCAATCCAAGGTTGAAAATGCCGATGACCTTAGCCCACATCCGCGCCGGGAACATATCGCTCAGCAGCGAGGTGGCGGCTGGAGCGTAGGCGGCCTCTCCAACGCCAACCGCGCCGCGCGCCGCCAGCAGATGCGTGAAAGAGGTCGCAAAGCCAGCCCCTGCCGTCGCGATGCTCCAGAAGCCAATCCCGAAGGCGATGATTTTCCGCCGGGCCACGCGGTCGGCCAGAATCCCCAGCGGAACGGTCGCCAGGGAGTGGACCAGCATAAAGGCCGTTCCCAGAAAGCCCGCTGCCGTGTTACTCAGTTGCAGCTCTTCCTGAATGGGCTTGAGGAGCGGCGGAATGATTTGCCGGTCAATGTAGTTGACCACCTGCACGAGCGTCAGGATGAGCAAAACGTACCAGGCATAGCGTGACGCTGACGCTTCCGCGTCAGCGTCGGCGAGCCGGGCATCGGGCGCAGCCAAGTCGGGCGCCGGGAAATGACTCATAAGGATGCGGGCGGGGGGGGAATAGGCAAGCTTGTAGAGGCTATACGGATGCCGCGCTGCCGCGCGCGCAGTGTTGCTGGAACGCGGCGCGGATGTCAGCCGCAATGTCTCCCGCGCTGCGATGCTCGATTTGGTGACGCTCCAGCTTGAAAACCACATCGCCATCCTTGAGCAGCCAGACGGAGGGCGAAGACGGCGCGAAGCCTTTGAAGTACTCCCGCGCGCGCGCGGTCGCTTCCTTGTCCTGCCCGGCAAAGACCGTCGTCACGTGGTCGGGCAAGACGGCGCTGGTCTTGAGCGCCTCGACGACGCCGGGGCGCGCCGCGCCGGCCGCGCAGCCGCAGACCGAGTTGACGACGACCAGCGCCGTGCCGCGCTTTTTGGAAAGCACCGCGTCCACTTCTTCCGGGGCGCGCAGCTCCTGCACGCCGTGATCGGTCAGTTCCGCGCGCATGGCTCGGAGCGCGCGCTCCATGTCAAATCCGTAGAGCATTGGGGTTTAGCCTCCAGAGGGGGAAATCATACGCTGCGCGCCGATGCAAATCGAGCGGTGCGCGTCGGCGGTCGCGCAGCGCGTCGCCACCCTAGCATGGCGGCGGGAAGCTCGTCGCCCTGTACCGCCGACAAGATTCCTTGTATCGTCCCCGTCATGCGCGTGGTGCTGGGCATTGAAACCTCTTGCGACGAAACAGCCGCCGCCGCGGTGCTGGACGGGCGGCGGGCGCTGTCGAACGTCATCGCCTCCCAAGTCGCCGTTCATCGCGCGCATGGCGGCGTTGTTCCAGAAATTGCTGCGCGGCAGCACTTGGACGCCATCGCGGATGTCGCCGAGCGCGCCGTCGCCGTCCTCCCGGAGGGCTTTCGCGGCGTGGAGGCCGTCGCCGCGACCTACGGCCCGGGCCTGGCCGGCGCGCTGCTGGTCGGGCTTTCCTACGCCAAGGCGCTCGCGCTCGCGCTGGGCGTGCCGTTCCTCGGCGTGCACCACATCGAGGGGCATTTGTTTTCAACGGCGTTTGAATATGGCGACTGGGACTATCCGGCGTTGGGGCTGATCGTGTCCGGCGGACATACCGACTTGTTCTACATCCCAGCGCCGCTGACCTACGAGCGGCTTGGGCGCACCCGCGACGACGCCGCCGGAGAGGCCTACGACAAAACCGCCCGCCGCCTTGGTCTGGGCTATCCCGGCGGCCCGATTCTCGACCGGCTGGCGCAAGTCGGGCGCGCCGACCGGGCGCCGCTGGCGTACCGCCCGCCGCTCATCCCCGATGCGCCCTACGACTTCTCGTTTAGCGGTCTGAAAACGGCGGCGCTGCGCTACATCCGCGAGCGCGAGGTGGCATCGCTGCCGGAAGGCCTGAGCCAGGAGGCGGCGCTCGCCCAGGCTTCAGACGACATCCGCGACTTGGCGGCTAGCTTTCAGCGCGCCGTCGTCAGCACGCTCATCGGCGTTCTGGAGCGGGCCATCGAAGCCTGCCGCCCGCGCCTGGTCGTGACCGGCGGCGGCGTGGCGTGCAACTCGGCGCTCCGGCAGGCGCTGGCCGAGCTAGCGCAGCGGAAAGGCGTCGAGATTCGTGTCCCGCGCCCGATCTACGCCACCGACAACGCGGCGATGATCGCCGCGGCCGGCTATGCGCGCCTGGCGCGCGGCGAGCGTCATGACTGGTCGCTGGAGCCAGCGCCCTCGCTGCGGCTGGACGGCGCGCCGCCGCCTTCGGGACTGACCTATTCGGGACTGACATGACTGACCTGGACGACCGCCCGCCATTCATCGGAGTCGCCCGGAAAGCGTCGCCGGTCGGGATGATGCTCCTCTGGAGCTTGCTCATCGGCGCGCTCGGGTGGGGCGTTTTTGGTCAGACCATCGCGCATGGCTACGTGATTGACGATGTGGGCATCGTGCAGGCCAACCCCAACGCGAAGGCGACGGCCGATCTCGGACGGCTCTTCGGGAAACACTACTGGCAGGACACGTTGGCGGCACCGGCTGAAAGCCGAAATTTCCACTATCGCCCGCTGACCATCGCCTCCTACGCGCTGGTCGCGCGGCTGCTGGGGGAGGGTCCGCAATGGCAGCGCGCGGTCAATGTGGCGGCCCACGTGGTCGTCGCCTGGCTTGTCCTGCTCAGCGCGTACGTCTGGCTTCGAGACGCGGTCGTCGCCGGGCTGGCGGGGCTGTATTTCGTCGCGCACCCGCTGCATACCGAGGTGGTCGCCATGATCGTCGGTCGAGCGGAAATGCTCGCCGCCGCAGGCGCGTTGGGCGCGCTCATCCTGGCGCTGTCCGAGTCGCGGCTTGCGCCGACGCGGCAACGCTGGCTGGGGGCCGCCGCCGCTGGGCTTTGCCTGCTCTTAGGCTGGCTGGCCAAGGAATCGGCGGCGCTGTTTTTCCCGCTCTGGACGCTCATCCTGTGGTCAACCGTTCAGGGCGAGGGGGCAAGCCGCTGGCGCGCCGGGGTCGCGGCGGGATGGCGGGTCGGCGTCGCCTGCGGGCTGTCCACGCTCGCCTTTTGGCTCGCCCACCAGAGCCTGCGCGCCGGCGCGCGGCTCGCCCCGACCGACTTCGCCATGAATCCGCTGGCCTACGCGAGCCTGGCGGAACGCTGGGCGACCGGGCTTGTGTTGCTGATGAAGTATGTCGCCCTGCACCTGTGGTCATTCCCGCTGCAAGTGGATTATTCCTTCGACAGCATTCCCATCGTCACCGACTGGCGGGAAGGGCGCTTGTGGATGGCCAGCGCGGGGCTGGCGGGCGTCGGGGCGCTGCTGTGGACGGCTTACCGCTTCCAGTCGCCCGCCTGGGTCGGCTTGGCGTTTTTGCTGGCGGGCGCAGCGGCGTTCTCGCATTTCCTGCAACCGCTTGGCTTCGTCTTGGCCGAGCGCGTGATGTATTTGCCCAGCGCCGGCTACTGCCTGGCAGTCGCGGTCGCCTTTCGCGCTGCCTGGAAGGCCGCGCCCCGGGCAAGGGCGCGCGGGTTGCTGACGGCGGCGATGGCGCTGCTCATCGGCAGCGCGGCGTGGCGGACGCGGCAGGAAGCTCACTTTTACCGCGACAGCCAAACCGCGCTGGCGCGCTCGCTGGAGGTTGGCAACCAGCGGAGCGTTTGGCTATGGCAGGCTTACGGAACGGAGCTGCTCAACGCCGGACGCCCCGGCGAGGCCAGCGCGGCGCTCGAGCGCGCCTATGCGATTCTGCCGCTGGCTGAGATATGCGCCGGGCAGGCGAAAGCGCGCCGGGCGCTCGGCCAGCAAGGGCCGGCGCTCGCCGCCGCCGCGGAAGCCGTCGCGCGCGACCCGGACTGGATGCCATACCGCGAGCTATATGGCGCGCTGCTGTTTGAAAGCGACTGCCCGGACGAAGCGGCCGCGCAGTTTGAAGCCGCGCTGGCCCTGGCGCCCGGCGACGCCCAGCTCCACGCCCAGATGGCGGTCATTCGTCGCCGGCAGGGACGGGCGACGGAGGCCATCGCGCACTACGCGCAGGCGCTAGAAGGCGCGCCGCATCAAGCCGGCTGGCGGATCGCGCTCGGCGACCTCCACGCCAAGGCGGGAAACGTTACGCAAGCCCGCGCCTGTTACCATAAAGTTCTCGAAACGAGTTCCGACGCGACGGCGCGCCGCGAGGCGGCGGCAAAGCTGACGCAGCTTGACGACCATCGCTAATCCCAACCACGACCCGCAGGAACGCCCGACACGATTTCGCCCCATGTCCAACGCCGAATCCGCCGCCGCAATCCTGGCCGAAGGCATCCTGGCCGGACGACCCCGCGCCGTCGCGCGCGGGATTTCTCTGGTTGAAAACGACCGCCCGGAAGCCAGCGCGCTCCTTAGGCTGATCTTTCCGCGCACCGGCAGAGCGAATGTCGTCGGACTGACTGGCGCGCCAGGCGCTGGCAAAAGCTCGCTGACGGATAAGCTGGCGCAAGTTTACGTCGATCGTCGCCAGCGCGTCGGAATTGTCGCCGTGGACCCGTCCAGCCCGTTTTCGGGGGGCGCCATTCTTGGGGATCGGATTCGCATGCCCAAGCTGGCGACGCACCCCAACGTGTTCATCCGCAGCATGGCGACGCGCGGCAATCTTGGCGGGCTGGCGCGCGCGACGACCGAAGCCGTCCTGCTGCTCGACGCGGCCGGCTACGATGTCGTCATCGTCGAGACCGTTGGCGTCGGACAGGATGAAGTGGACATCGTCAAGACTGCCGATGTGACGGTAGTGGTGGTCGTGCCGGGCATGGGCGACGACATTCAATCCATCAAGGCCGGCATTATGGAAATCGGCGATGTCTTCGTCATCAACAAAGCCGACCGCGACGGCGTCGAGCGGACGCAAATGGAGCTGGAAGCGCTGCTCGAGCTGGCCGCCCGCCCCGACGGCTGGCAGCCGCCCATTGTCCGCACCATCGCCACGGCGACGCCGCCGGTCGGTCTGGAAGAGCTGGCGGCGGCCGTGGCGAGCTACTTCGACTTCGCGGAGCGGCATCCTGCGATGCGCGCGCAGCGGCGGCGGCGCGTCCTGGGAAGGCGACTGCTGGAACTCATCCGCGACCGCATCATGCAGCAGGTGTGGGAGCGCGAGCTGCGCGACGGGCAGCTCGAAGCGGCTCTGGAGCGCATCGAAAGCCGCGAGCTCGATCCCTACACGGTGGCGGATTACATCGTCCAAAAAGCGCTCCGGTAACGCGCGAAAAGCGTTGCGGCAAAAAGCGTTGCGGCGAAAAGCGTCGCGGCAAGCGCGCGTCAAAGGCCCGCGCCCGACCGGGCCGCTCAGGGCGGCGCGAGTCAGGGCGATGGCTCGACCTGCGCCGTTTCAAGCCGCGTCACCGGCTCGCCAAGGCACAGCTCGGCGACGCGGCGGAAGCGCTCGCCGGCGTCGGTGACGAAGAAGCGCGTGACCATTGGCAGCGCGTCGGGCGGCGCGCAAGCGGCTTGCCGCTCGAGCGCGGCGGCGACCTCCTGGGCGGCGCAGGCGCCTGAATCCACCAGCGTCACGCCCTCGCCCATCGCCTGCTGGATGGCAGCCGCCAGAACCGGATAGTGCGTGCAACCCAAGACGAGCGTATCCACCTCCGCCTGACGCAGCGGGGCGAGGTATTCGGCGGCGACCGCGGTTGTCACCGGATGGGTCGCCCAGCCTTCCTCCGCCAGCGGGACAAACAGCGGGCAACTCCGAGCCTGCACCCGCAGGTCGGGCGCGATCGCCAGGATGGCGCGCGGATAGGCGGCGCTGGCAATGGTGGCTTCCGTGCCAATGACGCCAATGTTTCCAAGGCGCGTCGCGGCGACCGCCGCCCGCGCGCCCGGCTCGATGACGCCGATGACCGGCGCGGGGCATTCGTCCTGCAAAAGCTCGAGCGCCAGCGACGAGGCCGTATTGCAAGCGATGACGATCAGCTTGACGCCCTGGCCGACCAGAAAAGCGGCGTCCTCGCGGGCGTAGCGGCGAACGGTCTCCGGCGAGCGCGTGCCGTAGGGAATGCGCGCCGTATCGCCCAGATAGATAAACGACTCCCGCGGCAGGCGGGCGCGCAGCGCGCGATACACCGTCAGCCCGCCCACCCCGGAGTCGAAAATCCCAATCGGGCGCGCGTCACCCGGCATCTTCGGTTGGGATGACCGTCACGACCGCCTCGCCGCCAATGTCAAAGCGGCGCGTTCCCGGAACCGGCTTGAGCGCCTGCGCCAACTGGTCAACAAGCTCCGGCGTGATGTCGAGCACCAGCACGCCGCTGCCGGCATCCTGAAAGCCAGCCGTTGCCGATGGGCGGAACACGATGGTTTGCTTCGCGCCCCAGATGAGAAACTCCCGGTCAAACTTGAGGCGCGCCGGAAACAACTCCGCGAAATCGCTCAGCCCATCGGCGTCAAGCTCGATCTCCACGCCCTGGCGCGGCGGGTCGGTCAGCCGCCACCGGGCGATTTCGACATATTCGCCCTGCAGCGACGAGCCTTCCGCCGTGATGCCGTCGCGGATGCGCGCCGCGACCTCCGCCCGCTCCGTGATGGAGGCGCGCTCCAGGTCGGTAATCCACAGCGGGCAGCTTTCCTCCAGGAGCTTCAGGACGCCGCGCGCGTTCCACCGCTTGACGCCTTGCAGCTCGTCCTTGGTCAGCCCGACGACCTGCAAGAAATGCAAGCGCCCGTTGGGCGTCTCGATTGGGTCTAGCTCCGGGTCATCCGTGAAAGCGATGGCTGAGAGGAGCGTTGCGGGCGATTCGGGCGCGAGCGGGCCGCGCAGGTCCATGTGATGCCCGGGACGAAAGGGATTGCCCGAGTTGAAGACATAGCGGGCCAGGTTGTTGAGAAAGGGAATCACCCAGGTCGGCGCGCTTTTGTCTTCGGGCGCGCACGCCAGGCGGAACGTGAACTCAAAGCCCCATCCGCTCACGTCAGGGGCGCTGCCGGGCGTTTTAACGTACAGCTCGCTCATCCCGAAGGAAATGCAATGCCAGTGCGGAATCGGCGTCTCGCGCGCGTAGAAGGAAATGCCATCGAGCGGGTCGGGGCCGCCCAGGCTGTAACGCATGATCGTGCCGAAATGGATTGGCTCCGCGTTGGGATACAAGCGCTCGAGCGCTTCCCGAATGGCGTCAATGCCGTAATCCGCCGGGGAAGCCGGGGAAGAAGGTGAGGAACTCACAGCGGGGTCTTCCTTTCAAATGAGACTGGTCGAATGGGACTGGGCGTGGAGCGGCCCGCCCACGCTAGGCGGCGGGTGTAACGTTTGCGTGTCAAGCTCGTGATCGCGCCGTCCGCCTAGGCTACCGCCACGACAGGTGATACTCCTTCCATTCGACGGCGCGGGCCGCCTCCGTGGCGCGGAGCGGACGGCGCGTATCCAGCATCACGGCGTACTCATCGGTATGGGTTTTGCCGGGCGCCCAACTCTTTTCGATGGCTTTCGGGTGCGGCCCATGGTGGACGCCGTGCGGATGCAGGGTCAGCATCCCGGCGGCGATGTTGTCGCGGCTGAAGAAGTCGCCGGCGTGGTAAAAGAGCGCTTCGTCAAAGTCGATGTTGCGATGAAAAAACGGCACGCGCTGGGCGCCGGGCGCCTCTTCCAGCGGACGCGGCGCGAACGAGCACACCACGAAGCCTTCCCCGACCAGCGTGACGTGCACGCTGGGCGGCAGATGCGCCCGGTGACTCAAGACCGGGCAGAAGTCCTGGATGCTGAGCGCCCACGGGTAAAGGTCGCCTTTCCAGCCGGCGACATCCAGCGGATGAAACGGATAGAAAAGGCGGGTCAGCTTCCCTTCCCGCCAAACGCGCACTTCATACTCCGCCTCGGTCGCCGCGACTGGCAGCAGCTCGGGCGTCCGAATCGCCGTGGCGTCATAGAGCGAATACTGCCCGAGCAAGCCCCGGTCCGGCTGGCGCAGGCGCGTGCCCGCGCTCTGAATGACCAGGAAAAAGCATTCCTCGGCGCAGGCGAAGCGATAGGTCGTCCCGCGCGGAATCACCAAGTAGTCGCCGCGGCCGAAGCGCAACTGCCCATAGTCGGTTTCGAGCGCCCCGCCGCCCGCATGCGCGAACCACAGCTCGTCCCCGTCGGCGTTGCGCTCAAAGTAAGGCGGCGTCCCGCGCCGCCGGGCGACGCCCAGCCTGACATCCGCGTTTTCGAGCAGCGTCGTCGGCCGCTCATCGGCGGTTTCAGCCCGGTCGGCGTAGAACGCCTGCGGCCGGCACTCGCCTTCGATGCGCGTCCAGCCGGTCGGGGGATGACGGTGGTAAAGATGGGAAACGGGTCCGAAAAAGCCTTCGCGCCCGTGCTGCTCCTCGTAGGTTCCGGCGGGAATGTCAACGTGCGCCTGTCTCGTGATGAGGCCTCTGGTCTGATACATCAGGGTCGCTCCGGGTATCGCTTGCCAAGGGCGCGGCGCGGCGCCGCGTCGCCAGGCTGGGCGGGTTTATCAGATGGCGCGGCTGTGGCAAAATGCCGCCATGAAGGTTAACCCCATAAGCGGAAAAGATACGCGCGAGAAAATCGTTTTTCTACTAAAAACGCGCGCCCCCCTGAGCGTCGAGGAGCTGGCGACCGAGCTGGCCACCTCTGGCGTCAACGTTCGGCGCTATCTCGACGCGCTGGAGCGCGACGGTCTGATCGAGTCAACCGTGCAGCGGCGCGAGCGCGGCCGCCCCGTGCATCTTTACCGCCTGACCGAGCGCGCCGACGAGCTATTTCCGCACGCCTACGACGTGGCGAGCGTCGAAATCCTGCAGCAAATCGAGCGCCGGTTCGGACGCGAGGTCGTCACCTCGATCTTGCGCAGTCGCGCCGACACCATCACGACCAAGATCAAGCCGCGCCTCAGCGGCAAGCCGCTCAAGAAGCGCGTCGAGGAGTTTGCTCGCGCTTTCGAGGAAATGGGCTATCTCGTGCGGACCGAAAACGGCGCGCAGGATGAGTGGGTCGTGGTCATGCACCACTGCCCGGTGCTGCTCATCGCGCGCGACTTCCCGGAAATCTGCGACGGCGATTGCGCGATCGCCTCCGAATCGCTCGGCGCGGAAGTCACCCGGCAGTGCGCCTTATCGGAGGGCGCGTCCTGCTGCCGGTTCGTCATCCGCCAGCGGCAGGGCGACGCGTAGGTCGCTCGCGAGCGCCTCTCGAAACAACGCCTCTTCATCCGAGTCGCGGAAGGCGCGCGCGTAGGGCAGCTTCCGAATCGCCGCGAAAATCGCGGCTACCTCCCGGTCGGTTCGCTGGCGCTGGGCTTTTTCCCGCTGCCGACGCTGCAACGCTTCCCGCCGAACCGCCCAGGCCTGCCGGAACGCCTCCCGGAAGCCGCGCCGCGCGACGACATCCGCCAGCAGCAGCAAGCACGTCATCGCCAGGTGCATCAGCCACCAGCATGCGTCATGAAGGTTGATCCAGTGCATGAGCAGACGATTGCGGGCGGCGATCACCTCCACCCGGCGCGCCTCGAAGCGCGCCTTGATCGTGGCGCTCGACAGGTGGAAGACCAAGCTGCGCGGCTCGTAGCGAACTTCCCAGCCGCGCTTCCAGGCGCGGTAGCACAGCTCCACGTCTTCCCAGTAAAAGGGGGCTAGCAACTCGTCGAAGCCGCCAAGCTCGCGGAGCTTGGCCGCGTCAAAGAGGCTGTAGCCGCCGCTGGCCGCGAGCGTCGGCAGGACGACGTCGGGGGGCGTTTGATTGGGCAGCACGTCGTAGCCTTCAAAAACTTTCCAGTAGCCCCGAACGCAACGCCCGAGCCGGCCCGCGCCGTCAATGGCGTCGCCGCCCAAGCGCAGCGCGCGCGAGGCGACGGCGAACACGGCGGGCGTCGCAAAGTGCCGCGCGAGCGGCAAGAGCGCGTCAGGCGTCGCCTCGATGTCGTTGTTGAGCAGCCAGATGAGGTCATAGCGCGCCGCGGCGAAGCCGACGTTGCAAGTCGGCGCGAAGCCGCGGTTGACCGGCTGCGCCAGCGCCCGCGTGAAGTCGAACGCCTGCGCCGCGAGCCAGTCCGCGGTGCCATCCCGGCTGCCGTCATCCACGACCAGAATTTCGACGGGCGCGCCGGTGCTAGTCGTATAGTTGCGGAGCGCCGTCACGACCGACGGCAAGAAACGCGCCAGCAGCGCCTTGCCTTCGTACGTCGGAATGACGACGCTGACGGAAAACGGCGGTTGACGCATCACCGAAACCTGACCTCTGGGCCAGGCCCGACGCCTCGCCTGCCGGAAAGTTGGCTCTTCATGCGCATTGCGTTTCTTGCGGTTGGCAAAATGAAATCCCCCCATTGGGACGCGCTGGCGCAGGATTACAGCGATCGCATCCGCCGCTTTCTGCCCTGCGAAACCAGGATCGCGCGCGAGGCGGAGGCTTCCATAGCTTCCCGGCCAGAGCAAGCCCGCGCCCGCGAGGCGAAACATATTCTGGCGGCGTTGCCGGCCGGGGCGCTGGTCGTCGTGCTGGATGTCGCGGGCGAAGCTGTGTCCTCCGAGGCTTTTGCCACAAAGCTGCAAGGATGGCGCGAGACAGGCGTCCGCGACCTGTGCTTTGTCATTGGCGGTCACTGGGGCGTGGCGGAGGAGGTTCGGGCGCGGGCGGCGTGGCGCTGGTCGCTGTCCCCGCTGACGTTCACCCATGAGATGGCGCGGGCGTTGGCGGCCGAGCAGGTTTATCGGGCGCTGGCCCGCCTGGCCCATATCCCCTACGCGAAGTGAAACAGCTTCGCTTGTCCAGTGAACAAGCGCCGCAACTGATCTTCGATGGGCGCCGCGCCGTCGCCCGTCACCGCCGCCGCCTTCCCCGCTCGAAAGGCGATTTGCCCGCGCGAGCCGTCAGCGAGGAGGAAATACAGCGTGCCGTCGCGGGCTTTATCGACAATGTCCCGGAGCAGATCGTTCAAGGTTTGTTGTTCCAGCGGGTTGGGCGCGGCCGCCGCGTCCGGGGGACTAGCCGCCGCATGGCTCAGAAGCCACTCGACCCGCTCGAGGAGCTCACGCAGCGCGAACGGCTTGGCGAGATAGTCGTTAGCGCCGCACGCCATCCCGGCCAGGCGGTGCTCGGTATCGCCCAGACCGCTCAGGAAAAGGAAGGGAGTATGCGTCAGGTCCGGAGCAAGCCGGACAAAATCGCACACCGACAGACCCGATAATCCGGGCAAGCGAACGTCGCAGATCACGAGCGCGAAAGGCGGCGCGCCCCTGGCGACCTCTCTCAGGCGCGCCAGGGCCTCGATGCCGTCGGCGGCGACGGCGACGGTGTGCCCGTTTGCGCCGAGCGCCTCAAGAATGAGTTCTCGCAGATCAGCGTCGTCTTCGACCACAAGGATATGAGCCATAGGGCGCTAGGCTGAAAGTCAAGATGCAGGTCAAAGTGGCGCTTGCTTCAGTCTGAGGCAGCGCGGCGACCGAGCGCAAGCGACAGGACAGCGCCGAGGCAAGCGATGCGCCGGACGCGCCTGCCGCGCGCCCAAAGCGACCGGGCGTTACTTCTTCGGCATCACATAGCCGCGGCGCGTCCGCACTACCGCTCCTTCGCGGCGCGCCTGAATCTGGATGCGCCGAAAGCGGCCATCCCGCCGGGTGTCCTTTGGATAGTAGCCGAGACTGTAGACCGAGCGCAGCTCGGCCGCCACCGCGGCATAGCAATCCTCCAAGTCAGCGACCGTCTCGGCGTAAAACAGTCGCCCGCCAGTCAGCGTCGCCAGCTCGCGCAACTGGTTGCGCGCAATGGCATAGCCGGCGCGGGCGCGCGGGCCGTACCGCTCGACGACCTCTGGTTCCGTGTTGAGGTAAATCGGCAGGAGCATCGCGTCGCACTCCTGCGCCAACGCGCGCAGCTCCTCATAGGTCGTCACCGAGCCATAGTCGGGCCCGCCCGGCGGCAGGACGTTGTCCATGCCGTCCGAGACGATGACCACGGCGTTCCGCTCGCCGCGCGCGTCGCGCAGCACGGAGTTGATTGTCCCCGCCAGCGCGTCGTAGAAGTTCGTGCCGCCTTCGGGACGGCGAATGTCGTCAAGGCGCTCCCGCAGCTTGCGCCGGTCATTGGTCAGCGGGCAGATTAGGCGGGCCGTGTCGGCGAACGTCACCACCGCCATGCGGTCCTCGGGGCGGAGCGCGCCCAGAAAGCCAAGCGCGGCGCGGCGAATCACGGCGAGCTTTTCGCGCGTGCTGCCGCTCAGGTCGAGCAGCAGCACCAGATTGAACGGCGTGTCCAGCGTGCCGAAATAAGTCACCTCCTGCGGCTCGCCGTCTTCCAGCACGATAAAGTCGGATGCGTGCAAGCCGCGGACCGGCGCTCCGCTCGGCGTCGTGATCACTGCGTTGAGCATCACCAGCATGGACTCCAAAACGACATCGCTATCTTCGGCCGCGCTGAATGGCTCGTCCGCCGCCGCGCGGGGCGGGCGTTGCAACATCGGGCGCTCGCGGTCGCCGTCGGCTGGCGAAATCGGCATCCCCACCACGTCGCCCCGGTCCGCTTGCGCGACCAGAATCGCCCCGCCGCGCCCCATTTGCCCGTGGAGCGAGCGGTCATCTGGCGTCCCAAAGCGGATCAGCGGCAGCTCGGCGCGAACGCTCCCGTGAACGCTCGTCCAGGTGACGTCGGCATCGGCGTCCGGCGGCAGGCATAGCTCGATGTTGCCCTGATAAGCCGTAGCGATGAGGCCGGCCGGCAGCCCTTCCACGCGCAGGACGCCAACCTCGCTGAACAGGCGGAGATAGGTCTGCTCCGGCACGAACACGTCCAGGTCCACGCCCGTGGTCGTTTCGGGCGGGTCGGTCACGATGTTGAGTTGATTGGCCAGCTCCTCGAGGATGACTTCCTCGGCGCGGACGGGCGGGCCCGGCGCGGCATGGCGCGTCGCCGCGATAACCACGTCCGGCCGGTTGACGATCCGCACCCGAATGCTCCCGCGCGGATTCCGAATCCGAATCGTGCTTTTGGGTGGCAACAGCGCGCGGGTGTCGTCAAAGTAGCGCTTCACGGGCTGGCGCGGCTCAAAAGCGGGCGACGCCTGCTGCGCGCTGACGCTGACGCCGCCAAGCAGCCACCCGACGCTCAAGAGCCACCCGACGCTCCAGCCCGCGAGTCGGCGAAGCGCGTCTTGCATCGCGCGCTTCATAGGGCGTTTCCTGGGGCGCCCGATTCATCCGGCGCGGACAGGATAATCTCCGCGATGGAGCGGCGCTCGCCTTCCGGGTCGAAAGCCAAGCTTGCGGCGACCAGCCGGGCGTTGACAACCGTCATGTCGAACACGTCCCGATGGGTGATGGTCGCCTCGTCATCCGTGAAGTTGAGCGGACAGACATCGAGCAGCCCGCTTTCTTCGTCATCGTCGAGATAAAGCAGCGGAAAGCCATGGGTGCGGCACAGAACCGGCCGCGCCGGATAGACGGCGCAGGCGCCATCCAGCAGCGCCGGACAGGGAACGCTTCGCTCTGGCTCCGGAGGAAAGGTCGTCGGCTGGGGCGGCGCGTCGCGAAACAGGGCGGCTTCGCGCTGGAGCGTCGCCTGCGCCTGCCGGCGCAAGCGCGCCCGAGTCGGCGCATCCAAGCCGGCGACGTATTCGCGCAGCCGCGCGGCCTCGATGGGCAACACGGTCAAATGCTGCTGGCAACAGCCCGTGCAACCCAGCCGACAGGCGATGGCCGTCAAAAAGCGCGCCCGCAGCATTTCGCCAAAACGCTCGATGTCGGCGATGAGCTGGTCGTAAGCGGCGCGGGCGGCGGACTCGGACGCAGGAGCGGGCATCGCGGGCGACCTTTCCAAGCTATTGCCCCGCCAGTCGGCGGTAGGCTTCCCAGTAACGCGCGCGCGTCGCCTCGACAATCGCGTCGGGGAGCGCCGGCGCGGGGGGGCGCTTGTCCCAGTCGAGCGTTTCAAGGTAATCGCGCGCGAACTGCTTGTCGAACGAAGCCGGGCTGCGCCCCGGCGCGTACAGGGCGGCATCCCAGTAGCGGGACGAATCCGGCGTGAGCGCCTCGTCAATCCAGACCAGCCGCCCAGCGGCGTCCAGCCCGAACTCGAACTTCGTATCGCAGAGAATCAGCCCGCGACTCTCGGCATACTCAGCCGCCGCGGCGTAAAGCGTCAGCGTCAGGTCGCGCAGCCGCTTGGTCAGCTCGTCTCCGATCCGGTCAGCCATCCGCTCGAGCGAGATGTTTTCATCGTGACCGCTTTCGGCCTTGGTGGCCGGCGTAAAGAGCGGTTCAGGCAGCCGGTCGGCTTCGCGCAGCCCTGGCGGCAGCGCCAACCCGCACACGCGCCCGGTTCGCTGGTAGTCTTTCCAGGCGGAGCCGGCCAGGTAGCCCCGCGCGACGCATTCGACCGGCAGCGGCGCGGTCTTGCGGACGAGCATCGCGCGCCCAGCCAGTTGGTCGGCGCAGGCGCGGGCTTCCGCCGGAAAATCAGCCGCATCGCAGGACAAGACGTGATGGTCCGCAAGGCCCTCAAGCCGCTTGAACCAGAAAGCGGATAGCGCCGTCAAGAGGCGACCCTTGTCGGGGATGGGCGTTGGCAGGATGCAGTCGAACGCTGAGATGCGGTCGGTGGCGACCATCAGCAGGGCGTCGCCGAGGTCGTAAAGCTCGCGCACCTTGCCGGAGCGGAAGCGCGGCAGCGGGAGAAAGTCGGCTTGGATCAGCGCGGGCGAGGCGGTCGGCGTCATAGGGCTGGCGTCTAGGGCTGGCGTCATTGAGCTTCGGGCGCGCCGGGCGTCGCTTTCCGCGCCCGAGCCTTGGAAAAGAGCGCCCGCTTCCAGCGGATGCGCGGGCGCGCGCGCCATCGCTCGCGCAGCGGCACGCGCGGCGCCGTTTCAATCCGGTCGCGGACGGCGACGTAAAAATCCTTGAAGTAGTTCCACATTGACCACAGCGCCGAAAAGACCACGATCCAGAGCATCAGCCGACCGGCGCCATAGGCGATGATCCGCAGCGACTCGATGCCAAACGCGCCATGCCAGAGCGTGACGAGCGCCTGCTGCACAGCGGCGGCCGAGGAGGTGCCAACCGGGAGCGGCGGCTTCCCCTCATGACTGCCCAGCATGAGGCAGGTGATAGCCACGACTTGCGACAGCATTTTGAACTTGGCCATCTTCGAGGCGGCAATCGTCACGCCCTGCTGCGCGGCGATGCTGCGCAGCCCGGAAACGGCAAACTCGCGCCCGATGATGATCACGACCGCCCAGCCGGGCGCCAGCTTATTTTCAACCAGCGAAATCAGCGCTGCCGAAATGAGCAGCTTATCGGCAATCGGATCGAGCAGCGTGCCCAGCGTCGTGACTTGGCCGCGCCGCCGCGCCAGATAGCCGTCAAGCAAATCCGTCACCGACGCGGCCAAGAAAAGCGCCACGGCCAGCAACTGGCGCGGCAGGCCCAAGACAGACTCCGACACGCTCGTCATCAAGACGACCACCATGATCGGAACAACGAAAATGCGCGAGACCGTCAGCGTGTTGGGCAGATTCACGGTAGCTTCACCCGGGCCGAAGCCACTTGGCAAGGCGGAATCAGGCTGGGGGGGGGCGCCCGCCGCGGCAGGCGCTCGAGCTGCGCTCAGAACAGCTTCAGGCGAATCGTGAGATATTTTTTCGGATCTTGCCGAAAATCAATGAGCAGTTGATTGGCCTGGGCGGAAGTCGCCGTCAGGTTATCGTACAGTTGCGAATCGCGCAGAAGCTTTCCGGCTGAGCCGTCGCCGCGCTCTAGCCCAGCCAGCAGGCTATTGAGGCTGGCCAGCGTTTGCTCGGCGTCGCGGTAGAGCTTGTCCTCGCGGAGCAGGCGTCCGACCGTCCCTTCGCCGCGCTCCAGGCGGGTCATGGCGTCTTCCAGCTTCGCCGATGCGCGGTCGAGGCGCTCCAGCACGGCGACGACCTCCGCATAGGCTCGGTCATCCGTGGCGAGCTTGCCAAGCGTCCCCCGGCCGTCGCTGATGTTGGCCAGGAGCTTCTCCACCTGGCGCACGGAGGCGTCGAGGTCGTCATAGAGACGCGGATCGTTGATGAGCTTGGCGGCGGTTCCCGGCCCGGCGCGCGCTTCCTGAACCAGCCGCGCCGCCTCGGCCGCCGTGCGCGCCAGGTTGTCGTACAAGTCGGCGTCCGACACCAGCCGTCCGACCGTGCCTTCGCCGCGGTTGATTTTGTCAGCAATCTGCTTGAGCGAATCGGAAAGGGTCGTGAAGTTAGCCAGAATATCGTCCGCGCCGGAGATGATCTGGCGAATCGTGGTTTCCGACGCGCCGCCGATCAAATCGCCGTCGTTGACCGGCGACGCGCTCAGCGTGCCGGGCGTAATATCCACCACCTTATCGCCCAGCAGGCCCACCGATCCCAAAATGACCTGCGAATCCTTGCGCACGCGCTCGCCCGCGGGCCTGCCATCGATGACGGGATCGAGCGCCAACTCCAGCTCGACCGTCTGGGTCGCGTTTTGATCCTCGGGCACCGGCAGCAGGATCACCCGCTGAACCTTGCCGACCTTGACGCCGGCCAGTCGAACCTCGGCGCCGGGTCGCAGCCCGTCCACGCTGGCTAGGCGGGTGCGGACAATCAGCTCCCGGCGAAAGGGGTTGAGGTCGCCGCTGATGGTCAAAATCGTGGCGATCAAGATGCCAATCGCTACCAGCGTCATGAGACCGACCCGCAAGTCGAGAATGGAGAGCTTTTTCTTTGCCATAGCTTGCGTCTCCGCGCGCGAGATTGCGTCCCGCGCTTGCTTCCCCCTGAAGCTTAGTCCAATTCCAAAAACGTCCGAATATAGGGATCGGACGAATTCCAGAAGGCATCGGCCTCGCCTTCCAGCAGAACCTTGCCTTGGCGCAGCATGACGAACGTGGTCGAGTTTCCCGTCCCGCCGCGCGGATTTTTCACGATCACAATCCCGCCATCGTCGTCAATCGTCGCATGGTGGTCGGCCAGCGTGATGGCGTCCTGAATCCGGTGCGTCACGAACAGCGAGCTGACGCCTTCGAGGTCGCGCAGCTTGATCGCCAGCTCGCAGATGGTGCGCGCCGTCGGCGGATCGAGTCCGGCGGTTGGCTCATCATAGAGGATGATTTTCGGATTCCCCACCAGCGCCCGCGCAATCCCGACCCGCCGCCGCATCCCTCCCGATAACTCGGACGGCATCTTGTTGATGGCTTCCTCCAGATTGACAAAACGCAGCATCCGGCGCACGGTTTCCTCGATTTCCTCTTCGTCCGCCCCCTGCTCGAAGAGCCGGTAGCCAACATTTTCATAGACCGACAAGCTGTCGAACAACGCCCCTTCCTGAAAAACCATGCCAATCTTCTGCCGTCTGGCGGTCAACTGCGATTCGCTCAAGTCCGTAATGTCCTCATTATCAATAAGGATGCGACCGCTGTCAGGCTTGAGAAGCCCGAGCGCCAGCTTGAGCACGGTGGATTTCCCTGTTCCCGATCCGCCCATGAGGATTTTGGTCTCGCCCGGATAGACGCCAAAGCTCACGCCGTCGAGCACTTTTTGCTCTCCGAACGCAAGGTGGACATCCTGAAACTCGATGGCGTAGTCGCTCATCAGGGCCTCGGAAGGCGCCGAGCCTCGGGAGGCGAAAGCCGCTGCCGAAGCCGCCGCCGTCGCTCACGCCGTTCCGCTCAGGGTCAGAATCAAGCGGGTCAAAAAGAAGTCCGACACCAAAATGAGCACGATAGACACCACGACCGATGTGGTCGTGGACTGCCCGACGCCTACCGTCCCGCCGCGCGTCCGTAGCCCGCACCGGCACCCCACGACCGCGACAATCAGCCCGAACACCCCGGTTTTGAGGAATGTCCCCAAAATGTCCTCGTAGTTGAGGGCCTCGCGCGCCGATGACAAATACACCGATGAAGGAATTTGCAAAAGGGCAACGGACACAATCAGCCCGCCAATGATTCCCACGACATTGGCAAACACCGTGAGGATTGGCGCCATCGTCACCAGGGCCAGCAGGCGCGGGCGCGCCAGCTTGCGGAACGGGTCGGTGCCGAGGGCGCGCATGGCGTCCACCTGCTCGCTGACGCACATCGCGCCCAGCTCGGCGGCGATGCCCGATCCGGCGCGCCCAGCCAGCAAGATGCACGTCAGCACCGGGCCCAGCTCGCGCAGCAACGATGTGGCGACCAGTCGCCCCGTGTAGTTCTGCGCGCCAAACGACCGGAGCGTGCCGGCGGTCTGAAGCGCGAGCACCGCGCCAATGAAGAATCCGGCCAGCAACACAATCGGCAGCGTTCCAAAGCCAATCGAGTCCATCTGGGCGACGGTCTCGCGCCAGTACATCGGCCGCCGAAACGGATGCCGCAAAGCGCGCCACACCAGGAGCGCGCTTTCCTGAAGCTCAAGCAGTAAGCCGAGAAAGAAGTTCACAGACGGCGGAAGAAAGCCAAAGAATCGTCAGCCAGCGACGGTTTTCGCAGGGAGACACCGCCGACACTTGCACTTTTACGGAGCAGAGCCGACAAGTGTCAAGCTCCAGCTATCGCAAGTCTTTCAACATCATAGGCTTTCCTAGGGCAAGCGCGCCCGGCGGGCGTCAGGCCGGGGCCGCTGGCGAGGGATTCGTCAGGCGCGGCTTCACGGCGTGGTAGTCCTGTAGCCGACCCACGACAAACTGCTCATGCTGGAGCGCTTGGATGGCGCTCGTGACGGCAATCGCGCCGGTGATGGTGGTGATGCATGGGACGTTGTACTGAATGGCCGCTGCGCGAATCGCCTTTTCGTCAAAGTGCGAAGCCTTGCCCAGCGGTGTGTTCACGATGAGGTCAATCCGACGGCTGCGAATCAAATCAACGATGTTGGGCCGTCCTTCGTTCACTTTGAAGACCATCTCGACCGGCAGCCCGGCCGCGGCCAGCATCTCCTGCGTTCCGCGCGTCGCCACCAGGTGAAACCCGAGGCGATGCAGCCGCTGCGCGACCTTCACCGCCGCCGGCTTGTCG
>CALCKX010000082.1 GCA_937966115.1 uncultured Chloracidobacterium sp. | reverse complement strand
GGTTGGCGGTTGCCGTCAGGGCTCGCCGACCGTGGCGGAAATGATGCGCACGGGCGTCACCGGGCGGTCGCCGGGCGCGGTCGGTGTCTCGGCGATGGCGTCCACGACCTCCTGCCCCTCGAAAACGCGCCCGAAAATGGTGTAGGAGGGGGGGAGTTGATAGTCGCGGTGCATGATGAAGAACTGACTGCTGTTGGTGTTGGGTCCGCGGTTAGCCATGGCGACGATGCCCGCTTTGTAGCCAGCCAGGTAAAGCGGCGATTTGGGGTCGATTTCATCGGCGAACTCGCCGCCGAAAGCCGATTCGCCGCCGGTGCCATCGCCGCGCGGGTCGCCGCCCTGAATCATGAAGCCCTTGATCACCCGGTGAAAGGTCAGCCCATTGTAAAACTTCCGCTCCGCCAGCAGGCGAAAGTTCTCGCAGGTCTTGGGCGCATCCTGCGTGAGTAGCTCAAAACGGATGCGCCCCTTGGTCGTTTCGAGCGTCGCGACGAGCCGTTGCGCCGGGGCGGCCTCCGGCGCGGCGGCCTCCGGCGCGGCGGAGGGGGGCGGCGCCGGGGCTGGCGGCGGCGGCGCGGCGCAGCCGAAAGCCAGGCTGACCGCCGCGAGCGGGAGCATCAGGCGCAGCCAGCCCCCCGCGGATCGCCGCCTTGGCAAGACCGGCGAGCTGGGGGCGAGCGTTTTCGTAACCGTCGAGTCATCTTTCATAAGCCAGTTGGAAGCTTCCTCGCAAATCTAGCAAATATGGCGCTTATTGAGCCAAGTCGCCAAGTATTGGCACGTCCCGCCGCTCGGATGCAATACCGCCCCGGCCGGTCGCGCCGAGCCGGCGCTCGGCGCCCGCTCGCGGTCATCGCGGCGCTGCTGCTCGTGGCCTGTCAGGGGCGGATGCCAGCCGAAGCGCCGGCGTCCCCGACGGCCATGTGGCAAAGCTTTCGCCAGCGGCTGGTCGCTTCGCCACAGGGGTTTCGCCTCTCCGGCGCGCTGGCGCCGGAAAGCGGCGGGGCGGCTGGGTTTGACGCGGCCCAAGCCGCGGCGCTCGCGGCCGCGGTAGCCGGCGACGCGACGCTTGGCGCGGCGCAGCGCCGGCATCTCTTGCTCTGGCGCGACCTGGCTACGGGAGATGTCCGAGCGGCCCGACAACGTCTGGCCGCCGCCCCGCCCTGCGCCGCCCCGGACTGGCTCAATGACTTGGCGGTCGCCCACGCGGAATGGGCGCTGCGCGACGGCCGGCCGGAGGATTTCGAGGCGTCCCTGAAGGCGCTCGACGGCGCGCTCGAGAGCGCCGATTTCGCCGAGGCGGCGCGTTTCAACCGCGCCCTGCTGTTCCAGCGCCTTGGGCTGGCCGAGCGGGCCCGCGCCGAATGGGCGCGTTACCTCGCCGACGGGCCAAGCCCGGCCTGGGCGGCGGCGGCGCGGCGCCACTGCTCCGCTTTGACGCCGCCGCCTGACGCGAGCCAACTGTGGGACGCCTTCGCTGATTTTGCCGCCCGTCCCGACGCGCCCGACGCGGAAGCCTTCCTTGCCAGCCATTTGGGGCGGCTCGTCGCGGACCTGGGAACCGCCGCCGAAGCTTTCCTGATTTCGGGCGACGAGCAACGCCTGACGCAGCTTCAGCGCGTCGCCGACGCGGCGCGGCGGCGGGCGGGCGAGCGCTGGGCGAGCGACCTGACGCAGGCGCTCGTCGCCATTCGCGCGCGCGGCGCGGCGCCCGTCTGGCTAGCCGCTTGGCGCGACTTGCAGGCGGCGCGTCAGCTCTATCCCATCGAGGGCAAGCCGACGGCGGCGGAGCCGCTCTACGCGCAAGCGCGCCGGGCGTTTCTCGACTTGGGCGATGCGGCAAGCGCGCTGGAAGCGGAGCTGGGGCTGGTCTATTGCGCGGTTCAACTTCCTCAAATCACGCGCCTCGAGCGCCTGAGCGCGGCCCTGTTGGCGTCTGCTCGGCAGCGCGGCTACCTCCGCTTGGAGGCGCAAGCCTTGCGCGTCCGGGCGCAACTTGCGCTCCGGCAAGCCGATGCGCCAGCGGCGGTCGCCCAGGCGCGGGCTTCGCTGACGCGCTTCGAGGCGCTTGCCGACTGGGAGGAAACCCAGCGATCGCTGTTGATTCTCAGCGACGCTCATGAGCGTCAGGGCGACGGGGCGGCGGCCCTGGGCGCGCTGCGCGAGCTGCTGCGCCTAGGCGCGCAGCACGGCGCGAATCCGCGCCGGCGGGCGCAAGCCTGCGCCTTTGCCGCTCGAACCTGCGCCGCCGCCGATGCCTGCGAGCTTGGCCTCATCTTTGCCGAGGAAGCGCGCGCCGCGGCGGTCGGGCAGGCGTTTCCAGCCTTTCAGCTCGATGCCGAAACCCTGCTGGCTACGCTGTTTGTCAAGACCCGTCGCTTTGAAGCGGCCAGCGCGGCGCTCGACCGGGCTACCGCTCTCCTGGCAAGCGTCGCGGACGCCCGCGCGCGGGACGCGCTGGCGCTGGACTTTCTGCCAACCGCCGCCTGGTGCCGAATGGAGCTTGGCGACCCGGTCGCCGCGCTCCAACTGTGCGCCCGCGCCGCCGACCGCCTGCGCCGCGGACGCCATGACGCCTACTGGCCGCTGACGCAATCAGTGCGCGGCGCGGCTTACCTGGCGCTGGGCGATGACCGCGCCGCTGAAGCCGCGCTTCGCGAAGGCATTCGCTGGCTCGAGGCGGCCCGACGGCGGATGGCCCAGACGCCCGACCGGCAGCGCTTTTTCCACCGGCACGCCGAGCTTTACGAGCGCTTGGCGCGCCTCTGCCTGCGGCGCGGGCAGCCTGCCAGCGCCTTTGCCTGGCTTGAGCGCGCCCGTGCCCGAACCCTGCTCGACCGTCGCCCAGGCTCGGGCCAGCCAACGGGCGGCGAGCTGTCAGCGCGCGCCTTGCAGCGGCGGCTGCCGGCCGACATCGTCGCGGTCGCCTACGCCGTCGGCGACCATCAAACCGACGTCTTCGCGCTGGATCGGCAACGTCTGCGCCATCGCGCGCTGCCCGTCGGGCGGGCGCAGCTCGCCGATCAAGTCCAAGCTCTGACCCGGCTTCTGACCGATCCGTCCAGCGATGTCTCGCAAGCGCAGCGGGCGGGAAGCGAGCTCTACGCCGCGCTGCTATCGCCGCTGGCGCTCGCCCTCAAGGAGGTCGGGCGCCTGGCGATCATTCCCGACGACAGCCTGCACGGTCTTCCCTGGGCGGCGCTGCGCGACCCGCAGGGGCGCTGGCTAGCGGAACTCGCTCCGTTCTCGATCTGCCCCAGCGTTCTGGCGCTCATCCGCGCTCTCGCGCCGCGCCCGCCAGCCGGCGACGCCGACCGGCTGATTGTGGCGGACGCCCAGCTTTCGCCCGCCGCCGCGGCTGCCGCCCTGCCGCCGCTGACCGGCGCGCGCGATGAAATCGCCTGCCTGCAAGCCCTGTTCGGGCCGGCGCGCGCGCTAACTGGGGCGACAGCCATCAAGCGGGACGCGCTCGCCGCCCTTCAGACAGCCGGCCTGGCGCACCTGGCCGTTCACGGCGTGGCCGAGCCGGATGAGCCGCTGCGGTCGGCGCTTTATCTGACCGCCACGGATGAGGATGACGGGCGCCTCGCGGCGGCGGAAGTCTATGAGTGCGCGTTCCCGCGCCTGCGCCTGGTGACGCTGTCGGCCTGCGAGTCCGCGCTCGGATGCCCGCTGCGGGGCGAGGGCATGACCGGGCTGGGACAGGCCTTTCTCGCCGCCGGGGCCGCCACCGTGGTCGCCACGCTGGCGCGGGTCGAGGATCGCGCCCTGCGCGACCTGACCTGCGCGTTTTATGCCGCCTACCGCGCCGGGGCCAGCCCGGCGGCGGCGCTGCAAGCGGCCCAGCGCGAGCGCTTGACCCGGCATCCGGCCGAG
This sequence comes from uncultured Chloracidobacterium sp., assembly GCA_937966115.1. Lineage (GTDB taxonomy): Bacteria > Acidobacteriota > Blastocatellia > Chloracidobacteriales > Chloracidobacteriaceae > Chloracidobacterium. Next base: position 8,838 of record CALCKX010000082.1, on the reverse strand, counting down.
TGGGGGCTGGTTATCGCGCTGGGCGCGCCATAATTTCAGGCTTACCAGGCGCCGCGTCGGCGATGTACGTTGTAAGCACGTTCCGCATCCGAACGGCGTCCCTGCCATTTTTCATGCGCTTGCAGGCGAGGCGCGTATGCCCTTTCCCATCAATGTCCAAGTCGAGAATCCCGTCAATGATCCCCTTCGGATCGAGAGCTGCACGGCGGAAGTCGCCGAAAACGGCGACATCAGCGTGAGCGGCGAAGTCGTTCACACTGGGGACGACGGGGTTCGTCGCTACAACCCTTCCCTGCTGTTTACCGTCGTGGATAAGCACAACGTGCCCATCGGCAGCGGTCGCGTCATGGCCGGCGGCGAGTTTCTCGTGCCGGGACAGCGCGCCTATTTCATCGGCACTGTGCCAGGCATTGGTCAATCGGCGCGCTTTGGCAAAGTTATCGTCAGCGCCATCCCGAATAGCGGCTTCCGGGAAAACAAGCGGCGCGGCCGGGCCGCTAGCTAACGCCTGCGGCCAGCGCCCGCTCATCGAGATTTCAGCATTCCGCGCCGCCGGCCTGCTCGACGCGCGACCGCGCGTCCTAGTCGGCGCGGTCGCCCGCTGCGCGGGCTATCCAGCGGCGCGCGACGCCAACGGAGTCGCTCGCCTTGATGACGCGAGCGACTCGCGGATGCGGGGCGCGGATGAGCGTCTAGGCCGTTGCGGCGACCGGCTCGCTCGCCGCCGGCTCGGCCTTCCGGCGGGCGGTCGCCTTGGCGTCCTTGTCGAGCTTGCGCGACATCTTTTCGACTTGGCTGAGAATGCGCTTGATATCCGAGCCATTGGCCAGGTCGAGCGAGGCGACGACGTTGAGGACTTCTTCCCGGAGCGCTTCCTTGTCGAGCGCGACTTTCTTCGATCTGGCAGTTGTGGCTTCGCCGATTTGGCGCAGCAGGCTGTCGAAAAACTTCTGAAGGCGCTCGGCGATTTGCCTGGCCTGCGCCAGCGGCGCTTCGCTCAGGCGGCTGACCTGCCGCTCGATGTCCTTGGTTGTCGGCAGGCTGAAGCTCGGCAGCGTCGGCATGGGCAGCGTCGGGGGCGTCAGCTCGACTTCGTTGCCGCGCGCCACGGCGTCGTCAAAAAACTTCTTCACGTTGTCGCGCGCGACGAGCGTGGTGCCGATGCCAAACTTGACGCCTTTGACCGCCGCCTCCGTGACCACCTCTAGCGGCAGGCGGGGCGTCGGTTGCGCGGCCAGCCGCCGCGCCGCCTTGGAGCGGGTCTTCGGCGTCGCGGTCGGGGCGGCCTGGCGGGCGGTTTTCCTAGCGGTTTTCGTGGTTGCCATGATGATTGCACTCCTTGTTGCAGAAAGAATTCACTAAGAATGAGGAAATCGTTTTTCGCTCCGACCCCGAGCGCCCCTCGCGAGGACCCTCGCGAGACGCCTCACGAGCGCGCGGCGCGCACGCGCTTGCGCCCGGTCATTCCATCGCCATTGGTCGGCGCGGGGGCGGCTTCCGCGGAGGCGGCGCGCTCGACTTCCGCGGCGCCGACCAGCTTGCCTAGCTTTTTCTCTAGCTCGGTGACGCGCCGCTGGAGCCGGGCGAACTCCGTCGCCGACGGAACCCCCTGCTCGGTCAGTTGCTCGGTCACGCACTGGGCGACAAACGCTTCGATGACGGCCCGCAGCGCCGGCGCCAGCTCTTCCGCGCTCGCGGCATCCCTCGCGCCGGGGCGCAGCGCCTCCCGCAGCATCGCCCCCAGGCGCTCGAACTGGCGGTCAATCTGCTGCACGGTATCCAGCCCGGCCGAGACCGTCCGCCGCATGTAGCCGAAAAACAGATCGCTGGGCTGCCGAATGAATGACACCAGCGCGTTGCGCGAAATCGGCTCGGTCGGCTGGCGAACCGTCGCCGCGGCAATCTTGGAGAGGGTGGCTTCCGTGATGTCTTCGCCGGTTTCCTTGTCAATGACCTGAACTTCCTCGCCGGCCTGGATAAAATCGGCCAGCTCGTCCAGCTTCACGTAGCGCCGGGCGGCGACATCATAGAGCTTGCGGTTGGCGTAACGTTTGATTGTGCGTGCCATGTCGCTGCATCCATCCTTTAGCGTCGGGGTTGAGAAGTCTTGGAAAGCCAACGCTGAGGAGAGATAACGCAATGCGTCAAAAAAGGTCAAGCGAAAATAACGCGACGCATTAGAGGCAGGGCGCGCTTTTACTTGTAAAGATAAGCGAAAAAAGGAGAAGGCATTTTACCGGTCAGGCGGGAAAGAATGCCGCGAGGTGCGAATTTCGACGCTCTCGCCGGCGCGGCGGGCGGCGCGGGCATGCCGAAAGGCGGCCGTCAAGTCGTCGCCGTCGGCTTCCAGCCGGGTGACTGGCGGGGCGGGGAGCGCCAGGTTGTCGGTCGCGCGGGCGAGGCCGTCCAGGGAGAGCTGAAAGCCGACGGCGGGTTCGGCCGCGCCAAACAAGCGGGCGAGCGCGTCGTAGCGTCCGCCGCTGCCAAGCGCGACGCCGCTGCCGGGCGCGTAGATGCGAAACGTCATCCCGGTGTAGTAGTCCAGGCGGCTTACCTGACCGGCGTCAAACGTCAGCCGGTCGGCGATATCGAGCGCCGCCGCCACATCCAGCACGCGCTCCAGGTCATCGAGCGCCATCAGGATTTGGGGATTGGTCGCCTGGGCGCGGATTTGACGGAGCGCCGCCCCCTGTCCGTGGACGGTCAGCGCGTCGCGCCAGAAAAGCGGCGCGCGCCGGGCGCGCAGCCACTGCTCGAGCGCGTCGAACTGCCGCCGGTCAACGATGTCGCGCAGCTCGGCGCGTTGCGCCGCATCGAGCGCCAACTCCTCGGCGACGCCGGCGAGCAGACCGGCGTGGCCAAGCGAGACTCGCGCCGTCGCCAGCCCCAGGCGTTCCAGCGCCTCAAGCGCAATCAACAGAACCTCGACATCGGCTTCCAGCCGGTCGTTGCCGAAAAGCTCCGCGCCAAGCTGCCAGTTGGCGTCAGTCGCGCGGCGCGCCGCCTGCGCATTGCGAAAGACCTCGCCGGCATAGCACAGCCGAATGGGGCGCGGCCAGTCGCGGCAGCGCGTCGCGACGGCGCGCGCCACGAGCGAAGTCAAATCCGGGCGCAGCGCCAGCAGCTCCCCTTCGACATCCGTGAAGCAATAGGTCGCCCCGGCCTGGCTGGGGCCGGCGCTGTGCGCGAACAGCGCGTGGGCGTCGTAGACCGGCAGCAGAATTTCCTCGTACGACCAGCCGTGAAACGTCTCGAAGACAATTCGCTCGATGGCCCGCCGCTGCCGCACTTCCGGTCCCAGGGCGTAAGTGACGCCGGCGGGAAGGTTGAACCTGGCATTCATCATGGCATAATGCTCGCCCGTCGCATCGCCAGCTTAGCGTGGCGCGCTGGCGCTCCCTGGGCTTGTACTCTATTTGATGGCGAACGGAAAGTCGTCCTGCGTCCGTCCGCTTTGCGCGGCTAGACAGCAACGCGCAGGCAGCCGCGTTCCGCTTCCAATTGCCTGACTCGGCGGCGTTCGCGGAGACGGCTTGCGCCCGCTTTCGAGCGAGTGGGGATACGCTGAATGTCGGATGAAGCGCCGCCCTCGGCTCGCCAATCGCCTGCCGCCAATCCGATGGACATCCCGTGCCCGAACTGCGGCGCGCGACTGGCGGCGGGCTGGCGGCACTGCATCCGCTGCGGACTGCGCTATGAGCCGGCGGCTTTCGCGCGCCTCGCGGCGCTGGACGCCGAGCGGCAGGCCCTGCTGGCGCGACTCTTGCCGTCGGCGCCGCCGATCCGCGCCGCTCAGCCATCGCCGGTCAAGCGAGCCGCCGCGCCGTCCGACTCGGGCGGCGCTTTCGCCGCGTGGCTGCTCACGGCTTTGGTTTACGGCGGCAGCCTGCTCATGACGGTCGGCGCGGCGATTTACTTCCGCGAAGTTATTTGGGAGCGCCCCAGCCTACAGATGACCCTGCTCGCTGGCGTCACGGCGGGCCTGCTGGGATTGGGCGCGCGCGCCGCGCGCCGCCGGCCGGACGACCTCGCCGCCCGCGGCGGCCTATGGATGGGCGCGCTTTTGCTTCCGCTCGATTTTTGGGTTGGCGTTCATTACGGCTGGCTGCCGGCGCACGGCGGATGGGCTTACGCGCTGGCCTGCGGCGCGGCGTATTGGCGATTGGCGGCTTGGGTCGCCGACCGCGTTTTGCCCTACCTGGCCGCGCCGGCCCTGCTGCTCGCCGCGTGGCGGCTCGGGCGCGACCTTTCAACGCCGGCGGCCGCCCTGACGCTGGTCGCCGCGGCCGCCACGGCCCTGGCGGTCTGGTCGGCGCGGCATCCGGGGCAGGTCGCGGCCCAGGCTGGTCGGCGGTGGGCGATGGGCGTCATTGCCGGGTGCGCGGTCGTCGCGCCCAGCTTGGACGAGGCATGGGCGGGCGGCGTCGCCGGCGCGGCTTGCCTTGTCCTGGGGCGGCTCGTCAGCGCCCGGGCGGCGGTTTGGCTCTGGTCGGTTGGCGGGTTGGCGGCGCTGACCCTGAGCTATGGGCGCTGGCTCGCCGCGCTCGAGCTGATGCCGCGCTGGCAGGCGGTTGGCTGGTCTGGCTGGCTGTGGCTCGCAACCGCCGCGCAGTGGGCGGCCGGCCGCTGGGAAACGTCGCGGGAGGGGCGGCCGGACCCGCCGCTGGCGCAGTTTTTCAGAGATTTGGCGCGCGTCGTGGCCGGCGCGCTTGGCTTGCTGGCGCTGCTGGTCGTGGCGAGGAGCGCCTTTGACCTCCCGCGGACGGGCCAGATGCCGATGACGCAGGCCTGGCCTGACTGGCTGGCGCTCGGCTTGCTGCTTGGGTGGAGCGTCTGGCATCTCCGCGCCGGGCTGACCTGGTTTCCGCTTGCCCTGGCGACGCTGTCCGTTCTGTCCCTGGTCGGCGCGCTCGCCTGCGCGCTGCCCGCCCGCCCGCTCAGGGCTTTGGCGCTGCCGGCGGCGCTGTGCGCGATACGCCTTGGCGTGGAAACGCTTGGCGTCCGCTTCGGGCAGGGGTACAGCACGGAAGTGGACACCAGCTTCGGCTTGGATTTCGGGCTCCCCAACCATCCGGCCATCATTCCGTCGCGGGCGCTGACGGACGCCTGTCTGCTCGCCTGCCTGGTCGGGCTTTTGGCGCTGGCGCCGGGCGACTGGAGGATGGCGCATACGCTTGGCATTGGCGTCGCAGCCGCCTACAGCGGCTTGTGCTGGCTGGTCAGCGGCGTTCCGCGGGCGCAGCGCGCTTACGCGCTGGCGATGTGGAGCGTGGCGTATCTCGGTCTCCTGAACGCCGGCTGCGGCATCCTTGGGCGCGCCGACCTTTTCGCCGTCATGCCCGCGCTCGCCCTGGTCGCGGCGGCGGCTGCGGTCGGCGCGTCGCGGCCCGTCAGGGATGCGCCAATGCTGCGGCAGGCGCTGTGGGAGGTTTCCCTGGGCGCGCTGGCCGTGGCCGCGCTCGTCGCCCTGGTCGAAATGCTCGTCAGCGATGGCCGCCCAGGCCGCCCGGCCCTGACGCTGGCGGCGGCGGCCGGCGCCGGATGGATTGTCGCCTGGCGACAGCCAATGCCGCTGACGGCGCTTTTGGCGACGCTGTGCGGAGGTCTGGCGATAATCCAATCGGCGCGGCTCGTCGGTTGCCCATTCGAGGCGCTGCCCCTGCTCGGCATCATATATGGCTACGGCGCGATTTGGCTGGGGTGGCGCTGGCCGCGGCGGCAGGCGGAGCGGGCGCTCTGGTCGGGGCTGGCGGTCGGCGGGCAGTGCAGTCTGTGGAGCGCCGCCCTGGCCGGCTTGATGGTCATCCAACTGAGCGACGGCTTAGCGGCTGGCGGCAGCCTTCTCGCCGCCGCCGCCGCGTTGGCCATGGTTGGCTTCCTCGCCGCCGCTGCGCCGGCGCAGGACGCCTACGCGCTGGGCGGGCTTATCTGGGGCGGCGCGGCCTACGCTTGGTGGCTGCGCCGCCTCGGCTTGCCGGCGCTTGAGCCAATCGCCTGGACCGCCTTGCCGTGCGGGTTGACGACGGGCGTTGTCGGGTGGCTGAAGCGCCGCTTTCGGCGGGGTAGCCCCGCGCTGGCGGAGGCGCTCATTTGGATCGGAAGCGCGATGTTCTGCTTGCCAGGCGTCCTGCAAGCGTTGCAACGGCGGCTCAACGGCGGCGTCGCGCTGGCTTACGACATCCTCGCGGATACGGCGGCGCTGGCGGCGCTTGGGCTGGGGCTGGTCGGGCGCCTGCGCGCCCCGCTTGCGCTTGGCGGCTTGGCCCTGGGCTTGCATCTCTCGGCGGCGATCGCCCTCAGCGTGCCCTGGGGCGACATTCCGTATAGCGTCTATCTTGTCGCGACTGGATTGACGCTTTTCCTGGCTGGAACTTATTTGTGGCGACGGTGCGGGTAGCGCGGGCTTTGGGAAGCCGGCGACGAGTTGCCCGGCAGCTTGTCGGCGGTCCAAGCAGGGAGCGCGGCTTGGATTGACACTGCGAAAGAAACTTTGTTACGTTACTTTCGCTTTCTCAAAAAAGGCCTCCTGACGCTTTCAAAAACTGTTTTTCCCCGTTTCTGGAAAGCCATATGCCGCTCGTTGGCGATCTCACCGACCTCGCGCTGGTGGACATCATTCAGATCAATTGCGTCGGCCGGAACACGGCGCGACTCACGGTTCACTATCCGATCGGCGACGGCGTTTTTTACTTCGCCGACGGGGAGGTGGTGGATGCGCGCTTGGGCAGTCTGGTCGGCATAGAGGCTGTTTACAAGGCGCTGGAGTATGACCAGGGCGCGTTTCGGATTGACACCGGCATTCCGGCGCCGACGCGGACGATTTTCGAGCCGTGGGCCAACCTCATCATGGAGGGCTTGCGGCTTCTGGACGAGGCGCGCGCCGGACGGAGCGAGGATGGCGTCCCGGCGGCGCCGATGCCGGCGGCCGCCCCGACGCGGACGCCGGCCACCACTAGCGGCGCGGCCCGCGTCGTGAACATCTACCAGTCGCTGGTCAACGATCTCACCAAGGTCAAGGGCGTTGACCTTGCGCTGGCCGTTTCCCGCGATGGGACGGTGCAAGCGGCCAGCAAGGTCAAGTCGGCTGAAAAGCTTGGGATGATGGTCGCGCTGCTGGTTCACCTGGGGCGGCTCATCACCGTTCCGGGGCGCATCGGGTCGCTGTCGCGGATGACGATTAGCGTTGGGCCAAAAAAGGTGATGGTTTTCGACCTCGAAAATTATCTCGCCCTCATCGAGTTCAGCTCGGCAGTGCGCTTTGAGACGATGAGCCCGCACATTGACCGTCTCTTTCGCAAGATGCAGGCTCGCATCAACGGCGCTAGCGAGGGCGTCTCGACTGGCTTGCTGGGCGGCACTGGCGCCCTGACGCCTCCCGGCCCGTATGCTGGGCCGCTGACGATGTAGCGTCGTCACTCTGGTTCGCTTTTACGCTTGACCATGATCGTTCCGCGTGGAAAGCCAGTTCACGAAAATCTGAGCACCTCCTATGTCAATGTCGCCGCGCTGCTGGCCGATCTCCAAGTCAACGAGTTCACCGGCTACGTTTCAGTCGAGTTCTGGGGCTACCGCGGCTACGCGTTTTTGTCGCGCGGGCAGATCGTCAACGCCTACGAAGCGACCGAAGCTATTGTCCAGCGCGAGCGCGAGGCGCTAGACAGCCTGCTGTCGCGCGCGCAGGCGCGCAATGGCAAGGTCGGCTTCTTTCAGCATCCCGAGGAAGTCATTCAGGCGATTGCCGGGATCATCAACGGCGAGCCAGTGTACCGCGATTTGTCCTCGGACTTCACCAACCTGGAAAAGCTGGTCGAGAAGCTCGTCAAGTCGGGCGAGACTTGGTACGTCGAGGCGCTGTTTGAGCAGGAACAGGGCGGCGGCATCATCTACACCGCGGGCGACCGGGCGGAGGGCGTGGTCTCGGTTGAGTCCGCGGTTGAAGGGCAATACCACACGGCGCTCGGCGTGGAAGGGTTGAAGCTGATTTACGAGCGCGTCGCCAAGGGCGCGGTCTTCAACGCTTACCGGGGCGCCGCGACGCCGGCGACCTCAATTGCGGCCATCAAGCCGCCAGCCGCGCCGCCGCGCGCGGAAGCCGCGCCTCCGGGCGGATTCATCCCGGTCGGGCGCGCCGAGGCCGCCGGGCGGATGGAGGAGCTGCCGCCGCCGACGATTCGCGCCTCCGAGATACGCTTGGCGGCCGCCGCGTCGCCGGTGGTGGACACGGTGCTGGTGGAGGACGCGGACGAGGACGACTCGCCGCTCGAACTCGAGGATGAAAGCACGCGCCCGCTGACCCGCGAGCAATACGCCGAGCTGGTCGCCCTCATGGGCGAGGTGGTGAGCGCGGTGGAAGCCGGCGCGACGGACGCTCTGCGCCGCGCCGACTTTCTCCCATCTTTTCGGGAAGCCCTCATCAGCATCGCCACGCATTATCCGTTTCTCGATCCATTCGCCGCCGAGTTCGAGTACGCGGGCGGGGTAGCCACCTTTCGCGGCAAAGCGCGGCCGGCCGACTTCGTCGTTGGGTTGGCGCAGGCGTTGCGGCTCGCCGTCGCCGATCTTGACCGGCGGTCGCCCGATACGCAGGTGCGCAGCCACATCGAGGCGGCGCTGCGCGCCTTGCGTCAGCGGCGGCAGGCGGAGTTTGAGCGCTATGGGCTGGAGATTGCCACGAACGAGATTTTAGCGCCTTCCGCCAGCTAGCGCAGCCGCAAGGGCTGCGCCCGCCAGTGGCGCCGATTCTATTCCAGAAGCCTCCCTAGATCACCTGCTCCGCTCGCAGGCGTTCGATTTCGTCCGGCTCGAGGCCGCACTCCCGGAGCACCTCGTCGGTGTGCT
>CALCKX010000081.1 GCA_937966115.1 uncultured Chloracidobacterium sp. | reverse complement strand
ACAGTGCCGGCAAATGAACATCACCAACAGCACGGGATGCTCGGCAAAGGTTGCCAGTGAAACCTGCTTCCTGGTCGTCACATCCGGCAGCGTGAAGTCCGGGGCTGGCGTTCCCAGCGCCGGCATTGTGGATGGCGTCAGAGCCATGGCGGGTCTCTCCTCGGGTAGCGTTGCAGGATTTCTATGTCGAAAGCGGCAGGGCTTGCAAACCGGTTTTGGGCAATGGGCTTTGGAAGCTCTCCGGAGGGCGATTGAGGGAGCGGCGATGGATGTCGCTATCCGCGGCAAGCGAAGCGGCGCCCTTGTTTCCGGCGCGACGCCAATTTTGTAACGCTGCGTTAAGGCTTTTGGGGTTTCATGGGCTACCAGCCTGCACAGAGTGTCGCCAAAGCCTGGCTTGCCCGCCAGCGGCGGCGACATTTGGCAAAAGGCTACGTCGTCGCTTGGCATCGCGAAAGGAGATGCGAGAATGTTGAAAGGATTGGCTGCTAGGAATCGTCAGCCGGCGCTGGTCGGCTGGTGCATTTTGCTGGCTTGCGGGCTCGTTAGCTCAGGATGCGACCGCGACGCCGCAAATCCGGTTGGCGGCGCGGCCGGCGTCGCGCCGCGCCCGAAAAGCGTGGCCCAGCCGCTCGATCCCGCCAATTTGCCGAAAGCCATGGCTGGCGTGGCAGGCATTGAGCTAATCCTGATTCCAGCCGGCGAATTCACCATGGGCGAAGCTGGCGGCGAGCCAGATGAGCAGCCGACGCGCCGCGTCGTCATCAGTCAGCCGTTTTACCTCGGCAAGTATGAGGTCACGCAAGCCCAGTGGAAGCAAATCATGGGCAATAACCCCAGCAAGTTCGTCGGCGACGATCTGCCGGTGGACAGCGTGTCTTGGAAAGACGCGCAGGCGTTCATCCAGCGCCTCAATGACGCGGGCGACCCGTTTTTTTACCGTCTTCCGACGGAAGCCGAATGGGAATACGCCTGCCGCGCCGGGACGACCGGCAAGTATGCCGGCGATCTCAACGCTTCCGCTTGGTATTTCGATAACGCCGGCGGCAAGACCCAGCCGGTCGGCAAGAAAGCCCCCAATGCGTTTGGGCTGCATGACATGCACGGCAATGCGCGCGAGTGGTGCCAGGACTGGTACGACGATCTCTACTACAAAAAGTCGGTGTCGGACGACCCGACCGGTCCGACCAATGGCATGTGGCGCGTTGTCCGCGGGGGGTCATATTTCGCCAATGCCGCCGCCTGCCGGTCGGCGGTGCGCTACAAGCTCGATCCGGAACTCCGGCTTGATTCTGTCGGGATTCGCATTGCGGCGAGCGTTCGTTAGCCCGGCTTGAACGGCGCCCTGGGTCGCCAGATGGCGGCCCTTCCAGCGCGCTTTCTTCGAGCCGCTCTCTTCAGCCTCTTCCGAAGCGAGCCAAGAGCTGGTAAAAAAGCCGGCTTGATTTTCCGCGTTTCAGAGAGGACTGATAACTGTGACACTTCTACCTTCTTCGCTCGGTGCCGCGCTCAGGCTCGACCTGCAGCGCGGACTGTTGGCGGTCGGCTGTGCGGCATTGACGCTCGCCCTGAGCGGCTGCGAAACCAAGGAAGCGCCCAAGCCGGCCGACCCATCCGCCGCGCCAGCCGCCGACGCCCTGCCGCCGGCCGACACGCCGCCAGCCGATGCGGCGGCGGAAGAGGACTCTGACTTCCAGATCCTATCAACCGACAAGAAAAAGAAGACCATCACCTTCCGCGACAAGAAAACTGGCAAGACGGAAACGCTCTCCACGGAAGCCTTCTACAAGCGCCTGGCCGAGCGCGAGAAAGCGCGCGCCAAAGAGCTCGGCGATTCGCCCCCGAAGTTTCAACCCGGGGTCAAAGAGGCCACGCCGGAAGACTTGCCGGACTGGGTAACGCTTTACGCCGGCGCGCAGGTCACGATGAACATCAAAGTCGAGCGTGACGGCAAGACGGCCGGACGCATCGCCATGACGACCAGCGACGCGCCCGACGCGGTCGCGCAGTTTTACGAAAAGCAGCTTGAAGAAAAGGGCTTCACGGTAGCGCGCCTCAACTCGGGCGAGGGGCGCGCCCTGAGCGCCCAGCGCCCGTCCGGCGAGCTGGTGACGCTTTCCGTCAATCCCAACAATGACAAAGCTCCGAAGACCGGCATCATGCTGACCTACGCCAAGCAGTAGGGGAGGGGCGGCGCGAGCGAGCGCTCAGGCGCGCATCGCCTGCGCGCCTGCCGAAGCGCTGGTCAGCGCGCGGTCAAGAAGCGTTTCAAATCCGCCGTAGGACGCCACGTAGTCCTCGCGACTCAACTGGATGACGCGGTGCGCTTCCGCCGCGTCATAGACGTGCGTGATTTCCGTGCGCCGCTCGGTCGCGCCAGGAATTTCCTTGTAGGTCAAGAAGTAATGCCGCAGGCGCTCGACGAGGTTTTTCGGGCACTCGCTGATGTCGCGCCACTCGCCATACACTTCGTCGCTGCGCAGGACGGCGATAATTTTGTCGTCGGCCTCGTTGCCGTCGATCATCCGCAGGCCTCCAATTGGAATCGCCTGCACGAGAATGTCGCTGTGGTGAATCGGCTTTTCCGTGAGAACGCAAATATCGAGCGGGTCGCCGTCGCCGTCCATGGCGGGGCGCCCGGCTCGCTCAGCGCAAAACGCGCCCACGCGCTGGCCGCAGTAGGTTTGCGGAATCAGCCCGTAAAGCGTCGGGCAGTGGTTGGAATACTTCTGCGGGCGATCGACTTTCAAATGCCCAGTCGTTTTATCAAGCTCATATTTGATGGCGTCGGTCGGCACAATTTCGATGTAGGCCGTAACCTGCGCCGGCGCGTGCTCGCCAATTGAAACGCCGTGCCACGGATGCGCCTTGAAAAGCGTGCGCATCATATTCCAAAGGGCGGCTTCGAGGGTTTGGTCCATAGCGGCTGTGTACTCTTCAGTGAGCATGACCCCAAGCGCCGCTGCCGCTCGGCCAGGGGACGCTGAAACCTGGAAGCGCAGCCGGGGCATCGAGCGCGGAGTTTGGGCTTATTCTGCACTCGCCCTTCGTTGCTTTTCGTACGCTTCCAGCGCTTCGGCGTAAACGGCCCGCAGCGGCCGTCCGGTCGCCTCCGCCAGCGCCCGGCAGTCGTCATATTCCGGCATGGCCTTTTCTGTCCCGTCGAGCTGCGCGGCGATTTTGATGCGCGCCGCGCCGGCGGCGGTCGTGACGCAAACTTCTCTCCGGGGCAGCGCGTAGCGGTCGGACAAGCGCCGCCGGATGCCGAGCGTCGTCGTTTCGCGGAAGATGGCGGCAGTCAGGCGCGGCTCGTCCGCGGGGCGGCAGAGTATCGTCAGCGCCACGGCCGGGCGATTTTTTTTCATCTGAATCGGCGCGAAGAAGACATCGAGGGCGCCGTCCGCCAGCAGTCGCTCCATGACGTAGCCCAACTGCTGGGGGGCTTGGTCGTCAATATTGGCCTCTAAAACGACGATGGTCTGGCGGGCGAGCGCGCCGCCGAACGGCGCTTCATCCGGCGGCGCGCTCGCGCCGGGAGCGGCGCCAAGAAACGCGCGAAGGGCATTGGGGAAGCCGGGCAGGTCGCGCGTTCCGGCGCCATAACCGGTATGCGTCACAATGAAGCCGGGCGCGCTCGGGTAGGCTTCGCAAAGCGTCGTGATGATCGCCGCGCCGGTGGGCGTCGTGAACTCGCCTTCGATATCGCCGGCGTAAAACGGCGCGCCTTTGAGCAACTCGGCCGTGCCCGGCGCGGGAATCGGGTAACGCCCGTGCGCGCAGGCGACCAGCCCGTAGCCGACCCGCAGCGGAGACGACGTGAGGCGCGCGACGCCGAGCTGCTCAAGACACAGGCAGGCGCCGACGATATCCGCGATGGCGTCCACGGCGCCGACTTCATGGAAGCGAACCGCTGCGGGCGGAATCCCGTGAACGCGCCCTTCGGCTTCCGCCAGTCGCCGGAAGATGGCGAGCGCCTGCGCGGTAACGCGCTCGCTCAGGCCGGCCGCCGAGATGATGTCCGTAATCTCGCCCAGGCCGCGCCCGTGACGATGCTCGCCAGGATCACGCGCGTCGTGACGATGCTCATGGCGATGATGGGCGTGATGATGGCTATGCTCATGAGCGCTTGGAGCGGGAGCGCTCCGCTCATCGGCCTCCGCCGGATGACGGCGGGGCTGGCGGTCGGCGTCCGCAAGATGCACGTCAAACTTGGCGCAGTCGATGGCGGCTCGCCGGACGCGCCGCAGCGATAGCTCGTACCCGTCAAGCCGCAGCTTGGACAGATCGGCGCGCAGCGTTTCAAGCGACGCGCCGGCGTCAAGCAGCGCTCCGATGATCATGTCGCCGCTGGCGCCGGCAAAGGCGTCAAAGTGAAGATGACGTTCGCGAGGAGTCTCCATGAGCGAATTTTCCCGCTTGCATTGACGAGTTGAGACGCCGCACCATGCGATGCGCGCTGACGGGATGCAAGCCCATTCGGCCGATCTCCGCTGCGAGGTCGGTTAGGCGAAGCGCGTTTGCAGAATCGAAGCGTGAAAGCTGTCTCAAGGCCGCTCGCGAGCCAGGCGAGCGTTGGGGAGCGGACGGCTTAGGGCGGACCGTGGAGCCGAACTGGGAGGTAAGCGCGCGTATGATGACCAAACCGCAGCGCATCCATCATGCCGGGCTGGGCTTGGCATTGGCAAGCGCCGTTGGCGCGGGCGTATGGCTGGGGCGCTATCTGCCGGCCCCGATGGTTTCCCATGCGACGCCAAGCCCCGCCGCCGACGCCCTCAGCCTGGCCTTTAGCCAGGTGGCGCAACTGGCGCGGCCGGCAGTGGTCAACATCCGCGCGGCGGGGCCAAGCCTGGCGCGCGGGATGGGCGGGGCGACCGGCTCCGGCTTCATCATTGACCGCGAAGGTCACATCGTGACAAATCTCCACGTCGTCCAGAATGCCGCCCGGCTGACGGTTCGCCTGGCGGACGGCACCCAGCTTCCGGCGCGACTCGTGGCCGGCGACGCTGAGACTGACTTGGCGGTGCTGAAGCTCATCGGGCGGGCGAGCATCGCGCCGCTGGCGTTCGGCGATTCCGACGCTCTGCGGGTCGGCGAATGGGTCGTGGCCATTGGAAGCCCGTTCGGGCTGGATCAAACCGTGACGACCGGCGTCATCAGCGCCAAGGATCGCGTGACCGACCGGCGAAACACGCTCCAGCAGTTTCTTCAGACCGACGCCGCCATCAACTTCGGCAACTCCGGCGGCCCGCTCCTCAACTTGGCGGGCGAGGTTATCGGGGTCAATACGCAGATCGCCTCGCGGGACGGCAGCTACAGCGGCATCGGGTTCGCCTTGCCGGCGTCCACGGTGCGCGACGTGACGCGGCAGTTGATCGAGCGCGGGCAGGTGTCGCGCAGCCTGCTGGGCGTGCATGTGGAGCGCGTCACGCCGCAGTACGCGCGCGTTTATGGTCTCCCGAATGAGCAGGGCGCGCTCATCCAGCATGTCGAGGAAGGCGGAGCCGCCTATGCCGCGGGGCTGCGGAGCGGCGATGTCGTGGTCGAGTATGCCGGTCGCCGTATCGCCAGTGACCGCGACCTCATCCGCGAGCTGGCGGCGACGCCTGGCGATACGACGGTGGAGGTTCGCTATTTTCGCAACAGCAAGCCCGCCGCCGTCACGCTGCGCACGGAAGAGCGAGTATCCCCCGCCATCGGAACGCCCCGCCCGCGCTTTGAGCGGCGCGGCGGACCATCTAGCGATGCGCCGCCGGACGAGCCGGAGACGACGCTCCGCCGCTTGGGGCTGAACGTGGCCGACGCTTCGCCGCTCAAGCTCATGCAGCTTGGCGTCAAAGACCTCTACGGCAATCAGCCTGGCGCGCTGATTACGGAAGTCAGCCCCGTGGGCCTGGCTGCGGAGAGCGGATTACAGGAGGGCATGCTCATCACGGCCGTCAATCGGCGCGCCGTGCGAACGGCGGATGAGTTTCTGGCGGCGCTGGCGGCCTTGCGCCCCGGCGCCGATCTAGTGCTGGCGGCAAGTCGCCCGCTGGGGCGAACCGCGCAGGGCGAGCGCCGCGCCGTCACGAACTTTTTTTCCTTTACGCTGCCCTGAGTCCGCTGGCCTGGAGCCGGCGCGGTCAGTCGCCGAGCCAAGCCCGCAGCCGAGCGGGATAATCCGTCACGATGCCATCCACGCCACAGGCGAGGACGCGCCGGAAGGCCTGCTCATCGTTGACCGTCCACGTGTTGACCCGCAGCCCGCGCCGGTGGGCGGCCGCGACGCGGGCCGGCGTGACCAGCGCGTGATGCGGGTGCAGCGCGCTGAGGCGGAGGCAGCGGGTGACAGGAAGCCGGCGCAGATGCCAGGGCGATTGCGGCTGATAGAGATAGGCCAGCGCGATGCGCGGATCGCGCCGCCCGAGCCGCCACAAAACCAGCGGGTTGAACGACGACACGAGGCAGCGGTCATACAGCCCGAGCCGGGCGATGAGGCGCGCCACCGCCTGCTCCTCGCCATGGCTGCGCAAGTCATCATTTTTGATTTCGACGTTGACGAGCTTGCCGGCTGGAAGTTGCGCGAGCGCCTCTTCCAGGGTTGGTATGCGCTCGCCGACGAAGGCGGCGCCATATCGCCCGCCGAAGTCGAAGGCGCGCAGGGCAGCCAGCGAAAGCGCGTCCACGCGGCCCGCGCCGTTCGACACGCGGTCAATGGTTTCGTCGTGAATTACGACCGCTTCGCCCGAAGCGCAGCAGCGCGTATCCAGCTCAATGCCATCGGCCCCGTCGGCGAAAGCCTGTCGGAAGGCGGTCTGGGTGTTTTCCGGCGCCGTTCCCGCCGCGCCTCGATGACCGAAAATGGCGGGACGCGACACAGCGTCAGCCTCCGGCGTAAAAAAGCGGAAACTTGATTGCCAGTTGAAACCAAAGGGTGTATAAATACGTTAGCTCGAATGCCCTGTGACGGCAGGGCTTGGACGCTCAAGCGCCCAGCAGTTTCGTTTCCGGCTACGAAGCGAAACCCGTCAACCCGCCTCGATCACAACGCGCTGTGAATCGGAAGCCCCTCTCCCTATCGGGAGAGGGGCTTCTTCCTCATGCAGGGAAGAAGTCTTGGTCGATTGCGCTGGCCTGCCCCGACTAAGCCGCGGCGCGCGCCGGGCTGTCATCGTGGATATCGACCTGGATGAGTCCGTTGCGATAGAGCGCGTAACCGCTGGCCGTGCTGGCGATGATGGATGGAATCCCGCGCTCGGCGAACCACCGCTGCCAACGCTCCAGGTCGCGATAGCCTTCGGACTTCTTGCTCTTGACAAAGGTGGAGAAGCGATTTTCTTCAGAAATCGTGACTGGTCCCATTATCTTACCCTCCAAGGTTCAGTTCAGGAAGTTCAGGAGATGCCATTGCGGCCACGGAAGCCTGGGCGGCTAATCGTTCAGCAATAGCTTGAAATGCTCTGGCTTGCGCGCTCTGGGGGTGTCCGACGACGACCGGCACGCCGCTGTCGCCGCCTTCCCGGACTTCGATGCTCAAGGGAATTTCGCCGAGAAAAGCTGTTTCAAACTTTTCGGCCATATTCGCGCCTCCGCCCTTGC
This sequence comes from uncultured Chloracidobacterium sp., assembly GCA_937966115.1. GTDB lineage: Bacteria > Acidobacteriota > Blastocatellia > Chloracidobacteriales > Chloracidobacteriaceae > Chloracidobacterium. The sequence continues at coordinate 10,946 of CALCKX010000081.1, read as the reverse complement.
CGAAGATGTAAATTGGCTCGGGGATGTTCGGATGCGTGAAGTAGCTCATGTTTTCAACAATGCCAAAGATCGGAACGCCGACTTGCTTGAACATGTTCAATGCTTTGCGCACATCGGCTAGCGCCACTTCCTGGGGCGTCGTCACCAGGACCGCCCCCGATACGGGCACGAGTTGCGCCAGCGAAAGTTGCACGTCGCCCGTCCCGGGCGGCATATCCGTCACGAGGTAATCCAGCGCCCCCCACTCGACATCGCGCAAGAATTGCTGCACCACGCCGTGCAGCATCGGGCCGCGCATGATCACCGGCTTGTCGCCCCGGTTGATGAGGCCAATGGACATGAACTTCACGCCATGCGCCTCGCGGGGGATGATCTTGTTGCCCAGGACGCGCGGCTCTTCCACGACGCCCATCATGATGGGCACGTTGGGTCCATACACGTCGGTGTCGAGCAGCCCGACCCGCGCGCCAGCTTGCGCCAGCGCGACCGCCAAGTTGACGGCGACCGTGGATTTGCCCACGCCGCCCTTGCCGGAGCTTACGGCAATGATGTTTTTGACGCCGGGAAGGCCGGCCTTTTCCGGGACGCCACGTCCCTGCGGCACTTGCGCTTCCATTTTGACCGTCACCTGCCTGACGCCGGGGATCGCCGCGACGACCTCCCGCGCTTGGCGCTCGAGTTGCTCCTTGACCGGACAGGCTGGCGTCGTCAGCACAAAGCGAAAGGCGACGGCGCCGTCTTGAATCTCCACGTCCCGAATCATGCCGAGCGAGACGACATCGCGGCGCAAATCCGGGTCCTCGACGGCGCGCAGGGCGTCAAACACTTGTTGTTCCAGAATTCGCGTCATTGGCGCTCTCCCTCGGAATCCGACGCGCGCCGGGCGGTCGAAGGCGGAAAAACTCGGTAGGCGCAGGCCCCGTCGCCATCGGCAATGCGTTGCTCGCGGACGACCTGGCCGCCCAACAGCGCCTCATAGAGTTGACGTTCCTGCGCGCATAGTTCGGAGTAAGCCTTGGCGACGTTGATGGTTGGGCAGTTGCGCTCGATGAGCCGAAACGAGCCGTCGGGGAGGGCCTCGTATTCGGCAAGATACCCGCGCTCAATGAGAAACTCTGCGAGTTTTGCTACACGCCCGGCAAAATCAAGCGGCGTTAAGTGCGGCGCCAGGTGACGAAAAATCTGTTCAGCGCGGGCGCTGATAACCCGCAGCAGGCCCTGTTGCCCAAAGCACTCCTGCGTCATCTGGAGCAACTCGCAGGCCAGGGCGTCGTAGCTGCGGGGAAATAACTCCGCCGCCCGCGCCGTCAGCGAGTAGTGGTAGCTGGGCCGCCCGCGCCCGGAGGTGACGGCGCGATACGTCACATAGCCTTGCCGCTCAAGAATTTCCAGATGCCGTCGGACGCTGACGCGGGTCACCCCGAGCGCCGCCGCCAGCGCTTCGCTCGTCATTTCGCCCTGCTGCTTGAGCAGGCGGATGATGTCGCTGCGGTGTTCCTTGAGAAGCGGGGCAAGCGTTGTCATAGCGAGCGAAGCATGGGCCGCGCCGCGATTTTTGTCAATAAAAAACGTCTTTTTTTTCTAAAAGCTCGCCGCCAACCGCCTGCAAGGCGGCGCGGAGGGTAAAGCGTCCTTCATAAAGCGCCTTGCCGACGATGCACCCCTCGATGACGCCCGTGGCGGCCAGGGCTTGCAGGTCCGCGAGATCGGCGACGCCGCCCGATGCGATGACCCGTAGCCCGGTCGCTTGCGCCAGCTCCGCCGTGGCGGCGACATTGACGCCGATGAGCATGCCGTCGCGGGCGATGTCGGTGTAAACGATGCGCGCAACGCCCGCCGCTTGCGCGCGCCGGGCAAGCTCCAGAGGCGCGCACGCGCTGGCGGCCTGCCAGCCGCAAGTGGCGACCTTGCCCTCTTTGGCATCGATGCCGACCACGATGGCTTCTGGGCCAAACCGGGCGATCAGCTCGGCGACCAGCGCCGGCTGCTCGACGGCGACCGTGCCGAGGATGACGCGGCGCGCGCCGAGATCAAACAGCCGCTCGGCGGCCGCGAGGCTGCGGACGCCGCCGCCGAACTGGATCGGAAGGTCCGCGCCCCGCGCAATGCGCGCCGTCGCCTGCAGGTTCTCCGTATCGCGCTCGTCAAACGCGCCGTCGAGGTTGACGACATGAAGCCAGCGCGCGCCTTCGTCGCGCCACCGCTGCGCCACGTCCAGCGGGTCGTCGGCATAGATTGTGGCGCTGTCCTTGTCGCCCTGGCGCAGCCGCGCGCACTTGCCGTGGCGCAAGTCAATGGCCGGGATCACGTCCAGCATAAGCGCTCAATATTCGGCCAGCGCCCTGATGGCGCCGACCAAGTCGGGGATTTGGGGCAGGATGTAGTCCTCGACCTGCGGCGCGTAGGCCACGAAGGTATCCAGCGCGCCGATGCGCCGTACCGGGGCGTCGAGATGCTCGAAGAGTTCCTCGCCGATGCGCGCCGCGATTTCCGCGCCGTAGCCCCACGACAGCGATTCCTCATGCGCCACAATCGCCCGGTTGGTTTTCTTGACCGACGCGACGATGGCTTCCCAGTCGTAGGGCGAGAGCGTTCGCAAATCAATGACCTCGACAGAAATATCGTTGTCGCGCTCGACTTCCTTGGCCGCGACGAGCGCCTGTTGCACCAGCGCGCCATAGGTGATCACCGTCAGGTCGGAGCCTTGCCGCGCCACGTTGGCCCTGCCGAAGGGGATCATGTAGTCGGGTCCCGGATAGACGCCCTTGTTGTAGGCCTGCCGGTACAAGTGCTTGTGTTCCAGAAAGATCACCGGGTCATCGGCGCGGATGGCCGTCCGCAGCAGCCCGTTGGCGTCCTCGGCCGTCGAAGGAAACGCGACGCGTAGTCCCGGAATGTGCGTGAAGAGCGTTTCGCCCGACTGGCTGTGATAGATCGCGCCGCCCTTGAGGTAGCCGCCAATCGGCACGCGGACCACGACCGGGCACTTGAACGCTCCGTTCGAGCGCCAGCGCAGCAGCGCCATCTCATTGCGAAGCTGCATGTAGGCGGGCCAGATATAGTCGAAGAACTGAATCTCGACGACTGGCTTGAAGCCGGCCGTCGCCAGCCCGATGGCGCGACCAATGATGTTGGCCTCGGCGAGCGGCGAGTTATACACCCGGTCGCCGCCGTAAAGCCGCTGCAGGTTGTGCGTCACCTTGAAGACGCCGCCCTTGCCCTTGACTTCCTTGAGATTTTCCTCGCGGCTGGCGTCGGCGACATCTTCGCCGAACACGAGAATGCGCGGATCGCGGGCCATTTCGTCGCGCAGGCAGGCGTTGAGCAAATCCACCATTGTGGTTGGCGCGCCCGCGCGAGGCGCGCGCGGGCTGTCGAAGGCGGATGAGGTCGGGTCAACATCGGGCGAATAGACGTGGAGGGTCGCCGTTTCCGGCGCGGGCTGCGGGCTGGCCAGGGCCGCGTCTGCGGCGGCGTTGACTTCACGCTCGATGTCGGCGCGCAGCGCAGCCAGGTCGGCCTCGGTGGCGAGGCCCTCGCGCAGGAGAAAGGCGGCGAACGTCACGAGCGGATCGCGGCGGGCGTCGCTTTCGCGCTCATCCGGCGCGCGGTAGAGCCGCTCGTCATCGGAAAGCGAATGCGAATAGGGGCGAATAACATGCGCGTGCACGAGCGCCGGCCCGCGCCGTTGGCGGGCGTAGGCCACCGCCGTCTGCATTGTCTGATAGCTGGCGAGCAGGTCTGTGCCGTCTACTTCGAGCACGAGGAGATCGGGATAGCCGCGAACCAGCCGCGAAATGCTCCCCCCGGCCGTTTGCACCTCGACCGGAACCGAAATCGCGTAACCGTTGTCCTCGATCAGGTACACGACCGGCAACTTGAGGTTGCAGGCCGTGTTGAGCGACTCGAAAAACTCGCCTTCGCTCGTCGTGCCCTCGCCCGCCGAGCAATACACGACGGCGTCCGGCGGCAAGCGTCGTCCAAGAACGTTGGCATCGAGGTTGAGGCGCGATTGGCGATACATCGCCTCGGCGAAGCCGACGGCTTGCAGAAACTGCGTTCCGGTGCAGCTCGATTTGGAAACGATGTTGAGCCCCTTGTGTCCCCAGTGCGAGGGCATCTGACGGCCGCCGGAGTTGGGGTCTTCCGCGGCGCCCACGGCCGACAACAGCATTTCGAGCGGCGTCATCCCGAGTTCGAGGCACAGCGCCCGGTCGCGATAGTAGGCGTAAACCCAATCGTAGCCAGGGCGCAGCGCGCGCCCGGCGGCCACGAGGATGGCCTCGTGGCCGGCCCCGCTGATTTGGAAAAAGACTTTGTTCTGTCCCTTGAGTTGGATTTCCTTGTCGTCAAGGCGGCGCGATAGCGCCATCGAGCGATACATCGCCATCAGATCGGCGGCTTCGAGACCAGCATACGTCGAGTGAAGGACAGGTTGGGGCTGCACGAAAAATCTCTCCTTTTGCCAGATTCTAAATAGCGGACGTATCAAGGCCGCGCCGTCGCCTCGCTCAATCTAACATCATCTCGGGCATGGTCCGGCACGGTTTTTTCAGAGACGGCTGGCGCGCCCGACCGTCCGCCGCGACCAGCGTGCCGCCAGCGCGCTACCAGTATCCCAGCGCCTTCCACCAAAGCGCGCCCAGCCCGAGCCAGACGACGAGGTTGATCAGCGAGGCCAGCAGCCCCAGCCGCCACCACGCGCGTTGGCTGACATACCCGGCGGCAAAGTAGATTGGCGCAGGCGTCGTCCCGTAGTGCGTCAGCCCGGCGCACAGGTTCGAGGCGTAGGCCAGCGCCAGCGCCCCCAGGAGGGGGGGCGTCCCGGCGGTCAGCAAGACGACGAGAAACGGCGCGTACATGGCCGTCGCATGCGCGGTGATGCTCGCGAAAGCGTAGTGGGCGTAGAAATAGGCGGCGAGCAGCGCCAGCCCGGCCAGAGGCCAGGCCCAGCCGGCCGCTTGCCCGGCCACCGTCTGCGCGAACCGCTCGGTGAGCCCGGTCTCGCCCAGGGCTTCCGCCAGGCGCGCCAGGCCGCCGTACCAGAGAAAGACATCCCAGGCGAAGCGCTCGCCCGTCACGTCTTCCCAGGTCAGCGCGCCGGTCAGCAGGAGGGCGCCGACGCCAATCAGCGCCACGACGGCGTAGTTGAGCAGGCACTCCAGGCCAAGGTCGCGCAAAAGCGCCGCCGCGCCGGGGATGGCGGGCGCGAGCCACAGCGCGATGACCAACAGAAACACCCCGGCTAGCACCCGCTCGTCCCGGCTGGCCGGGCCGAGCCGGTCCAGCTCTTCCTGCGCCAGGCGCGGCGCGGCGGGCGTTTGCTTGATCTCCGGCGGAAACAGGCGATAGAGCAGGGGCGGCACAATCGCCAGCGAGACGAGCGCCGGGACGATGCCGCCGATGAACCAGCCGCCGTAAGTCAAATCCACATTGGCGGTCGTCTTGGCCAGCTTGGCGATGAGAACGTTCGACGCCTGTCCGGTGAGGAAGAGCGCGCAGGCGATGACTTCGCACTGGTAGACCATGACCACCAGGAACGCGCCCAGGCGGCGCGCCGTCGCGCCAGGGCGGGAGTCGTATGCCTCGGCGACGCTTTTCACGATTGGAAACAGCACGCCGCCCGCCCGCGCGCCATTCGACGGAATCGCGGCGGCCAGGACGACATCGCTGGCAACCAGCGCGTAGCCCAGCCCTAGCGTCCGGCGTCCCAGGGCGCGGATAAACCAGAAAGCCAGTCGCCGCCCGAAGCCAGTTCGCGTCATGGCGCGCGCCATGAGGCAGGCGGCCAGCACGAGCCACACCGTCGGGTCGCCGTAGCCGGCCAGCGCTGACTTGGGCGAGAGCGCGCCGGTCACGGTCGCGGCGATGATCCCAAGCAGCGCGACCAAGCCGCCGGGCGCCGGTTGCAGGATGAGTCCGGCGATGACGGCGGCGAAGACGCCGGCGAGCGGGCGCGCGTTGGCCGCCAAGTCGGTCGGGCACAGCGCCCAGACCGCGCCGCCGACCACCAGCATCGCGGCCCAGCGCCAAGGTTTGGAGGCTGCGGAAGGTTGCGTCATGGGAGCGCGTCGCCAGGGCCTCGGCAGGGTTGGCTTTGGCGATATTTTAGCTTATCGTTGGATAAGGTTTCTTTATAGAGCCGCGTCTGTGTGAGGCGACTCGGCTAGGCGTCCGCATTTTTCCGCCGCTTGATGGCAGCAAGGAGCAGCATCCATGAGCCTTATGCATATTGACCTCACTGAAGAGCAGAGCCGAATCAAGTTTTCCGTCCGCGAGTTTGCCGAAGCGGAGATTGCGCCCTACGTGATGACATGGGACGAGCCGCAGCAGTTTCCGCTCGAGCTTCAGCCCAAGCTGGCTGAAATGGGACTCATGGGCATCATTTTTCCCGAAGCTTACGGCGGCGCGGGGCTGGGGTATGTGGAATACGCCACCATCGTCGAGGAGTTGGCGCGGGTCGACCCGTCGGTGGCGCTGGGCGTCGCCGCGCACAACTCGCTCGGGACGAACCATATTTTCACGGCGGGCACGGCGTCCCAGCGCGAGGCTTTCGTTACGCCGCTGGCGCGCGGCGAAAAGCTTGGCGCCTGGGCGCTAACCGAGCCGGGCTCGGGCAGCGATGCGGCGGGCCTCGCCACAACCGCGGTTCGGCAAAACGGTCACTTCATTCTCAACGGCAACAAGAACTTTATCACTCACGCCAGCTACGCGGATACCTGCGTCGTCTTGGCCAACACTGACCGGTCGCAGGGCTCGCGCGGCATTTCGGCGTTCATCGTGCCGACCGACTCGCCCGGCTTCGTGCGCGGGAAGAAGGAAAACAAGCTGGGGATGCGCGCCTCCGATACGGCGAGCCTGGCCTTCGTGGATCTGAAAGTGCCCGCTGAAAACCTGCTGGGCAAGGAAAACGAAGGCTTTGTGGACGCGCTCAAGATTCTTGACGGCGGGCGCATTTCAATCGCGGCGCTTTCGGTGGGCATCGCGCAGGGGGCGTACGAGTCGGCGCTGCGCTATGCCAAGGAGCGGCACTCGTTCGGGCGTCCGATTGCCGAGTTCCAGGCCATTCAGTGGAAGCTGGCCGACATGGCGACCCAGATCGAGGCCGCCCGGCTGCTGACGTGGCGGGCGGCGGCGATGAAGGACGCCGGCAAGCGCACGACGCGCGAATCGGCGATGGCAAAGCTCTACGCTTCGGAAATCGCCGTCAAGGTGGCCGAGGAGGCCATTCAGATTCACGGCGGCTATGGCTACACGAAGGACTATCCGGCGGAGAAGTTCTGGCGCGACGCCAAGCTCTGCACGATTGGCGAGGGCACGTCCGAAATCCAGCGGCTCGTCATTGCGCGCGAGATTTTACGCCACCACTGAGCGTCACCTGGGAGCGCGAAGCCGACCAGCCGGCTCGCGCCAAGCGTTGAATCCAGGGGGGGCGGCCCGCCGCCGCGAAAAGCGAGCTGAAAAGCGGGCTAATGCAAGCCCTGCTCAAGCCGAAACGCCTCGGCGAAGGCGCGAATGGCCGCGAAGCCAATCGCGCCCGCCTCAGCCGCCAGCTGGGCGTTTTCAACCGTGACGCCGCCCAGCGCGAACAGCGGCAGGGCGGCGGCGCGGGCAAGCGCCGCGAAGGCTTTCAGTCCCAGAACGGGCTTGTCGCCCGCGGGAAACACGGGCCCGCACACCGCAAAGTCGGCAAAGCCCTCGGCTTCCGCGATCTCGGCCCGGTTGTGCGTCGAGACGGCAACGAGAAAGCCGTCCGGGACGCAGCGCCGAACGACCGCTGCCGCGAGCGAGCGCGTCGTCAAGTGGACGCCCTGCGCGCCAGCCGCCAAAGCCGCGTCGAAGCGATCATTGACGAGCAGCCGCGTCCGCGAGCCGGCGAGCGCCGCGACCATCGCAGCCGCCGTCGCCGTCAGCCGCCGCGTTGAAAGGTCTTTTTCACGCAGTTGGATATAGTCAATGCCGCTGCGGGCCGCGAAGCGCGCCAGCGCGACCAGGCGCTGTTGGGCGATGGCTTCATCGTAGGCTTCGCTGGCGCCAAAGAGCTGGCGGCGGTCGGTGATGAGGTAACGTTGCATGCCGCCCTCGCTTGAGCTGCGGGGGAAACGCGAGCCGTCCGCTTCGGCCGCGCTCGCCAAGGGTTTGCCGGGTCGCCCGGCGAAGGGCGGGCCGGTCATTTTCGACGCCGCCGGGGGGCGCCAAGCGTCGTCCGCAGGCGTCAGCTGGGGGGGGGGCGCTAGGTCGGCTTTGACAAAGCCCGGCGGCAGCCCAGAGAGCTGGCAGCCCAGAGATCTGGCGCGCGAGCGACGCTGAGCGAGCGGCTTAGCCTTCGGGGCGCTCATCGCCTCCCGGGCGCGCGTCAAAGGGGTACATGAGCAGCCCCGACCGAAGCTTTGGCTCGAACCACGTGGATTTTGGCGGCATGACCGCGCCCTGGTCGGAAACCGCGAAAAGCGCGTCCAGCGAGGTCGGGTAAAGCGAAAACGCGATGGCCGCCTGACCGCTGTTGACTCGTCGCTCCAGCTCGTCCGTTCCCCGAATGCCGCCAACGAAATCCAGCCGCTTGTCCGTCCGGGGATCGGCGATGCCGAGCAACGGGGTCAGCGCCTGGGTTTGGAGGCGGCTGACATCGAGCCGCGCCAGGAGGTCGTCGTTGTCCGCCGGACGAAACCGGAAGCTGTGCCAGCCGCCGGCGCAGTACACCGAGAAGTCGCCTTCCGTCGCCGGCGCCGGCGTGGTTGGGATGGTCTCGAATCGCTCCCGCAACGCCGCCAGCAAGGTCTCCGGCGCGTGGCCGTTCAAATCGCTGACCACGCGGTTGTAGGGCAGAATCCGAAGCTGTCCGGCTGGGAAAAGGACGGCCAGGAAAAAGTTGTATGGCGCGTCGCCCGCCGGGGCGTTCTCCTGAGCGCGCAAGGTCGCCCGCGCGCGGCTCGCGCTCGCCGAGCGATGGTGTCCATCGGCGATGTAAAGCGTCGGCACATCGGCGAAGGCGGCGCTCACCGGAGCGGCTTCCGGCATCCGCCAAACCGTGTGCCGAATGCCATCCGGGGCGTTGAAGTCGTAGAGCGGCGGCGCGGCGCAAGCCTCCGCCATCAGCGCGTCCAGCGGCGGCGCGTCTCGGTAAGCCAGAAAGACCGGCTCGACGTGGACGCGCAGCGCCAGCAAGTGGCGCGTCCGGTCGTCCTCTTTGTCGGGGCGGGTTTTTTCGTGCTTGCGAATGATGTTTCGGTCGTAGTCGTCCACCGCGCAGGCGCCGACGATGCCGGTCTGGGCGCGGCCGTCCATGACGAGCCGATAGACGAAAAAGCTCGCTTCGGCATCGGCGATGAGCGGCGCTTCCCGGATGAGCCGCGCCAGGTTGGCCCGCGCCGTTTGCCGTTGCAGGTCAGCCTCCAGCGGGATGTCGTCCGGCAAATCGATGTCGGGGCGCGTCACGTGCAACAGGCTGTAGGGATTGCCGGCGGCGAGGGCGCGCGCTTCAGCCGTATTGACGACATCGTAGGGCACCGCCGCCACCGCCGCGACTCGGGCGGCTTCGGGACGAAGCGCGGGAAATGGGCGAACAATAGCCATGGCGAAAGCTCTTGCGGGAAATTTTCCGAAAAACGGTTGACGGCTCGCGCGGCCGGCGGCTCACTCGAGCGGCGGACCCTGACGATGCAGGGCGGCTTCGGCGACAAAGTGTTTGAACAGAGCTTGCGAAAAGGGATCGTGGTCGGCGTTGATTTCGGGATGCCACTGGACGCCGAGGACAAAATGATCCGGGCGCGTTCCCGCGACGGCTTCAATCACCCCGTCGGCCGCCCAGGCAATTGGGCGGAGGTCGCGGCCAAGCTCGTCTATGCCCTGGTGGTGGTGGCTGTTGACGCGTGCGGTCACGCCGCCCGCCAGCTTCGCCAGCAGGCTTTCCCGGTCAATCTGAATGCCATGCGCGACGCGGCGAAACGACCCGCGCTGTTGGTGCTGCATCACATTCTCGACCTGCGCGGACAGGTCTTGAAACAGCGTCCCGCCGCGATGCACGTTGAGCATCTGCATCCCGTAGCAAATGGCAAGCACTGGAAGCCGCTTGGCGTCGGCGAGCTGGAGCAGGCGGGCGTCGGTTTCGTCGCGCTCCGGGTGAACGGGCCCCAGCGCGACATGCGGCGCTTGACCATAGCGCGCCGGATCGACATCGCCGGGATTGCCAGTCAGGAGCGCGCCGTCAAGCGCGTTGACGATGGCTTCCAAATAGCCCGGCTCGGTGATGAGCGGAATGAGCAGCGGCGTGCCGCCCGCTTGCTGGATGGCCCGCGGATAGGTCGAGCGCAGATGATAGGTGTCTTTGTCGGGGTCAATGCGAACCGTAATGCCAATCAGCGGGCGTTTCGTGTATGGTGCAGACATCGGAGCGGCCTTTTCGCGGATGCCGACGAGCGAGGCGCTCCCCGGCGCTGCGTTCCAAACTTTTCGATGCCCAACGGTATCGAACTCGGGGGATGACGACAACGTGACAAGCCTTGCAATCGAAGATCTCCAGACCGGCAACGGCGCGACCGCTGAACAGGGCAAAGTCGTCGCCGTGCATTACACCGGCTGGCTGCTGGATGGAACGAAGTTTGACAGCTCGCTGGATCGGCGCCGGCCGTTCGAATTCACGCTGGGCCTGGGGGAAGTCATTCGCGGGTGGGACATGGGCGTCGCTGGCATGCAGGTTGGGGGCAAGCGGCGACTGACCATCCCGCCGGAACTCGCCTACGGCAGCCGCGGCATCGGCCCGATTCCGCCCAACGCCACGCTGCGCTTTGAGGTCGAGCTGCTGTCGGTCCGACCGTGAGCGATAGGCGAGGCAAGCAATGGGAGCGATGGGGAGGAAAGAGCTGACAATTGTCCCGGGGCATGCCATTTGCCTGGCGCCTCAGTCCCCGGATTTGACGGCCGACGATGCCTGGGCCCTCCAGTCCTAC
>CALCKX010000080.1 GCA_937966115.1 uncultured Chloracidobacterium sp. | reverse complement strand
GCTTCCTGCTCAATCGCCAGCAGAATGAAGACGTTGCTCGCGCCGAGCGACTTGAGGATGCCAATCTCGCGGGTGCGCTCCGCCACCGCGGTGTACATCGCCAGCGACACAATCAGCAGGCTGATGACCAGCGCCAGCCCGACCACCACCCGCAAAAACGCGTCCAGCGCCGGCAGGCTTCCGGCGTACAGGCTCGGCAAATCCCGCGTGAGGATGAGCTGATCGGTTGGGAAAGCCTCGCGCAGACGCTGATAGACAGCCGCTTGCTCGTTCGCCGCTTGGCACTGCACGAACGCCATCGAGCACCGCCCGGGCGCTTCGAGCATCCGCGCGAGCGTCTCAAACGGGACCTTGATGCGCGCGCCGCTGGGCGGATCGTAAACGCCCGCCACCGTAAAGCCATGCTTGGCCAGCGTCACCCGCTCGCCCAGGGCGAATCCTTTCTGGCGCGCCTGCTCGCGGTCAATCACAATCTCGTCCGGGCCTTGGGGCGCCCGCCCGGCGACAATCCGCGCGCCGCTCATGGCGGCGTAATCCGCCCACGGCACGCCTTCCAGCAGGCGAAAGCCAATGCCGCTATCAGACGGCAGCGCGTATTGAATCACCGGCACGACCGCGCGGACGCCAGGCACGGCCGCGATGCGCGGGAGGTTGTCAAGCGGATACGCCGGCTGATTCGACACCACGCCCCCGCCAAACGACCCGGCCGGACGAACGATGATGTGCGCCCCAACGCGCGACTCGCGCTCGGCGCGCTCAGCAACGATGCCCCGCGCCAATCCGGTGGTCAGCAAGATCAGCGCCGCGCCGACCGCCACGCCGAACGCCGTCGCCAGCGAGCGCGCCGGGCGGCAGGTCAGATTTGACCAGGCCAGCGATTGCACGAAACGAAGCCCCGTCCTTTCTCCAAGCGCGATCTCAGAGGACAGCCCGCCACGGATGCGCCTGCGCCGTCACATCGCCTTGCGACACAATAGCGAATCAGTCACATTTCCGACACCGAATAATGCCGCCCTATCAATTTCAAGCCCTCATCAGCCAACAACTGCCAAGCTTCATCCCGCAGGGTCACATGAGCCGCGATCATTTCATTCTACGCCTTGGACTTATGTTGTTTTCACTGGGCGCGGCCTGGTTGGCCCAGCCCTTCTCATCGCCGCTGTGGTCGGCGGCGCTCGGACTGACGGTCGGCATTGGCATCATCGCGCTCGAACTGCACTTGCGCGCACGGCCCATCGCCCTGCTGCTCAGCGGCTTCAGCGGGCTACTGGCCGGGCTGACGGCCGCGGCCGTCCTCGGCGTCTTGCTCAGCCTCCAGCCAGGGCTTCCGGCGACCTCCAAAACTTATCTCGTCCTCGCCGCCGCGCTGACGCTGGGATACCTCGGCATGACGCGCGGCGCCGCCAGCGGCCGCTGGTGGGAACTCTTCTTCAACCCGGCCAAAGGCGCGCCCGGCGGCGATGGCCGCCCGCAAAACCTCGTCCTCGATACCAGCGTCATCATTGACGGGCGCATTGCCGACATTGCCGAAACCGGCTTCCTGAGCGAGCGCCTCATCATCGCGCAGTTTGTCCTGCGCGAGCTTCAGCACGTCGCCGACAGCGCCGAAGCGACCAAGCGCAATCGCGGCCGGCGGGGTCTCGACATCTTGCAGCGCCTTCAGAAAAACAAAAAGCTCGACACCATCATCACTGACATGGACTTTCCCAACATTCGGGAAGTTGATCTCAAGCTCATCGAGCTGGCCAAGCAACTCGACGCCAAAATCGTCACCAACGATTTCAATCTCAACAAGGTGGCGCAACTGCGCGGCGTGCTGGTGCTCAACATCAACGAGCTGGCGAACGCCCTCCGTCCGGTCGTCCTGCCGGGCGAAACCATGCAGGTGTTCATCCTCAAGGAAGGTAAGGAATACAACCAGGGCGTCGCTTACCTCGACGACGGCACCATGGTGGTCGTGGACCATGCCCGGCGCTTTATCGGGCGGGCGGTGGACATCAGCGTGACGAGCGTCCTGCAAACCACTGCCGGCAAGATGATTTTCGGCAAGCTGGCGGAAGAGGCCCGCTCAGTCGGAGAGCGCGGGGCGAGCGACCGCCCGGAGCGGCTGCGGGGGATGCCGCCGCCCTCCTCGCTGCCGACGCCGACAGCGGGAACGCCGCCCGTGCCGGCGGCGTCGGAGTTTCCCCAGACATAGCCAGCTCTCTGACGCCTGGGCGGGCGCGGGCGAAAGCGACGCTCGCCCGCGCCATTGCGAGGCGACCGCCCCGCCTGGATTCGCCCTGCCTCTCGCGGCGGCAGGGCGAATGACCCGCTCCCCGCTTCTCGGCGCTCATTGCCTCTCAGCGCAGACAAGGTAGCCAGTCGCCAGCGATGACACGAAGACGAAGGCGAAATCCGGCGGCACGACGCGCGTCCGCAGCATCCGCCAAAAGGCGCCATCCAGGCGCGGCCGCATCCCGCGAAAAAACGCGCCGGAGAGCCCGGCCGCCAAACAGTAGCGCCGCATCTCGGCCGGCGTGATGAAGAGCCGCAGGATGTGCATATTTGGCGGCGTATTGCGCACAAACCACTCCACGCCCTTGATGACGACCAGCCAACTGAGCCAACTGCGGTTGAAGGTCGAGGCGAAAAACAGCCCGCCGGGGCGCAGGACGCGCGCCGCTTCCCGTATCACGGCCGCCGGCTCCTCGACGTGCTCGAGAAAGTCCATGGCGCACACCGCCGAGAAAGAGGCGTCAGGATACGGCAGCGCCAGCGCGTCGCCCGCTTCGTAGCGGACGCCGCCGGTTTCATCATAGGCCCGCGCGATGGCGAGACTTTCCGCCGACTGATCCAGCCCGGTGACGACAAACCCGGCGCGCGCCAGCGCGTTGGAGAGAAAGCCGCCGCCACAGCCGATGTCGAGGACGGCGACGCCTTCCCCGCAGCGCGCCGCAATTTCAGCGGCAATCCACGGATTGCGGAGCTTCCCTTCAGCGCGCAGCAGCGCCACCGGATCATCCTGCGCGGCGTACCACCGCTCCCCCAAAGCGTCGTAAAGCGCGTTATTGACGCTCGTCATGCCGGGCGCGACCTCCACGCGTTCCAGTACAGCAGTTGATACAGTCCAAAGGCGGCGACGACGCCAAAGGTTCCGGCCAAAAACCATTTCCACGCGGCGGCCCCCGGCGGGCAATCCATCCAGATGAGCGCCGCCGCCGCCAGCGTGACCGGATGGAGTAAAAACAGCACGGCGTGCAGCCAGTGCTCGCCGGCCGAGCAGGCCCGCGCATGCACGAACTCATCCTTGGTGACGCACAGCATTGAAAAGACGGCGCAGCCGGCATACCACGCCAGCGCCGTCAGCGAGTACGGCGCAAACAGCGCGATGCCGTAGCAGATCAGCGCGGTCAGCGTGTCCACCGGATGCCCGATCCGCTCCCACCGGCCCAGACCGCGCCGCCGATGAAACCAAAACTCATCCGCGGCCATTGCCGCCCCTTGCAGCAGAAACGGGAGGGCCAGCAGCCAATGCATGGTCATGACGCTCTTTTCACCAGGAGATTGCCGCACAGGGTCAGACCTGGGCCAAACGCCAGGCTCAGCACCAGCCCGCCATCGGGAACGGACTCATCCGCGAGGATTTCAGCCCACACATGCGGAAGCGTCGCGGAGGACATATTGCCGCGGGCGCGCAGCACCCGCCGACTGGCCGCGGTCTGCGCGTCGGTCAGCTCCAGCGTCGCCTGCGCCTGGTCGATGATTTTCGGCCCGCCGGGATGAATGGCATAGGTCGCTTGCCGAACCTCCGCCTCCGACCGTCCGCCGCGCCGCGCCAGTCCCGCGACGAACCTCGGCAGCGCCTGCGCGATCCGCGCCGGCACGTCGCGCGCCAGCGTCATGTGAAAGCCCCATTCGGCGCACTGCCAGGTCATCGCGTCGGCGGAGTCGGGCAACACTTCTTCCGCCATCGCCGCCAGCTCGAAGCGCAGCCCGCCAAACGGCTCGCCCGTCACCGAATAGCGAGCGAAGCCATCCGCGAACAGGCTTTGTATGACGAGCTGTTCCGGGTCACGGAGCATTGGGTTCAGATGGAGCGTGCACAGTTCGGTATGGACGACATCCGCCCGCCGCCCCGGGCAGGCGGCGACGAAGCCGGCCGCCTGCCGGATGGCCGGAAAGGCGGCGTAGCAGCCCATGTGGTAGGCATGCGTCACGACGGTTTCCGTCCAGCCCTTCGCCGCGACGAGCCGTTGCGCCGCGCTCGGCGCGACGTAGCCCGTACAGGTGACGTGAATGAGGTGCGCCGGCGCGACTTCTTCGGAAGCGTAGAAGGCGTCGAAAGCCTCCTGCGCGACTTCGGCGAAAAACGCCATCCGCGCGGCGAGCCCCCGCCCTTCCGGGACGGCTTTCACATTGAAAATTCGCATGCGCGCCCAGTTGCCGTGCGTAAAGTCCTCAAGCGCGTGAAAGCGCCGAGCGATTCGGTCGGGCGAGCAGCCAAAGCGGTCTAGGGCCCGCCTCAGCCGCGCCGGATCGCCAACCGTATCGGCGGCGGCCGCCGTGTGGGCGCGCGCCAGCCAATCGTGGATGGCGTCCTGCGCCGTGGCATGGGACGGATCAAGCCGTCGAAAGTCAAAAAGGGTAATTGGCATGTAGGGAAGCACTCGCTCGCCGGCCGGAGCCGGGCTTGGCGTGACCGGACTCAGCCTACGAGGCGTCGCCCTTGGCGATCGGCGGCGCGGCGGCTTCCTCCGCGTCATCTTCGCCCGCCACGCGCTCGCGGACGCGCTTGGCCAGCTCGCGGACGCCGCCTTGCTTGCGGACGATCAGCGCCGCCGCCGCCGCCGCCGCTTCCTGCGCCGCCTTTTCCGCGGTTTCCAAGTCGCCCTTTTCCATGACGGCACGCATCAGCTCGTCGGATTGCTCGAGCATTTGGCGCAGGTCGGTGGTGTTCTTTTCCGTGGCAAGCTTCTTGGCGTCAACTGGATTGACCGGCATGGGGAAGAATCTCTCCGCAGTGAAAAATCGAGCGCCCGTGACCTCAGCGAGCTTGGGGAAAGCCTGCCCATCATAGCGCAGTCGCTCGCGTCGCGCACAACGCTACCGCGTCAAGCGGGCGGCGCGCGCGTGAAAGGCCCGGCGAACCTCCTGCAGGCTTGGCCGAATGGGAAACGTCCGATTGGTCAGCAACACATAGACGGTTTCCGTGACGGGGTCGCACCACAGACTGGTTCCGGTAAAGCCCGTGTGACCGAAAGCCGCGGGCGAAAGCCCGGCGGCGACCGCGCCGGGCGTCGTGGCCAGCATCCAGCCCCAAGACCGGCTTTCCTTGGCGCCGCTCGTGAAGTTGCGGGTGAAACATTGCAGGCTGGCGGCCGCAAGCAGTCGCCCGCCCGGAAGAAACTCGCGCGCCAGCCGCCAGACCTCTTCGGCTGTTGAAAACAGCCCGGCATGCCCGGCGACGCCGCCCAGAAAATGGGCGTTGCCGTCGTGAACCTCGCCCTGAATCAGCCCCCGCCGATAGCCGTCGTAACTCAGTAACCGCGCCTTTTCAGACGCGCTGAAGCGCTGGGCGCCATCCTCGGCGGCCAGGCGGCGCGTCATGTCGCGCTCGTAAGCGTTGCCCAACTCGGTGGGCGCGATGCGGTCGCGCCAAGCGGGCGGCGGGCGAAAGCGCGTCGCCTCCAGGCCCAGCGGCTGCGCCACAAGCTCGTCAAAGAGGGCGTCCAGCGGCTTGCCGCCAACCTGTTCCAGGAGCTTGCCCAGCGCGATATAGCCCAAATCGCTATAGACCACGTCGCGCGCGCCGCCGCGCTGCGCCCGCCCAATTGCCGCAAGCGCGTCGTCAGGGCGGTCGCACAGGGCGTAGAGCGGCAGCCAGGCCAGGAAGCCCGCGGCGTGAGCCAACGCTTCCTGGACCGATGCCGCCGGCGCCGCGCCCTCGTCGCGCCCCCGCCCCAGCGCCGGCAGCCACTCGCCTAGCGGGCTGGCGCCGGTCAGCTGGCCGCGCTCGACGAAGCGCGCGCACAGCAACGCCGTCACGAGGGGCTTGGTTAGCGAAGCCAGATCATAGATGGCGTCCGGCGCCGCCCCGACCGCCCCCTGCGAGAGGATGGTTTCCCGCCGCGCAACCAGCCACGCGGCGCTCCGCGCTTCGCCGGCCGCAATGGCGTCGGACAGCAACTCGCGCAGCCCATCGCTCATCGCGCTACTCTCGTCACTTTTTGTTGATGTCCTGCGTGTGGAGCGTCTGGCGCTGCGTTTGCTGAAGCTTGCGATACTCCGCGACGGCGACCTGATGCTCCGCCTCGGTGCGTGAAAACCGATGTCGCCCGCCCGCGCCCAGCACGAAATAGATGTAGTCGGTTTGCGCCGGCTGCAACGCCGCCCGGAGCGACTTTTCGCTCGGCGAGGCGATGGGTCCCGGCGGCAGCCCAGTCGAGACATAGGTGTTGTAGGGCGAAAGCCGGCGGCGGTGCGCCGGATTGTTCACGTTGCCGTCCCACGCGCCGTCAAGCCGCGCCGCGTAGATGAAGGTCGGATCGCATTCGAGCCGCATCCCCTTGCGCAGCCGGTTGTGAAAGACGCTCGACACCAGCGGGCGCTCGGCGTCATCCGCGGCTTCTTCCTCGATCAGCGAGGCGAGCGTCACGACTTCGCGCAGCGTCATCCGGCGCGCTTCCGCCTGCTGGCGCAGCTCTGGCGTCCAGGCGCGGCGGAAACGAGCGACAGCTTCGGCCAGAACCTCGACATTCGTCGCCCGCTTGGGGACGGTATAGGTGTCCGGGAAAATGTACCCTTCCAAACTGGTCGCCGTCGGATCGAGGTCGGCGATGAGACGCGCGTCACGGAGCGCCGGATCGAGCTTCCCATCCGGCGGGCGATTAGGCAAAAGGTCGTTGACCTCGTAAATCGTCAGGCCCGGCCGGAACATGATCTTGCGCGTCGCCACCGCGCCGCGGCGAATTTTATCCAGCGCCGCCAGCGGCGAGATTGGCGACTCGAACTCATAGTCGCCCGCCTGCAAGCGCCGGCCAGCCGGATTGAGCGCCAAGTAAAGCAGCGCTGGATAGCGATTGGCGATGACGCCCCGCGCATAAAGCAGCTCCACCACATCGCGGGCGCCCATCCCCGGCTCGATGGCGATGAGCTCGTCGGCTGCCCGGTGAGTCGCGGGGATCTCGAGGCTCCGGTAAGCGCCAAAGCCAACCGCAGCAACTATTGACAGCGCTGATAGCGCTAAACCAAGCCAAATGAGCCAACGGCGCGAGCGTGCCATGCGAATCCCAGGCGAGAGCGTTTTGCGAGAGCGTTTTGGATGGGAGACGACCGCCGCCTGGCGGCAGCCAAGCGCAGCACCATGACACGAAAGCCGTCCGGAAACAAGCTTTGCGGCCGCGGCGCGGGCCCCAGCCACGCCAGCGGGCGCCTGAGCGCAAAGGTCAGCGGCCCGCGGGACGGCGCTCACGACATCCCCCGGGCCGCCGGGCCCTTGCCCGCTCTGTCAGCGCCGGCTCTCAGCGCCGCCCTTCCGGGCGCGCCGCCTAGAACGTCAGGCGCGCGCCAAGCTGCGCCTGCCGCGGCCCGCCAAAGCGCGCCGTCGAAGGCGCACCGTACGGCAGGAAGCCGGCCGGATTGAGCGCCGCCGTCGAGAGCGTCCCGTTCGACAACGGGCGCGGCCCGCCCACCACGGCAATCGCGTCCACGTCGTAGTTCTTGTTCGTGTTGCGCGTCACGTTGAAAAACTCGGCCAGG
>CALCKX010000079.1 GCA_937966115.1 uncultured Chloracidobacterium sp. | reverse complement strand
TACTTCTTACAGCATTTGTCCTTACGCTTGCGACGACACGGGAGCACGCTTTAGAGTCTCCTTCGGGAAGGTCTAAGGCGAGCTTATTTCAAATCGAAAACGGTTTTCAAATCATTTTCCCAACGCCTCCTCGGCGGTGAGCGGCAGGGTGTCCGCGCCCTCTTCAATGCGGTACGTCACGCGCTGCCAACGCGAAATGCTGCCGGCAGCGGAAGAGCCGTCGCCAAACGCCAGCCACCGGCGCAGCGGGCGGCCGTCGCGGGCGGCTGGGCGCATCCAAAACTTGCCTAATCCAACCAGGCATTCGACGCCGTTGAAGGCAACCCGTATGTCATTGCCATGCAGCGTGATGGTATAGGCGTTGACCCCGGCGCAGGGATTACAGCCATAGGCTAGCTCCGGCGCGCGCAGCAGGCGAATGCCATCCGGCTGAATGAGCAGGGCGTCGGCATGGCGGTCATTTTCAAGCCACACGGCGCAGCCGGTGGCGTCGCGCTCGCCCACATAGGCGATGAGCTGCATGTTGATCTCGACCACAACCTTCTGTTCGGCTGTCACTTCCCAGGGGAGGTAAAAAAACGCGCTGTTTTCGGCGCTGTAGGTTGTATCGAGCAGGAGCGAGCCGTCCGGCTCGGTGCGGATGAGGTTATTGCCTGACAGCTCGATGCCCCAGCCAAGCAGCGTGGCGGCCACGTGGCGGCGGCGCGGGCCAGGCGGCGGCGCGGCATCGGCGGGGGCGACCGCGATGGGCGCGCTATCCAACTGGCGACCAAGCGGCGCCGCCTTATGCTCCATACTTTCCGCAAATGCGGCGACTTGCGCTGGCGTGGAGCCGGATTCGTGCAGCGATCCAGGCTGGAACTGGTCGGCGCTGACCGTCTGAGCCTCGCTGAGCGCTGGCGCGAGGCGCTGCCAAAGGGGTTCCGGGTCAGCGGCAACCAGCGACAGGCGCGCCGCGGGCGGCGGCGCGACCCGCAGGATACGGTTGGCGTTGGAGTCGGCGATATACAGGTCGCGGTTGAGGCCAACCGCAATCCCGCGCGGCGCATCCAACTCGGTCTCGCGCGCTAGCCCGACCTGTCGCCCGCGTCGCTGGCCGCAGACAAGGGCGGAGGCGTAACCGCCATCCCCATTGGGCGTCAGCCGCAAGACGCGATGGTGATTGGTGTCGGCGACGTAAAGATTGCCATACACATCGAGCGCCAGCCCATTGGGGAAGTTCAACTGACGGATTCCCCCGCCGCCAAACACCGTCTTCACCGCGCCGTCCGGGAAAACGCAGCGAATGGCGTGGTTGGCGGCATCCGTGACGAAGCACAGGCCCGACACATCGAGCGCAATGGCATACACCCAGCCGAACATCGCTTGAGCGCCGACCCCATCGCGAAAGCCGCGCATTTGACCGGCCAGGGTGTGCACATAGCCATCTGGCGTGATCAGGCGAACGGTGACGCCGTCAGTGACATAAACCATGCCGTGCAGATCGGCGGCGACGCCCTTCGGCCCCTCGAACGAGGCAGTGGCGAGCGGACCGTCCTCGACTTTGGCCACGCCCGTTCCGGCCAGCGTCCGCGCCTCGCCGTCGCGCGTCACCACGCGCACGCGGGCATTGAGGTGGTCGGCAACGTAAATCTCCCCCTGCGCGCCGATGGCGATGCCGAGCGGGCCATTGAATTCGGCTTCCGCGCCGCGCCCATCCCGAAAGCCGCGCCGGCGCCCCCCGGCGAGCGTGCGCAACTGCCCATCCGGCGTGAGCATGCGGATGGCGTGGTTGAAGTGGTCAGCAATGAAGAGCGTCCCGTCCGTGTCCATTGCCAGCCCAACCGGGTGATTGAGCTGGGCCGCGCCGCCAGGTCCATCGAGCAGCCCTGGATCGCCGCCGGCGACGACCTCCACCGCCAGGTCATCCAGGCTAGCGGCATCCTCCAGCCCCCTCTGATTGGCAAAGGGAGCGACCGGGCGGCGCGCAAAGACAGCGGACGCCTCATCGGACGCGAGAAGCACCGATACCGAAGGCTTGGTCGGCTTTTGGTCTTCGGGCGTCTGCGGGAGCGGGAATGGAAGGACCTTCTCCTGTGGCAATTCGAGCGCGATCTTATCCTCGCCGATGCTCTGGAGACGGACGAGTCGAATGGCATGCCGCTCGCGGTCGGTGACGTACAACCGACTGTCAAAGAGCGTCAGCGCCGTCGGCATCCAGAACCGGGCGCTGTCGGCGTCGCCGTCCTGGGTTCCCTGCTGTCCGCCGGCCACCCGCGCGACCGTGCCGTCAGGCAAGACGGCCTTGAGCGAGAAATCGGCGACATCCAGCGCATACAGCGTCCCGTCCGGGCCAATGCAAAGCGCGACAGGGTGCAGAATGGCAACGCCCCTTTCAACCTCTGGCCCGACGGGCAGGGTGGTTACTTGCCCATCACGGCTCACTTTGCGCAGGCGACGGTTGCCGGCGTCGGCAAGATACAGATTGCCCAGCCGATCAAGGGCCAACCCGCTCAGGGTGTCAAACTGCGCCGCGTCAGCCGGGCCGTCCGCGTAGCCTGGATCGCCGCCCGCCAGCGTCGTGACCAGGCCATCCGGCGTGATGCGCCTTACCCGCGCATCGTCAGCGACATACACCGCGCCCGCCGTATCGACCGCAATGGCGCGGGGCGACTTGAAGCGCGCCTGCTTGCCCAAGCCGTCGCGCGTTCCCTCCACGCCGTCGCCGGCCAGCGTCATCACCTTGCCATCGAGCGTCATTCGGCGAATGCAGGCATTGTTGAGGTCGGCAATATAAAGATACCCCGAAGCGTAAGCGATCCCGCGTGGCCCGTTGAACTCGGCCAACAGCCCCAAGTCGTCCCGACAACCAGCGCGCCCGCTGCCAGCCAGCGTGCGGACGATGCCATCTACGGAAACCTGCCGAATGCGGTGGCCGCCGAAGTCGGCCACGTAGAGGTTGCCCTGCGGGTCGCACGCGATACCGTTTGGGCGCAAGAATTTCGCTACTGTCAGCGGCCCGTCGGCATAGCCCCCGTCGCTCGCCGCGAGCGTGCTGACCGTGACGCGCCAATCCGGCGCGACCTCCAGCGCCGACGACTGCGCCGGCAAGTCTTCCAGCGTGGCTTGGCTGTCCTCGTCGGACAGCCGCCGCGTCTCGATGAGGCTGGCCGGCTCAAACTCGACCGGCTCGATTCGGCTCATCGAGATGCGGGCATCGGTCACGGATTGCCCGGCGACGGCAAAGCTATCCAGAATCAGGCGGGCGTCTTGCTCCCCGGCCTCAATCGCGGACGTCGGAACGGCAATGATGAGCGCGCCGCGCGAGCAGGTCGCCGCCGACGGGCCGCCGCGCCCGATCACGACGCCCCAGATTAGACAGGGCGCGCCCCGCCACTTCGCTTCCAACTGCGCGGTCAAGCCAACATACAGCCCGGTTGCAAACTTGTCCCCGCGAATGACCGCAGGCAATTCGTCGAGCAAATCGTTCAGGGCGCAGGCCAGCGTCATCTCTTCCGAAACATCCGGCGACGGAGCGAAGATAAGCCGGAAGAGCGCGACCATGCCATAGGTCGCCTGCGCGCCATACTGAAATCCCGTTACGCGGACCGGCTGCCAATGGGCGGGATGGGTGAAGGAAAATCCCTCGCTTTGGAAACTGGTTAGCGTTCCATCCGCGGGCGGCGCTTCAAGCTGGTTGTGCGGTGACTCCGGCATCGTGGGTGACCCCTCAGAGGACTGACAAAAGCGGGCGATACGCCTGCGGCGACACAGGCTGAACCCGTTGCGCAAGGTTGAGTTTTTTAGCCGCAGACCATACCTTCTAACGTTGGAGAGGCTTTCGCAACCAGTTGCCGATGAGCGACGCGAGCGGCAAGGCTTCGCCGCGGCTCGAGCGCATCGGCTTTCGCCTGGCGCTTGACAACCGCAACCCAAAAGCCTTATTCGCGCGCTCAAAGCCTATGCCGCACATTGAAGCCGAAATCAAGCTGACTGGCGCGACGCCCGACGCGCTGCGCCAACGGCTGACGGCGGCCGGCTTCACGCTGGAACTCGTCGCCCCGCGCCACTTCGAGGACAACTGGCTATTCGACACGCCCGCCCGCGCCCTGTTCAACAAGCGGCAAGCGCTCCGCGTCAGACTCCGGGACGACCTGACCGAGGCGATTCTGACCCACAAGGGCCAGCCGACGGAAGCGCCGGCCAGCGGCGTCAAGGTTCGCGAGGAAATCGAGCTGACCGTATCGGACGGCCCAGCCCTCATCCGGCTGCTCGAGAAGCTCGGATTTGAAAAGACCTTCCGCTACCAAAAGTTTCGGACAACCTATCGCCTCCGCCATGCGAGCGGGCTTGAACTCTGGGCAATGATTGACGAAACGCCCATTGGGTGCTTTGTCGAGCTTGAAGCTGACGAGGCGACCATCGAGCGCCTCATCGGGCAGCTCGGGCTGAAACGCGGGGATTACGTCACCGCCTCCTATCCGCGCCTTCAGCGCGAGCGCTGCCAGGCGGCGGGCAAGCCGCTCGAAGATATGACTTTCGCTTTGCCGCCTGGTGATGGACGATAGAAGCAGCCGATTTGATTGCCCTCGCTGATTTGATCGCCCTCGCTGAGCGTCAACGCATGTCACACCGTCCTCCATCGCGGCTTACGTTTCTTGCAGATCAGGCTCGTCTCGCTCGCCGGGCGAGCGCCATGCTGCGCCTCACGCTCCCGACCGTCCTGGCGTTTGCGCGCGACCGCCGGCGGTATCTGGCCTTTGGCCCGCCGCGTCACGTCTCGGAAGAAACGCACCGTCAGCGGGCGCAAGCCATCAAGCGGCACATCGAGACGCTGGGCACGGCCTTCATCAAGCTCGGTCAGCTCGTGAGCGCCCGCCCCGACCTCGTGCCGGCGGTCTATATCGAGGAAATCGCCAAGCTCCAGGATGGGATTACGCCGCTTCCCGGCAAGGAAGCCCGCCGGACGCTCGAAGCCATTTACGGCCTGCGGCTGGAAGCCGTCTTTGAGCGATTTGACGACCGGGCGCTGGCGGCGGCGTCGCTGGCGCAGGTTCATTATGCGGTGTGGCAGGGGCAGGATGTCGCCGTCAAGTTCGTTCGACCGGACATTCCGGCGCAGATGGCGGTTGACCTCAAGATCGCCGGCTTCGTCATGCGCCAGCTCGACCGCCGCTTTTCCAACTCGCTGACGCGCATGCTGTCCACCGCCATCGCCGAAGGCTCCAAGGGGATGACCCGGGAGCTGGACCTCACCAGCGAGATGGAGAACCTTGAAACCCTGGCGCACATCCTGGCTCGCCGGGAAGATGTCACCGTGCCGCTCATCTACCCGGAGGTTTCCGGGCCGCAAGTCATCGTCATGGAATACTGCCCCGGCGTGAAATTCACCGACGTGGAGCGCCTCCGGGCCGCCGGCTTCGACTTCGATGACCTCATTGCGCGACTGGTCAAGCTCTACGCCGAAATGATTTTTGTCGCCGGCGTTTACCATGCTGACCCGCACCCCGGGAACATCCTCGTTGGGGACGGCGGGCAGTTGATTTTGCTTGACTATGGCATGGTTTGCCACCTGTCGCGCGAAACGCGGGCCGTGATTTTGAATTCCGTCGTCGCCGGCTTGCGTGGCGACCGCGAGCGACTCGCGGATGGCCTTTATGAGACGGGCATCGTTTCCAAGGGCACGAGCCGGCGCCGGATTCACGCCTTCATCGAGGAAATCATCCAGCTTCATCAGCGCGGGCTGAATGCGCAGAACCGCCTGCTAGGCGTCGGGCTGGCCATCGAGCGCACAGCGCGCGAGCTGGGCCTCAACCTTCCGCCCGAGCTGGTTTACGTCTTTCGCAGCCTTTCCCTGCTCGAAGGCATGGCCTCGAAGCTGCGTCCCGGCTGGAGCCTCATCGAGCATGGCTTCGAGCCGATGCAGGAAGCGCTGGCGCCCCAGTATGTGAAATCGCTCCTGAGCAGTCAGGGGCTGCTCAACACTGCGGTGGATGAAATCCGACGCTTTTTCGGCCACCGCACAGTGCGGCGCTTCACCTAGCCCGACGCCCTTTGCGGGACGACTTCGCGGCCCGCTCCCAAGCAAACCGCCCCAAAGCAAGCGGGGTCGCCAGGCTTGGCGACCCCGCCCAATCAGTCAGCGGCCTGAGTCAGCATCAGTAAACGATGCCCATCGCCAGCGCCGTCTCGCGATCAAGCCGGCCGGTTGTCGGCAACCCGCGCTCTTCCTGAAAGCGCTGAATGGCGTCCCGCGTCTCGGCGTCGAGGCGACCCGTGACGCGCCCGTTGTATAGCCCCTCGCGGCGCAGCTCAGTCTGCGCCCGGCGCACGATTTCATTCGCGGTGTACTCGCGCGCGCCAGGGTCATAGCCGGACCCAAAATCTTCATTGGGATCGTCCGCATTTGTCCCACTCCACCCGCCGGAGATGATGCCCAGCGCCTGCGCCGTTTCACGGTCGAGGCGGCGCGTAAACGAAAGCCCCTGCTGACGCTGAAACTCGCCAATCGCCTGGCGGGTGAGCTGGCCGAGGTTGCCGGTGATGTCGCCGGTGTAAAAGCCCTGTCGCCGCAGCTCGGTCTGCGCGCGACGCACGATGTCGGCAGCCGTGTATTCGCCGCGGGCGGCATCCCAGCCGTAATTGCCCCAGCCGCCGCTCCCGCCGCCAGGGTTTTGGCCGCCAGCGTTTCCGCCGTCCCTACCCGCATCGCTCGGCACCCGCAGCGCCTGGTCAAGCTCGACTCCAAACCGGTAGCCGCTCTGCACCTGCGCTTCCTGCCCCTTAGACAGCAGCGCGCCGAGAATGCCGGCCGCCGCGCCGATGCCGGCGCCGACGGCCGCGCCTTTGCCGCCGCCGGCAATCGCGCCAATGGCGGCCCCCGCGCCCGCGCCGCCGCCGACGAAAATCACGTTGCGCTTGGTTGAGCTGCCGCCGCGCGAGCGCCCTTCGCTGTCAATTTGCTCGCGCTCGCGCGGGTCGAGGCTAGTTAGCGAGGCGCGCATGTCGCGCGCGGTTCCGTTGGCAAAGATGATGCGGTCGAACTCGACGGCAATCGCCCCGGAACGCCCGCGTCGCTCAGCGGGCTGCACCTGCGTCACTCGCCCCTGGACTTGCGTGCCCTCCGGAATCGCCGTTTGTCCATCCACAATGACTGGCTCGAAAATGGTTGCCGTAAAGGTGTCGCCCACGCGGGCCGTGCGCGATGAAATCGTTCGGTCCATTTGCGCCCGCATCACCGTTCCGGCGGGAATGGTCACATCTCGAGAACGCTGCGCGAGAGCGACTCCAGCGAGCGGCGACGGGTTGAATGGCAGCGCTGGCCATAGGACCCCGCAGAGAGCGGCGAGACCAAGACTGGTAACAATGCTTTGTGTCAAGCGACGTTTCATGGGTAGCGATTCCTTTCCTCTTGCGCGGTTGTTGGAGCAGCCGACGCCTGGCGTCCATCGTTGTCGCCTGTGATGCGATCTCGCAGAGCCGGGTTGGTCTGGGCAGGGCGTCAGGCAAGGCTTCGATGCAGGAGCGCGCAGCGCGGCATGGGCAGGTTGGCTTGTCAGCTTTGAAAACGCGACAGTACTATAGGCCACGCTTCGCGCCCCTTGAAACGCAACTCGTCTGAAACGCAACTATCCCGCCCACTGTAACGCCCCGCTATGGAACTCGTCACGCTTACGATTGACGGCAAGAGTTATCAGGCTCCGAAAGGCATGCTGCTGCTGGAGTTTTGCGCTTCGCAGGGCATCGACATTCCCAACTTTTGCTACTACCCAGACCTCGCGTCGCAGGCTGCCTGCCGGATGTGCCTGGTGCGGATCGAGAAAGTTCCCAAGCTGGCCACGGCGTGCACTGTGACCATCGCCGACGGCATGGTCGTCACGGCAGGATCGAGCGAAGTCATTGAAGCCCGCAAAGGCATGCTCGACTTCATTCTGGGCAACCATCCGCTTGACTGCCCGGTATGCGACAAAGGCGGTCAGTGCGAGCTACAGGACATGGCATTTCAGCACGGCGCCGTCTATGCCGGCTACGAAGTCGCCAAGAACGCCAAGGAAGAGCGGCGCCTCTCGCCCTTCATCGCCTACGACGAGCAACGGTGCGTGAAGTGCTACCGCTGCGTGCGCGTGTGCGAAGACTGGATGGACGTTCACGCCCTGACCAAAATCTTTCGCGGCACGAAGGAAGTCATTGGCTTTTACGGCCAGGACCTGCACTGCGAGCAGTGCGGCAATTGCGTCGAGGTTTGCCCGGTCGGGGCGCTGCTTTCCGTGGACTCCCGCTTCCAGTCGCGGCCGTGGGACCTGCGCGAGCAACAGACGACTTGTTCCTTTTGCGCCGACGGCTGCCAACTGGAGCTTGGCGTTCGCGGCAACAAGTACGTCCGGGCCGCCTCGAAAGGCCTCGCGGGCGTCAACGGGGAGTTTCTGTGCGTGAAGGGACGGTACGGGAGCGCCTACATCTCGAATCCGGCGCGGCTGACGACGCCCCTCGTTCGCCAAGGGGGCGAGCTGAAGCCCGCGACCTGGGACGACGCCCTCGCGACGGCGGCGCGCTTGCTGGGCGAGGTTCATGCCCGGCAGGGCGGCCGCGCCATGGCCGTCATCGGCTCGCCCCGCCTTACGAACGAAGCCAATTTCGCCTTGGCGCGCCTGGGGCGCGCCCTTGACACCCCCCACATCGCGCATTTCCGCTCCGTTGAGCTGGGCGATTTTTACGCGCATCTCTCCGCGCCGCTGGCCACCCATGACGACCTCAAGCAGGCGACGACCATCGTGCAGATTGGCGGTGACCCGACCGAGCGCAGCCCGCTGACCGGTTTCGCGATGCGCTATGCGAAACGCAAGCATGGCGCCCGCCTTTTTGTCGTCCATCAGCGAGCGACCAAGATCGCCCGCCGTCAGGCGGATGTCTTCCTGCACGTCCGCCCCGCGGGCGAAAGCGCCGTCATTCAGGCGCTCTTCGAGGAAGCCGCGCTCGACGCCCTAGCCGCGCTGGCCGGCGTCGCGGCGGACGACCTGCGCGCGCTGCGGGCGGCGGTCGCGACGGCGGAGCGGCTGGTCGTGATCGTCGGTCAGGAAGTTCGCGGGGCGGCGTTGCGCGCCGTCGCGCAGCTTCGCCCGCTGACCAGGCCCGACGCGACGGTTCGCCTGTTGGCGCTGGCCGACTACAACAACTCGGCCGGGGCCTTCGATATGGGGCTGACCGCGGATGCCGCCCGCTTGGAAAGCGACTTCGGCGACGCCATCCGCGCCGCCTACCTTGCCGGCGCTGACCCCATCGGCAACCTAGGCGACCAGTGGCGCGCGGCGCTCGCCCGACTCCAGGGCTTGGTCGTGAGCGAGTTGTTCTTGACCGAGACAGCCAAGCTCGCCCACGTCGTGTTTCCGGCGATGAGCTACGCTGAACAGGATGGCTCGTTCACCAACCACGCGGGACAAGCGCAGCGCGTAGCGCGCGTGGCGGACAGCGGCGGCGCAGGGCGTCCCGACTGGCTGATCGCGCAGTCGTTGGCCAGAGCGATGCGGCTGGACATGCCGGCCAAGGGTTCGGCGGCGGCCCTGCTCGGAGACATCGCGGCGGAAGCGCCTGGTTACGCGGGCGTCAGCCTGGCCGCCATCAAGCAGGCGGACAAGGGGGCGTATCCCCTGGCGCGCCCGCTCGCCGCGCCA
The DNA here is from genome assembly GCA_937966115.1 of uncultured Chloracidobacterium sp. Classification (GTDB taxonomy): domain Bacteria; phylum Acidobacteriota; class Blastocatellia; order Chloracidobacteriales; family Chloracidobacteriaceae; genus Chloracidobacterium. The sequence continues at coordinate 21,056 of CALCKX010000079.1, read as the reverse complement.
TCCGACCTGGACGATCTCCGCGCCGCGCTGCGGGAACAAACCGCGCTGATTGACGATTGCGCGCCCCATGACCAGCGGATTGTCGAAATGGGCGAAGGCCTTTTCGCGCGCGGCACGCTGCTGCGCCACGTCAAGGCCTTTGACGACGCGCAGCCATTCTGGGAAGCGCATCGCGGCGAATGGGAAGCCATGAACCTCGAAGGCGAGGCGGTCGCCGCCGACTGACGCCTTTTCACTTCATTGCGCTGACGCCTTTGACTCTAGGAATGAAGCCATGCCCAATGTAGGAGACCCCGCGCCGGACTTCTCGCTGGCCGCCAGCGACGGCAAGACCTACTCGCTGAGTCAGTTTCGCGGCAAGCAAAATGTCGTGCTGGTGTTTTATCCGGGCGACGACACGCCGACCTGCACGGCCCAGTTGTGCGATTACCGCGACGGCTGGGACGAGTTTCAAAAGCTTGACGCGGTAATTCTCGGCGTCAGCACGAATGACATGACCGCGCACAAGAAGTTCGCCGAAAAGTTCTCATTTCCCTTCCCGCTGCTTGAAGACACGGGCAACCAGCTCTGCAAGGCGTATGGCGCGCTGATGCTCGGCGGGTTGTTGCCGGTGGCGAATCGCGCCATCTTCATCATTGACAAGCAAGGCGTCATTCGCTATCGCCACGTCGAAGCCATCCCGATTTTCAAGCGCGGCCGAGCGGAGCTTCTCGCCGAGCTGCGCAAAATCGCCGCCTGAGACCGCGCGCCGCCGCTTCACGAGGTCCGTCCAGGTCGCCGCAGACGGCGCCCGTCAGGCGAGAATCCGCGCTGAAACTTACTTGGGCGACGCGCCCGGGGCGCAGGCCGCCTTCGGAAAGTAGTGCGCGAGAATTGCCCGGTAGTCGCGGCCGGCGCGCGCCTGCGCCATCGCGCCTGCCAAGCACAGCCCGACTTGGTGACCGAAGCCATGACCGCGCAGAATCAGCGTCTCGCCCTGCGACTCGATGACATACCGGTTTGAAAGCGCGAGATTCCAGCCGAGCCGGCGTCCCGTCAGATGCCGAAATTGGCGATTCGGCATGACAATCCGTCGCGCCCCGGCGGCAATGAGCACGCTCGTCACGAAGCCATCGGGCGAGCGGCTGGCGACTTCGATGCGAATGTCGTCCGTCGCGGCGGCGTCTGGAAGCAACGCCCTGGCCAGCGCCCGTCGGTCAACCTGGCGCGTCCAGGCGTAAAAACGCGAGCCTTTACACCACTCGCATGCGACGCCGGCGCCGCTATCGGACCCGGCGCCAGTCCCAAAAGCGATCTCTGGCGTCGTCGAGCGACCACCGCAACAGGCGCTGAAGTACGCCGGATAAAGCGCGCTGTCCGCCGCTCGCAACGCTTCCCCGGCAGTGCGCTCAGCCGCCGCTTGCCCGAGGCTGGAGAGCTTGCCGCTCGCTTCCCCGGTCGCTCCCTGCCGCGACCACTGCTCGCCCAGGAAGAGCTGACAATGCGTCGAGTCGCAGAGATCGAAGCCAGCGCCGGCATGCCGCCCCAAATGTCCGGCTATATAGCCGCGCGCCGCCACGGCCAGCGCCTTGGCGGCTTCCAGCGGCGCTTCGGAGGGCAGCTCCGCGCTCACAACGGCGGCGACGACCGCCTCCAGCGGCTGCGTCACGACGAGCTGCAGGCATCCGGCGCGGGCGGCGATGGCGAGCGATCCGCGGAAATGTCGCCGCAAGCGCGTTTTTCTGCCGACGACTTCCACATCCACGTCATCCGCGGCGACCGTCAGCGAGGCGCCGGCGGCGAGTCGCTGCGCGCCTTGCCAAAGCAGAAGACCGTCCGCCGTTTGCTCGACGCGACAGGTGGCGCGCGGATGGAGCGTCACCGTCCGTCCTGCCACCTGCAGCGGCGTGGAACGCTCGCGCGCCTGGAGATAAACGATTCGCGGCTGAAACAGCGTCAGCACGCCAATTCTGACCGCTGCCGGCAACGCGGGCGGCGCGACCGGGCAAGGCGGCGGGCGCTCGGCGGCCCGGAGCGGGAAGGCGGAGAGGAGCAAGATAGACAGCGACAGCCGGCGCCATCCGCCGCCGCTCCATCGCGCCGCGCCGCGCTTGACCGGGCCGCCGCAGTCCATTAATCCGGCAGCAGCGCGAAGCGATCCGTCGCGGCCACGAGCGCCGCCGTCGTGCCCGGCTCGGAGGCCGAATGACCGGCATTCGGAATAATTTGCAAGTCGGCTTCTGGCAGGGCCTTGTGCAGCGCCCAGGCCGTCATCATCGGACACACGACATCGTAGCGCCCCTGCACGATCACGGTTGGAATATGCCGAATCCGGCGCGCGTGTTCGAGCAGGTAATGCTCGGATTCCATAAAGATGCGGTTGATGAAGTAGTGACACTCGATGCGCGCGATCGCCAGCGCCCGGTCGTCAAAATCCTTGATGAGGTCGGGGTCGGGCAAGAGCTTTGACGCGCTCCCTTCCCAAACGCTCCAGGCGCGCGCCGCCGCCAAGCGCGTTTCCTCATCGTCGCTGGTCAAGCGACGGTAATAGGCGGCGACCATATCATGGCGCTCTTCGGGCGGAATCAAGTTACAGTAGGGTTCCCAGGCATCAGGGAAAATAGCGTTCGCCCCCTCCTGATAAAACCAGTCGATTTCCTTCTTGCGACACAGGAAAATCCCGCGCAACACGAGCGCCCGGGCGCGGTCTGGATGCGTTTCGGCATAGGCCAGCGCCAGCGTGCTGCCCCACGAGCCGCCAAACACGACCCACCGCTCGATACTCAGATGCTGCCGCAGGCGCTCAATGTCGGCCACCAAGTCCCAGGTCGTGTTTTCTTCCAGACAAGCGTAGGGAACGCTCTTGCCCGCCCCCCGCTGATCAAACAGCACGATGCGGTATCGTTCGGGGTCGAAGTAGCGCCGATGGTCGGGCGAGGTGCCGCCTCCCGGGCCGCCATGCAGAAAGACCACGGGCCGACCCTGAGGGTTGCCGCTCACTTCGTAGTAAAGCGTATGCCGGGGAGAGACGGGCAGCAAGCCAGTTTCATAAGGCTCGATGGGCGGATAGAGGGCGCGCGCGTCAGTCATACGGCTCATCTCCAGCGGAGGTATCGGCGATGCGACGCGCGACATCGGCCAGATGCCATTCGAGGCGCGCCGACCCATATGGTAGTTCGGCCAACACAGGGATGCCAAATGCCTGGAGCGCCCGAGCGTTGGACTCGCGCTCGCGCCCGGTTTCAAGGTCGGACTCATTGAGGATGACCCCGACGCAAGGAATGGCGCGGCGCTCCAGCTCGCGCCACGTCAGCAGCGTATGATTGATCGTCCCCAAGCGCGCCCGCGCCACAATCAGCGCCGGAATGCCGAGGGCCAGGATGAAATCCGCTACGGTTTGGTAGCCGTCGCGGAACGTTCCGGCGAAGGGGGCGAGCAGCCCGCCGGCCCCTTCGACCAGCAGGATGTCAGTCGCGGCTTGCGCCGCCCGAACCAGGTCAACGCAAGCCGCGAGGTCAAGGCGAATGCCAGCCCGTTCGGCCGCAATGGCTGGGGCGAGCGGCTCGCGCAAGCGATAGCGAATGAACTGTTCCAGCGGCACCGGCTCAAGCCCGGCGGCGGCGCGGTGCGCAAGGGCGTCGGCCGGCTGAAGCTCGCCAGCGGCATCCGCCGCGCAGCCTGACTCGATTGGCTTGATGGCGCGGGCGCGATAGCCGCCCGCAACGAGCAAGCGAACGAGGGCGCAAGTCACGGCTGTTTTGCCGACGCCGGTATCCGTTCCGGTGATGAAGAATGCGCGCGTCATCGCTGGCGTCATGGGGCGGGGCTGGAAATCAGGCTCAAGACCTCGCCAATCAGATAGATAGAGCCAAACACGACCACCAGGCCTTCCGGCGGCGTCATGCGACGCGCCCAGTCCAGCGCCGTTGCCGCATCGGGCGCCTGCATGACGCTTGATGGGCGCCAGTAACCAAGCGCCATCACTTCGAGCTGGTTGCTCGGCGTCGCCCGCGCTTGTCCCGCCACTTCAGTGAGCACCAGCCGGTCGGCAATCGGCGCCAGCGGCGACATTAAGTTCACCGCCGGCTTGTCGCGCATGGCGGCGAAAACGGCGGTCACGGGTCGGCGGTCGCAGTCTGTTTCCAGGAAGCGCGCCAGCGCCAGCGCCCCCTGCGGATTATGCGCGCCATCGAGCAAGACCGGCGGCGCGCCATTCACCCACTGCAAGCGACCCGGCCACACGGCTTTCTCAAGCCCCAGGCGGATTGCCTGACCGATGCCCGGCTCATCGAAGCCGCGCCCGCGCAGATAGTCCTGCGCGACCAGCGCCGCCAACGCCGCGTTGTGCGCTTGATGCGCGCCGCGCAAGGCCAACCGACCTTGCGCGCCGCGCAGGCTGGGCAGGCGCTCGTCGAAACTGACCCGCAGAGCCCCAGTTGCATCGCAGCGCGCCGCTGCCAGCGAAGCGACCCAGACCGGCGACAGCCCCTTTTCGGCGGCAACTCGCTCGAAAACTCGCCGCGCCTCCTCAGGCTGCGCGTCGGCGATGTAAACTGGAACCCCGGGCTTTACGATGCCGGCTTTCTCGCGCGCGATATGGGCGAGCGTCGGCCCGAGCCATTCGCGGTGGTCCTCGCCGATGGCGGTGATGATGGACGCCGCCGGAACGAGTATGTTCGTCGCATCCAATCGCCCGCCAAGCCCAACCTCGGCGATGACCACATCCGCCTTCTGCGCGGCAAAGCGCGTAAAGGCCGCCGCCGTCAGGTGCTCGAAAAATGTCGGGCGCGCGGACAGCCGCCCAGCGCGCAGCAGCCGCTCAACCGCTTCATAAACCTGCGCGACGACCTGGGCAAAGTCGCTTTCCGCGATGCTTTCCCCGTTGATCCGGATGCGCTCGACGGGGCTGATGAGGTGCGGGGAGGTGTACAGCCCGACGCGCAGCCCCGCCTGTTGCAGAATGCTCGCCAGAAAAGCGCAAGTCGAGCCCTTCCCGTTCGTGCCGGCGACATGGAGGGAAGGAAACGCTCGCTCCGGGCAACCCAGCGCTTCCAGCAGGGCAGCGATGGCGTCCAGGCCGAGCTTCATCGTCGCAACTTCGTTGCCTAGCCCGTAAAGGTAGCTAACCGATGCGTCGAAGTTCACAAGGTCTTGCGCCCGCTCGCGGGCGGCGCTTCAGCCGCCGATGAATTTCGCCCCTGGAAACACGCATTTAATCCATTCGACCTGCCCCGAAACGCGGGCGAAGTACGACACGGCGCCATAGCGCGAGGTATCGCCATTGGCATTGACGCCGATGACGCACCACTGCCCCTGATATTGCATCCAGCAGGATCCGCCGCTGTCGCCGGAGCCAAGCGCCCCCTCATACTCATTGACCGGGGTCGGCTCGCCATAGGTATTCTTCGCGCTGCCGTCTTCCTTGTCGAAGTCAATCCCAAGGTAGTTGCCGCCGTCTTCATCCGCCGGCAGCGGGTCAACCGCTTCGGTCACGTTTTCGATGAGGTTTTGAGCGGCGGCCTTCGGGTTCTCACCGTCATAGTAGTCGGCGTGTTCGCCGGATGAGCCGGTGCCGCGCATGCCATAGCCAACGATGGTGCAGAGCTGGTTCATTTCTCCGGAGCCGGCGTAGAGCAGCGCCGGCTGCCCGACGCCCTTCACGGGACGGTCTAGAACGACAATGGCAAGGTCATAGCCCGTGCGCGCGTTGTTGTCGCCGTTCCATTCGGGATGCGTCAGGAGGTCAACGCCCGCATACTCCGCGCCATCCGTAGCGATATAGACGTATTCCGTCGCCTTGCCGCCCTTGGTGAAGTTGTGCCCGGCGGTCAGCACATAGCCATGCTGATGATCATTGCCAATCCACGTGCCGGAGGCGCCGGCGCTTTCGCCAACGAGCTGGATGGTCGAGCGAAACTGCGGCTGATTGGCCAGCGCGATGGCTTTGGCGAAGCCGGCCGGCTTGTTGGCGGCGCTCCCGCCGCTCTTCAACCATAGGCTATCCAGAATCAAGACGCCCGGCGCAGGCAAGACGAACAGCCCGGCTACGCCCAGCAAAAGCCCGCCAGTAGCCAGCCCAAGCCGTCGCGCGCGAAGTCCAAATGACATAAGTTATTGCCCCCTATCGAAGTCTCGTGAAACGCCAAGGATGAGATAGCGCAGCTTGTACAGCGTCTCTCTGGCGAGGGTCAGCGCGCCATGAAACCCAGCGCATCAATTAGAAACTGACGCATTTGACGGCGATCCACCACGGCGTCCAGCATGCCGTGCGCCAGCAAAAATTCCGACCGCTGAAAGCCAGGCGGCAGTTTCTGGCGGATGGTCTGCTCGATGACGCGCGGGCCGGCAAAGCCGATGAGCGCGCCCGGCTCGGCGATGTTGATGTCGCCCAGCATGGCAAAGCTGGCCGTGACGCCGCCGGTGGTGGGATCGGTCAGAACGGAAATATAAGGAACGCGCGCGGCGTCGAGGCGGGCCAGGGCGCCGCAGATTTTCGCCAACTGCATCAGGCTGTATGTGCCTTCCATCATGCGCGCGCCGCCGGAGGCGGAAACAATGATCAGCGGGCGCTTTTTCGCTATCGCCCGCTCGATGGCCCGGGTGACTTTTTCGCCGACCACCGACCCCATGCTGCCGCCGATGAACTCCATCACCATGACGCAGCCAATGATGGGCCGCCCGCCCAGCCTGCCTTCGGCTGAGACGATGGCATCGTTGAAGCCGGTGCTCTTGCGCGCCTGGACGATGCGATTGGCGTAGGGCTTGGTGTCGGAAAAGCCTAGAATGTCGGTGGAAACGATATGGTCGTCAAAGGTTTCATAACGCCCATCATCGAAAAGGTGCGCCAGGCGGCTCAGCGTCGGCCACTTCAGGTGGTGGCCGCAGTTGGAACAGACATTGAGGCTGGCTTCCAAGTCTTTCTTGAAATGCGTTGTCCCGCAGGCGGGGCATTTGACGAATAGCCCTTCTGTGCGCACCTTGCGGTCAGCCGGCGGGGTTTCATCCGTGATGCTGCGCTTACGTCTGAACCAGGCCATAGGCGGCAAAACCCTGCGAAAAAAATCGCTCCGGCGGCGACAAAGCGCCGGAGACCGGCTGCTCCGTGCCAGAAAGGGCGTGATTGACAGCGGCAATCATAGTAGGTTTGGCCCTGGGCGTCCAGTTGGCAAACCGTCCAGCGACGCGAATTTACCACCCTTGATAGAGCGGATGACGGAACTGATGCGCGCGATGAAACGATTTCAAGACTTGACGCTAGCTTGTTTGGCTGGCTTGACCAGCCTCTGGCTCGGCGCGGGAGCGGCGTCAGCGCAGGAATTCGCCGACTTTGGCCTCATTCGCTCGGATATCCGCGTCACGCTCCGACCGGCGGACTACAGCGCCGATGTCATGGCGACCCTTGAGCTGACCAATATCGCCAAGCAGGCCGAGGCCCGCACCCTCACCCTGCGCCTAACCAAAGCGGCGAAGGTCACGGCTTTCACAATTGATGGTCGGGCGCTGCCGACCGATGAGAAAAAACAGCCGGGCGGCGATACCGGCATCGCCGCTTATGTAGGCGAGCTTTCTCCGCCGCTGGCGCCAGGCGGCAAAGTCACGGCTAAGCTGGTCTATAGCCTGACCTTCCGCGAGAGCGCCAACTATGCCGCGATCACGCCCGGCGACAGCCTGCTCCTGCCGGAAGCTGGCTGGACGCCGTTTATTCACTTGCCGCAAAGCAGTCACGGGCCTGACACGGCGCCCTATGTCCTCACGGTTGCGAAACCGGCGGATAGCGAAGTGTGGTCGAGCGGCGTCCGGCAGGAGATCGGCGGGAACGTCGCGTTCACCTCGACGCTGGCCGGCGAGCCGTGGCTGGCGGTGCAGCCTTACGGCGCGCCGGTCAGCCGCCAGTTCACGACCGCTGCCGGCGAAACGGCCGTCATCAATGTGTACGGCGCGCGGGGGCTGCCGGAGGAAAGCGCCCGGCAGGCGGCGCGAATCGCGGAAGAGGTCGAGCGCATTTTAGCTTTCTATGAAGCTCTGTGGGGCGCGTATCCGGCCAGCGAGTTTCGGGTTTTGACCACGCCGCGCCGCCTGGTCGCCGACCGGCGCAGCCCGGAGCTGCGCGGGCGCGATTTCGACACTGACCGCGCCATCCAGCATGTCGCGCCCGGCGCGGTCGTTATCCCGACCGCGGCGCTGCTTCGCCCGGCGCTCGACGCCGAGACCATCGAGTGGCTAACGGCAGCCCTGGCCCAGGCGTGGCTCGGCGGCAAGACGCGCCTGCGCGGGCGCGGATGGGGCGCGCTGGCGGACGCCCTGCCGGCCTACCTGGCTGGTCAGTACGTCAAACAGCAGTATGGCGCGGCGGCGGAGCGCGATTTCTGGCGACGCCGGAGCTTCGCTCACGGGCGACTGGCGAATATCCGGGTCTCGCAACAGGGTTTCGAGCGCGGGATTGACTCGATTCTCATCCTCCAGCACCCGGCGTTCCCGGACTATTATGCAAGCGTCCCAACCAAGGGCGCGCTGGTCTTTCGGTTACTGGAACGGCTCGTTGGGCGCGACGCGCTGCTGGAGGCCGTCGCGGCAACCGTCAACGACGCCGGCGGCACGGCGACCTACGACGCTTTCCGCGCGCGCTTGGTCGGAACGCCGCCCGATGCGCGCCGGGCCAGCTTTTTCAAGCAATGGTTTGAAGAACTCAGCGAGCCCGACTTCGTCATCGGCATCCCCCTCAAGCGCGAGGATGGCCCCGGCTGGCGTTGCGCGCTGCGCAACTTGGGCACGGGCGACGCCCTGCTGCCGGTGGTCGCCGTGACGGATAAGGGCGAAAAGCTCGCCACAAGCGTTGAAGTGCCATCCAAAGGCTACGCCTCGGCCGTCTTTGAAACCTCGGCGAATATCGTCGAGGTCGAGCTTGATCCTGAAAAGATTTACCCGCAGGTGCGCTTCAGCTACGACCGCAACTCCAAGCAGTTCGACAACGACGCCCGCCCGGAGCGGCGCCATGCCTTCGGGCTGACGCTCGATGCCGCGGCGACGCTGGCGCGCCGCTTGAAGGCTGGCGAGACGGAAGCGGAGCGTCAGTCCGAAGCTGAGACCTTGCTGCGCGAAGCCATCGCTCGGGAACCGGACTTCGCGCTGGCCCGCGCTTACCTGGCCCGCGCCCTGGCCGCGCAGGGCAAGCTGGACGCGGCGCGGGAGGCCATTGCCGCCGTCCGGCGCGCCGATCCGCCGTCGCGTTACCCGCTCGCGTTGACGCTGCTGACCGAAGGCGATCTGGCGGCGGCGGCCAAGGAGCATGACAAAGCGCGAGCGGCCTACAAAGCCGCGTTCGAGATGGAAGCCGGGCCGGCGCTGGACGAGCTGGCGCGCCGCGGCCTGCTCGCCAGCGAAAGCGCGGCCGGGCAGTCGTTCCCGCCAGACGATGAGGCGCGCGCTTTTCTCTCGACGATGGACAAGGCGATTCGGGCCGGCACGTCCAAAGCCCTCGAGGAGTGCTTCATTCGCCCCGACACGTCAAAGTTTTTCCTCGGCATTGTCGTGTCCAAGCCGGAGTCGTGGACAACGCAGGCTTTTCGCATGGAGCGCCTCGACGCGCAGCGCGTCGCGCTCGATGTCAACGTGGCGGTGGTTTCCGCCACGAAGGAAGAGCAGGCCGGAACCGGTCTCCTCACGCTCCGCCGCGTGGGCGGCAAATGGATGGTCGAGCGCCTCGACCAGTTCGTTTTGGCGAAGCGCTGACCCGCCTTGGCTTGCCTGCCGAGGACTTGCCGCGTCGAAGCGCCGGCGGCGCGCCCGGCGGGCGAAACCGTCTCGGGGCTTTCACGGGGGCGTCACTCGACCGTCAGCGAGCGGCGAACGCCGGAGCGCTGGAAATAACGCCGCGCGCGCGCGACATCGCGCGCGATCTGGGCGCGCAGCTCATCCAGCCCGGCGAACTTTCGCTCGGGACGGAGACGGCGCAGGAAGCGCGTTCGCAGCGAAGCGCCATAGAGATCGCCGGAAAAATCCAGGATATGCGTTTCGACCACCCGCTGATGGTCGCCGCCGACCGTTGGGCGCTGGCCGATGTTGGTCACGCTGCGCCGCCAGAGGCCCTGGACAAGCGTAGCCGTGATATAAACGCCATCCGCCGGCAACACGCGGTTGATCACGGCGATGTTGGCCGTTGGAAAATCGAGCGTTCGCCCCAGGCGGCGACCGGCGACGACCTCGCCCTCGATGCCGTATGGGCGCATGAGCATGCGCCGGGCCAGGTTGACGCGCCCCGACTGAATGGCGTCGCGGAGCCGCGTCGAGCTGACGCGCTTGCCGCGCAACAGCACGGCTTCCACCTCGCGCGCCGCGCAGCCATAGCCCGCGCCCAGGCGCTGCAGCGTGGCGATGTTCCCCTGGCGCCCCCGGCCGAACACGAAATTCTCGCCCAGATAAATTTCGCGCCCGCCCAGCGCCGTAAAGAGAATCTTCTGCGCGAACTCAGCCGCCGTCAGGGCGGCCAAGTCGCGGTCGAAAGGCAGAACCAGCGTCTGCTGGATGCCGAGGATGCGCAGCGCCTCGAGGCGCTGCCCAAGCGTCTGGAGCAGCGGCGGCGCCGCGTCGGGATAGAGCACCGCCCGCGGATGCGGATCGAAGGTCACCACCGTCGGGACGCACTCGAGAAGAGCGGCGCGCTCCGCAACGCGGCGGATGATGGTCTGGTGCCCCACATGCAGCCCGTCAAAAACGCCCATCGTGAGAACTGAAGGCGTCTGGATGCCGGGCGCCCGCCAATCGTGAAAAGTGTTCATGCAGGCAACGAAGCCAGCGCGCAAGAAATTCGTTAGGCAGGCATGATAGCACTTCCCGGCGACGGCTCGCCTGCGGAAGTTACGAGCGCCCCGGCGGCTTCGCGTCACGCTCCGGCGGCTCGCAAGCGGCGCGGGTCAGGCGGTCGCGCAAGCCATCCCAGGCGGCATCGCTCGGAACTTGCTCGACCACAATGACCTCCGCCCCGCCGGCATCCAGCTCGCGCAGCGCGGCGTAGAGCCGCCGGGCGTACGCCTCCGCCTCATTGGGCAGCCGAATGAGCGGCACATCCGGCGCGGCGGTCGCCTCCGAGATCGCCAGCGCCGCCGGACGCCGCCCCTGCGCCCGCCAGCGCGCAAGCCGGTCTGCAATGCCCTGAAAATCGCCAAATGGCAACAGCTCGACGCGCGCGCGGGGGGCATAGTGACGCGGGAACTGCCCAGGGCTGGGGGCGGGCGCCGTCTGGGGCGGGCGCTGGAACCGTTGCCCGGCGACGGCTTCCAGCGCGGCTTGCGACAGGATGCCGGCGCGCCACAGCGTTGGCGGGCTGACGGTCACATCCAAAACCGCCGACTCGATGCCCACCGGACAGGACCCGCCATCCAAGACGGCGGCAATCCGTCCGCCCAGGCTCTTGAGGACATGCGCCGCCGTGGTTGGCGACACTTCCGTGAACCGGTTGGCGCTCGGCGCGGCAAGGGGGGCGCCAACCGCGCGGATCAGGGCCTGCGCCAGCGGATGCGCCGGCAGGCGGACGCCGACCGTTTCCCCGCCGGCCGTGACATTGACCGGCACGCGGGCGTGCTTGCGCAGGATGAGCGTCAGCGGCCCCGGGAAAAAAGCGTCCATCAGCCGATGCGCTAGCCGCGGAATATCAACCGCGACGCGCTCGATCCAATCACGCTCCGCGAGATGCACGATCAGCGGATTGTTGGGCGGCCGCCCCTTGGCGGCGAAGACCCGCGCCACGGCGACTTCATCGAAAGCCAGCGCGCCAAGGCCATACACGGTTTCCGTCGGAAAGGCGACCAGTTGACCGCCGCGCAGCAGGGCTGCCGCTTTGGCAATGGCTTCGGGGTCGGGACGGCGCGGGTCGCAGAAAATGCGTTCCGTCGGCATGCCTCCTCGCGGCTGGCGTCAGGGCAAGCCCATGATGGTCGCCAGGCTAGCTTTGAGCGACTTCGGCAAATCATCCAGCGATTTGCCGGGGCTGTGCTTCCAGTCCAGCATGACCTGGCGCCGAGCGTCATCGCCAAAATCTTCCTGATAATACACGGCGTGCAGGTCAGCGCTCGCGAGCGGCACGATAATAATCAGCCGTCGCTCATCATCAATCCGGCGCGGGTTGGGAAAGAGCTGAATCACCAGGAAGTCGCCGATCAGCTCAATCCTTTTTTCGAGGTAGTCCCCCTCCTCAACGCCGGCGAGGAAGTCCGGCCCAAGCAAGCTGGCGAGCGGCTCTCTGACGGACGGCAACATGAAAAAGCTCTCCTTTTTCATGCGCCCCTGCCGTCCCGCGACTTCGTGATGCGGGTAGCGTCCCTGCCACGCGCGAAGCTCGGTCCGGTCGGCGGTCTGCGCCCAGCCGGCCAGGCTCGCGGGCGCGCCAAGAATCAAGACAAGAGCGAAAGCAAGGGAGCGGCAAAGCTTCATGCGACTGGTCTCCGGGCTGCGCTGCGCGCGGATCAGAACTGACTCAAAAACCGCAGGTCGTTCTCAAAATATAATCGAATGTCGTCAATGCCGTAAAGCAGGGCGGCCATGCGGTCTAGGCCAAAGCCAAAGGCGAAGCCGGAAAATTCCGCGGGATCAATCTGGCACGAGCGCAGGACGTTTGGATGAACCATGCCCGAGCCGCCCAACTCGATCCAGCCGGTGCGCTTACACACGCGACAGCCGGTTCCGCCGCAGAAAATGCAATGAAAATCGGTTTCCGCTCCCGGCTCGACGAAGGGAAAGTAACTGGGTCGGAAGCGCAGCGTCACCGGCCGCTCAAAGAGCTTAGTCAAAAACGCCTGAAGCGTGCCCTTGAGATCGGCCATCGTGATCCCGCGCGCGACGTTGAGACCCTCGACCTGGAAAAACATCGGGTTGTGGGTGGCGTCCGGCTCGTCGCGGCGAAAGACGCGCCCCGGTGCAATCACGCGCAACGGCGGCTGGCGGCGCTGCATGGCATGAATCTGGACGTTTGAGGTCTGCGACCGCAGGGCAAGCTCGTCATCGATGTAGAAGGTGTCGGTCATCTCGCGCGCCGGATGACCGGGCGGGATGTTGAGCGCGTCGAAGTTGTAGAAGACCGTGTCCACCTCGGGCCCGTCCTCGACGGCATAGCCCATGGCGACAAAGATGTCTTCGATGCGCTCCCGAATCTGGGTCAGCGGGTGGGCGCGCCCGCGCCGGCGGACAAGCCCCGGCAGGGTGACATCCACCGCTTCGCGCTGGATGATTTCGGCTTCCTCGAAAGCCTCGATCTGACGCTCCAGGTCGTTTAGCGCCGCTTCCACCTCGGACTTGAAAGCGTTGAGCGCCGCCCCCCGCGCGGGGCGCAAGTCGGGCGGCAGCGCCCCAAGCTCCTTGAGCTTCAGCGCCAGCGCGCCCTGTTTGCGCGCCAGCCAGTAATCATTGACCGCTTGCCACTGGCGGCGCGGCGCGGCGGCGGAAGCTGAAACGTCTAGGGGCGGCAGGGTCCATTCTGAAAAGCGCTCGAGAAAGGCTGCGGTTAGGCGCTGGTGCGTGTCGGCGATAGCGACTTGGAGCGATTGCGCGTCAATCATGGCGGCGAGAATCCTGGCGGCGAGCCAAGCTGGAGCGAGCCAAGCTAGGCGACGAAGCTCGAAATGAAGTCAAGGTAGATCGTCAGCCCCTTTTCTCCAAAAAAGAGCGCGAGCAGCGCGGCGATGCCGAGCATCACGCCAAAGGGGAGGGCATGTTGCAGGGCGGATGGCCCGCGCAAAATAATTCGCGGCGCGGCCGCCAGCACGCCCAGCAGCGAGGCGACGAGCAGTGTAAAAAACGTCATGCCCCCGCCCAGAAAAGCCCCGATGAACAGCATCATCTTCACATCCCCCAAGCCCATGCCCTCCAGGTTGCCGGAAATGATAGTGTCGCCGGCTTCCAGGCGACCGTCCACAGTTTGCTCGAGGTCATCGGGAATGCTCGCGATGCGGACGCCGCGCTCGCCGGTCTCGATCTGAGCGCCATCGAGCGCCGTCATGCTCAGCTCGGGCGAGCCGGCATTCGAGGGGGCGAACTCCGCCTCGGCCAGCTCCTCCGGGGAGAGCGCGCTGAAGTCGCCGCCAAGCACATACACCGCGCCGCGCTTCCCGTTGGCATGGCGCACCTTGAGCCGAGCCAGCGTGCCAACCATGCAGCGCCGCTTGAGAAAGTCGGCGAGGTCGTCCGGCGTCTGAAGGGGAAACGCCCGCAACCGGAAGTAGCCAACGCCGAGAACCCAAAGCGTGCCCGCGCCAATCGCCATGCCCAGCGCGGCGTTGACTAGCGAGCCGGTCAGACCGGTCATCGGCAGCGACCACCCCGCCAGGCCTTCAAAGAAAATGTTCATCCAGCCTAGCCCGACCAAGTTATGGTCGAGCATCCGCGCGACCAGCGCCAGCCCGGCGCCGGGCAGGGTGATGGCGTCTGGCAGGATTTGCTCGTTGAAGTCGGTGACGATGAGCGCCACGAGGGCGGCTTCGAAAGCGCAGTTGAAGGCGCACTGCAAAGTCGGGCCGAAAAAGAGCAGCGTGCCGAGGAACAACAACCCGGTCGCCAACTCAACCAGCGGATACTGCCACGAGATGCGCCCGCTACAGACGCGACAGCGCCCGCCCAGAATGAGGAAGCTGATAATGGGGAGGTTGTCATACCAGGCAATGGTCGTTTTGCAGCTCGGGCAGTAGGAGCGAGCCGGCGTGTTGACCGAGCCGCCCCGCGGCAAGCGGTAAATCGCCACGTTCAAAAAGCTGCCAACGCAGCTCCCCAGGACAAAAGCCCCAACCGCCCAGAACCAGAGCGGGATCGTGTCGCCGAGTTCAACCATCGAGATAAACATGCTGCCGAGCGATCTCGAAGTAATCAGTGTTTCGCTTTTATGCCGAATGCCAGGCCAAAGACAAGCGGGGCGGGTTTTTGGTATTGTGCGTCGGCTTCCGCTGCGAAGCGCGATTTTTTGCTTTCAGGCATTTTTGCTTTCAGGCAGCGCCTGCTCTGTTTTCAAAGCTTATGGCACTTTCCCCTCCAATGCGCGCCCTGCTCAGCGTTTCCAACAAAGCCGGGCTGCTCGACTTTGCGCGCGCGCTTCAATCCCAGGGCGTCGAGCTTGTCTCAACCGGCGGCACGGCGCAAGCCATTGCCAACGCAGGACTTCCCGTCCGCGATGTCGCCTCGGTGACTGGCTTTCCGGAAATGCTCGATGGGCGCGTCAAAACCTTGCACCCGCGCATCCACGCTGGGATTTTGGCGCGGCGCGACGCGCCGGAGCACCTTGAACAGCTCGCGCTGCATGACCTTGACCGGTTTGATCTTGTCGTCGTCAACCTCTACCCGTTCGCCGACGCCATCGCCCGCGCCGATGCCGCGCTTGAGGAAATCATTGAAAATATTGATATTGGCGGACCGGCGCTCATCCGCGCGGCGGGAAAGAACTTCCGGCACGTCGTCATCGTCACCGATCCGTCCGACTATGACGCGGTAGCGGCGGAACTGACCCGCGCCGGCGACGTTTCGCTGGCGACCCGTTACCGGCTCGCCTGTAAGGCCTTTGACCACACGGCGCGCTACGACGCGCTGATTGCCGATTTTCTCGCCAACCGGACCGCGTTTGACGCGGCGACGGCCCAAGTCGAGATGCGGCCGGCTGAGCCGTTCCCGCCGCGCCTCTCGCTGACGCTAATGCGGCGGCAGGCGCTCCGGTACGGCGAAAATCCGCACCAATCAGCGGCGCTCTACGCCACGGCGGAGCAGGTCGGCGGACTTGCCGCCGCCTGTCAGCTACAGGGCAAAGAGCTGTCATTTAATAACCTGCTCGATGCCGACGCCGCCTGGGGGCTGGCTCGGGAATTCCGCGCAGCCGCGGCCTGCGTCATCGTCAAGCATACGAACCCCTGCGGCGTCGGGCTGGCGGCCGTGCCGCTCGAAGCCTTTCAACTGGCGCGGGAAACCGACCCGACGGCGGCTTTTGGGGGCATCGTGGCGTTCAACCAGACGGTTGACGCGGGCACGGCGACGGAACTCGCCGAAATCTTTCTTGAAGTCGTCATCGCGCCCGGCTTCGATGACGCCGCGCGGAAAGTTCTGCAAGCGAAAAAGAATTTGCGCCTGCTGGTCATTGCCGACGACGCGGGCCAGGACTTCGCCCTGCGCGCCATTTCCGGGGGCATTCTCCTGCAATCGCCCGATGACCAGCTGGCGACGCCGGAGGAGATGCGCGTCGTGACCCGACGCGCGCCGTCAGAAGACGAATGGCGCGACCTGCTGTTCGCCTGGACGGTCTGCAAGCATGTCAAATCGAACGCCATCGTCTATGCGAGACAGGGGCAGTTGGTCGGGGTTGGCGCGGGTCAGATGAGTCGGGTGGACGCCGTCAAGCTTGGCGCGCTCAAAGCCCATCTGCCGCTCGCCGGCGCGGTCATCGCCTCGGACGCTTTCTTCCCCTTCCGCGATGGGCTGGATGAAGCCGCCAAGCGCGGCGTCCGGGCGGTGATCCAGCCGGGCGGCTCGATTCGGGATGAGGAAGTCATTGCCGCCGCCAACGAGCATGGGATGGCGATGGCATTCACCGGCATGCGTCATTTCCGTCATTAGCCAGCGGATCGAGAAGCCTTTGCTTGACCAAGGCGGCGACTACGCGCTCGGGCCGGCACCCATCTTTCCCGCTTCGCTTTCCCGCGCCGCGCCGGGCGCCGGCGGGATGGCGCCGCTGTGAAGCGCCGCAATTCCGCCGGATAGATTGCGCCACGTCACGTTGCGGAAGCCAGCCTTTTCCATGTGGGCCGCCAGCGCAGCTTGATCCGGAAAATGCTGAACCGAGGCGGGCAGGTATGAGTACGCGTAGCCCGAACGGGAAATCGCGTTGCCGATCCGCGGCAGAATCTGCGCGAAGTAAAAGCCGAACAAGCGTTTCAGACCCGGCACGACTGGGTGCGAGAACTCCAGAATGGCCGCCTTGCCGCCGGGCTTGAGAACGCGCCGCATTTCGGCGAGCGCTCCATCCAGGTCCACGACGTTACGGATGCCGAACGCGACCGTCACGACATCGAAGCTCGCATCCGCGAACGGCAGCGCCAGCGCGTCGCCCGCCAGCAAGCGCACCGGACGGCCGCTCCGGCGGACTTTTTCCATTCCCCGCGCCAGCATGGGTTGGCAAAAATCCACGCCGACCGTCGGGGCGAGCCGCCCCAGCTCGATCGCTAGGTCCGCCGTGCCGCAGCAGACATCAAGCGCCACCGCTCCCGGGCGCGTCAGCGCGTCCGCAATTTCTTGAACGGCGGCGCGTCGCCAGCGTTTGTCAATGTTGAGTGACAGCCAGTGGTTGAGCTGGTCGTAGGTCGCCGCAATGTCGGCAAACATCGCCTGGATGCGCCGAGCCTTTTCCGAGCCTTGAAAAGCGATAGGATTTTCCATTGATTCAGGGATAGCGCAGGCTGGGGGCGGGCGCGGCTGATTTTTCGATGGCCCCGGTTCGGGCTACAATGGGCGTCATCTTACTGGTAAAGCGACTTCCGCGAAATGGGGGGTGACGGTTCTCATGGCAACGCCTGACGATGTTCGGCGCGCGCGGCTCGCCGCCGACTATGAAGAGATGCGCACCATTCGGGGCGAATACATTCACTGGCAAAACAATGACTTTCCGGCTACGGACTACGTCGTGACCCTGCGGGTGCGCAGTTATATCGGCCCCAACATGACCCGCGACGAGCATCAAATTCGCATCCTCCTGTCGCCGAACCATCCCTTTGAGAAGCCAACCGTGATGATGCACGGCATGACGCCCATTTTTCACCCCCACGTATGGCCGGACGGGAAGATTTGCATCGGACAGTGGGACTTCCGCGAGGGGCTGGCCTCGTTTGTCGTCAAGCTGGCGCGGCTGTTCCAGTTCGACCCGCAACTCATTGATCCGCACAGCATTGCCAACTACAAAGCGGCGGATTGGTTTTACGCTAACCCGACCTTGTTTCCCTGCGACCAGTCTCAGCTGCCAATGCCGGGCGAAAAGCCGACGCACACGTTCGTAGTCAAGCGCGTCTCGCTCCCGCGCCCAACCGACAACGGGGCGGGCGGGCGCTTCCAGCGTCGATCATGAGCCGCCAAGAAGCGCTCGCGGGCGACTCCCCGCCGCCGCCCGCCAGCGCCGCCGCAACGCCCTGGCGGCTTTACATCGGCTGGGCGCTGGCCGCGCTCCTGGGCGCTGTCTGGCTTGCCGCCGGGGTCATCAAGGCGCTCGAACCCTTTGATTTCGCTCGGCAGGTGGCGAGCTTCCAGATTCTGCCCGGCGGTCCGCTCCAAGCGGCCGCCGCCTGGGGCTTGCTCGTGGCGGAGTGCGCGCTGGGCGGCGCGCTCATTGTCGGCTATCGCCTGCGCTGGGCGCTGGCCGGCGCGGGGCTGCTGACGCTCATCTTCATAGGCGCGCTGGGCTGGGTGGTGGCGGCTGGGATTCCAGTCGAGGATTGCGGCTGCTTCGGATCGCAGTTCAAGCGCAGCCCGAAGGAAGCCTTGCTGGAGGATGGCCTGATGCTGACGATAACGCTCATCGCGGGTTGGCTCGTCTGGCAGGCGAGCGTCTCGCCGCCGACTACGGAGGGTCGCCAAGCGGGCGGGCGCGCCGCCCGGTGGCGCGCCGGCGTCGTGGCGCTGTGCGCCGCGTTTGGACTGCTGACGCCGCTGGCTTTCGGCTTCCCGCTGGGCGGCGGCGATTGGTCGAAGGTCCAGGTCTCCGGGACGCAGGTCAATGTCGCGACCGGCGAGCGATTGGTGGCGCTCATTGACACCGAATGCAGCCACTGCCAGGAGAGCGTCCCGAAGCTCAACGCCTACGTTGGGCTGAAGGATTTCCCGCCGTTCGTCGCCCTCTGCTCGAATGAGGAGTGGCGACGCATATTCTTCATTCGGCGCTTCGGGGCGAAGTTCGAGCTGGGCGAGATTTCAAAGGATGATTTCAAGCGGTTGCTGGCGGATGGCGACACGCCGCGCATCGTTTTGTTACGCAATGGAAAGGTGATCGCGGCCTGGAACGTCAATCCGCCAACGCCGGAAGAGGCGCGTCGGGCGCGAGCCAGGAAGTAGCGCGCCAAAAGCCGCTTGAAGAAAGCCCTGAAGCGGAAGCCATCTTCTTCTTCCCCTCGACTCCCTTTCGCGTGGCGCGTTCGCGTGGCGCGGCGGCTTTGGCAACGCCCATTCGCCAGAGGGAAAGCCCGCGACCCGCGCACATCCTGACGGAGCGCGGCGACACGGCTTTCAATACGTCCGTCTGGGCATCCCGGGTTCGGGCGCCGACCTGATGGCGCGGAGACCGGGCCTGGGCGGCGCTCGCTCAGCAGTTCGCCAGGGGTCGGCCCGAGGAGGGCTTCGGTCGGCCCGCGAGCCTTGACAGGCGTGCTATCATCTTTGCCTGCTTGTCAAATGAGCCGACTTAGCTCAGTCGGTAGAGCGACTGATTCGTAATCAGTAGGTCGCCGGTTCAAGTCCGGCAGTCGGCTCCACTGCCAGCCCTGTCATCGAGTCTCCCGCCCAGCCGCGTCGGCTGGCTTGCCGCGTTGCCCGCAAGCGTCGCTCATCGCCGCTGACGCGGCCTTGGCCTGGCGGATGCGCGCTGGGCGCGCGAAGGCATCCCATCCGCAACCGGGCGCGCTTTGGGGAAGGTCGCTACCCGCGGCGCTCCCGCCGGCCGCGACCTGGTCGCGGCAAACGCCGGCCCGCCCTTGATTTCCGTCGGCGCGGCGCGCGGCGGGGTCAGCGGTTGAGGCGAGCGGTCAAAACTGCATTGTCGCCAGACGCAGCGCGGCGCGGGACTGCTCGTACTCCGCCTGCACGTCAATGAGCTTGTTGCGCGCCTCGGCCGTCGCGCGCTCGCGCTGATTGACGAGAAAGAGCGAGCTATCGCCCAGCAAGAAGCGCTGGCTCTCGCCCCGCTCTAGCACGATGGCCGCCTCCAGCTCGCGCTTGGTCGCCAGATACCGCTGCCAAGTCGTATTGATGGCCGAAGCGAGATCGTTGATTTCTGTGGCGATTTGTTGCCGTAGCGCGCGCTCTTCAAGCTCGAGCTTTTGGAGCTTCAACTGGGCTTGCGCGATCCGTCCGTCAGCTACGCGCTGCCGCAGCGGCAACTCGAAAATGACGCCAGCCTTGAGGGTTGCGCCAATCCCGCCGGGTCCGACATCGCGTCCTGGCGCGAGCGCGAAGTCAAGCACGGGGCGGCGCCGGTTGCGCGCCAAATCCAAATCAAGCCGCGTCGTCTCTTTTAGAACCGCGATGACCTGAAGCTCCGGCCGACGTTGCAGCGCAAGCGCGATGCCATCCGCAATTTCAGTTGGCGAGACTTCGCTTGGCTCGAGCTGCAAGCTCACGTCGAGGACGACATCCTCATCCGGCGGCGCTTGCGCCGTGACGTCATCGAGCCACAGCGAGAGCGAAAGCTTGAACTGCGCCTTCTGAAAATCGCGCTCGGCTTTGGCGAGCGCCGCCTGACGACGCTGGACCTCTTGCTCGGCTTCTACGGCGTCAATCGGCGGCAGGTCGCCGGCATTGGCGCGCTGGCGGATGGCTTCATTCCGAATCTGGGCGATTTCCAGCAGGTTACGGGCGACATCCAGCCGTCGCTTGGCGGCGACCCAGTCCCAATAGTCGTCCGCCGCCTTGCGGAATAGCTCCAGTCGGGTTTGGGCGACGGCAATCTCCGCCTGCGACTCGCCCAAGAAGGCCTGTTGTTCGCCGACCGACTTTTCGTTGACGCGAAAATCGCGGAACAGCGGCACTTTCAGCCCAAACACATACTCCCCGGCATCGCCCGTCGCCGAGAGCGGCGACTTTGTCGCGCCCAAATTGACATTCGAGGCCGCGAAGAGCTTGATGCCAGAGCGCGTCAGGAAATTGACCTCCGTGCCAATCCCAAAGGCCTCCGATACCTGGCCGCGCTTGGAGGAGCTGTTGTAGCGAAGATAATCGCTTGAAATCGATAGGATTGGGTCGAAAGCGCCTTGTTTCTCGATTCGCTTCGCCGTCGCCACCTGACGCTCGATGAGCGAGCCGCGCAGCTTTGGATGCTGGTCATCAATGATTTGGAAGACTCGCTCGAGGAGCAGCGGCGG
>CALCKX010000078.1 GCA_937966115.1 uncultured Chloracidobacterium sp. | reverse complement strand
ACGCGACTTTTCGGAGTATGGGCTTGGGCGCTTTGGCGCCGATGACCGCTGCGGGCGACTGATGACGACCTGGATTGTCGAACATTACGAGGTTATTCGCATTTACGGCGCGCCGCCGTTGGGCGAGGAGTTTGGCCTGGCGCTGCTGCGGTATCGCCAGCCGGCCGCGTCGCCGCTATCGGCGGTCTCGAATCCGTGATGCCCGCCTTCGCGCGACGAAGGTCCGCGCGCCTCAAGCTCCCAGAGCTGGTTTGCCAAGCCCTGGCGGACTTGCCTAGTATCAGGCAGCTCCACCGCAGAGAGACGCTTCACGACGGAAAGCGCCGAGTTTCTATGAACACAGTGGAATGGACGCCCGCCGGGGCGCGTATGATTGACCAGCGCGCCCTGCCAACTGAAGAAGTTTACCGCACTTGCGCGACCTATCAGGAAGTGGCGGAAGCCATTCGAAGCATGATCGTGCGCGGCGCGCCCGCCATTGGCGTCGCGGCCGCCTTTGGCATCGCGCTTGGCTTGCAGGCCAGCGTCGCCGCCGGCGAGGACCTCCCCGCCGCGTTTGAGCGTATCTGCCAAACGATGGCCGCGACGCGCCCCACGGCCGTCAACCTGTTCTGGGCCATTGACCGGATGCGTCGCAAGTTCGAGCAAGCCCGCGCCGCGGGCGTCGCCGGGGATGAGCTGGCTCAGGCGCTGGTTGACGAAGCCCAGGCGATCCATGCGGAAGACATCGGCGTCTGCCGCCAGATTGGTCGCCAGGGGGCGGCGCTCGTGCCCGATGGCGCGACGGTTCTTACGCACTGCAACGCGGGCGCGCTGGCAACCGCCGGTTACGGGACGGCCCTTGGCGTCGTTCGAGCGGCGGTGGAGCAGGGCAAGCGCATCGCGGTTTACGCCGACGAAACGCGCCCCTTTTTACAGGGCGCGCGCCTCACCGCCTGGGAGCTGATGCGCGACGGCATCCCAGTCACGCTGATTTGCGACAACATGGCGGGCCACTTCATGAAGCTAGGGCGCATTGACTGCGTTATCGTCGGCGCCGACCGGATTGCCGCCAACGGCGACACGGCTAACAAAATCGGCACTTACATGGTCGCCGCCCTTGCTCAACGGCATCGAATCCCGTTTTATGTGGCCGCGCCGATGTCAACGCTGGATTTGAGGCTTGAAACCGGCGACGGGATTCCGATTGAAGATCGCGCTCCGCGCGAAGTGACGCACATTGGCGACCAGCGGATCGCGCCGGCGGGAGTCGCCGTCGCCAATCCGGCTTTTGATATAACCCCTAGCGAACTGATCACGGCTATCATCACGGAGCGTGGCGTAGCCTATCCTCCCTTCACCGCGCCGCTGCGCCGGTTGGCTGCCGGCGACTGACATTGGCTCAAACGCGCATGTTCCCTCTCGAGCAGAAAATCGGGCAGTTGTTGTTTATTGGCCTGCCAGGCCCCGCCCTCGACGCTGAAGCGCAACGGCTCATCAAGTCGGTTCAGCCGGGCGGGGTCATTCTCTTCACGCGCAACTTGGAATCGCCCCAGCAAACGGCGGAACTCAACGCGGACATTCGCCGCTTTAGTCGCGTGATGCCGCTCATTTCCATTGACCAGGAAGGCGGGCGCGTGGATCGCCTGCGGCATTTGGCCGGCCCCATGCCGGCGGCGAAGCGGATCGCTGTCGCGGATGATGCCAAGCTGGCTTTCGAGCTGGGCGTCGTCACCGCTGACTTGCTGCGCCCGCTAGGCTTCAACATAAACTTCGCTCCCGTGCTGGACATTGAAGTCGCCGGCAACCAGCCCAATGGGCTGGAAGAGCGCTGCTGGGGCAATCAGGCCCTGGCGGTGATTCGCTTTGCCGGGACCTATCTCGAAGGTCTGCAAAACCACGGCGTTCTCGGCTGCGGGAAGCACTTTCCCGGTCTTGGGGATACGACCGTGGACTCGCACCAGGCGCTGCCGATCGTTCACCGCTCTGAAAAGCAGCTTTGGGACGAAGACCTGCGCGTGTACGCCGATTTGTTCGGCACGCTCTACACGCGCGTCCCAGCAGTGATGGTCGCCCATGCCAGCTATCCGGCCTTTGACGGTCACGGCGGCATCCCGGCTTCGCTGTCGCGCAACATCGTGACCGACTTGCTGCGCAAGCGCATGGAGTTTTCCGGCATCGCCATCTGCGATGATCTCGAAATGGGCGCCATCCAGAAAACCATCGAGTTTTCCGAAGCCGTCATCCGGGCCTTCGAAGCGGGCAATGACATGCTGCTGATTTGCACCCGTCCAGACCTGATCTATGAGGCCCAGTCGGCGCTGACGCGCGCCGTGGAGTCCGGGCGCATCCCGCGTCAGCGGCTGGAGGCGTCCATTGATCGCATCGCCAAAATCAAAGCCATGGCGATGGCGCCGCAACCTTACAGCGCGGAGGCCTTTCGCCGCGCGACGGAGCGCCTGTCCGTCATTTACCGCGCCGCGGCCGAGTCCTTGGGACTGGAAGAAAGCCTGCCATGACGCCCTCGGCGCAACGCTGGCTTCGATTTCTCGCGCTGTCCAGCGCGCTCGTGACGGCGGCTTACCTCATATCGCACTTTGTCGCTCGCCGGACGCCGCCCAGCCCTCCCGACGAGGCGCGTCGCGACCTCGCGCCGGACATCGAAGTCGTTTCAAGCGACTTTCAGTATCTGCACAAGGAAGGCGACGTGACGCGGCTCGTCCTGCAAGCGAAGCGGGACACCGCCTTTGTGGACGGGCGACACAAGCTGGAAGGCGTCGAGCTACAAGCCTTCGACGCGCAGGGCCAGCTCACTGGCAAGCTGACCGCCGACAACTGCGATTATGACCCTGCGGCGCGCGTTTCCGATTTCAGGGGCAACGTCGTTGTTGTCACCGCGCAGGGGCTGACGGTCAAAACCGAGGCGCTGCGTTACGACCGGGACGCGGAAAGCGCGGAGACGGCCGAGCCAATGCAGTTCGCCCGCGGACGCGTCAGCGGGGAAGCCGTCGGCGCTCATTTCGACGGCAAAGCGGATCGGCTGGCTTTGAAAAAAGCCGTCCGCGTGACCGTCGCGCCCGAAAAGCCCGATCAGCCGGCTTCGCTCATCGCCGCTGGGAAGGCTGAGTACCTAGCCCGGGAAAAGCGCCTCACGCTCGGCGACGGGGCGAAGGTCGCGCAGCGCGGCGATACGCTGACCGCCCGCGCCATGACGGCCCAACTCGATGACGCCCAGCGGTTGCGTCGGGTCGAGGCGCAGTCCGCGGCGACCTTGCAGAGTTCTGAAAGAGCTTTGGTCTTGACCGCGCAGACGCTGGCGTTTGATTTTGAGCCGACGGGCGAGCTGACGCGCGCCGTCGGAGCGGGGCAAGCCGCGCTCCGCCAGCAAGCCGAAGCCGAGCGGCGCGAAGTCTTTGGCGATCGCCTGGAAGCGGACTTCGCCCGGGGCGCGAGCGCCAGCGACATCGTATCCGCGCGGGCGACGGGCAACGCCCAGCTGCGCGTCGAGCCGGTCGGCGCATCGTCCGCGCCCGAGCGAAAAGTTCTGAGCGCCAACGCCCTGCGCGTCACCTTCGCGCCCGGCGGCCGCGTCCTGCAAGCCGCCGTCGCCGAGGGCGTGGCGACGCTCTCCCTGACGCCGCTGGCGCCGACGCCGCGCAGCGAGCGGAAAACGATTCGCGCGCCGCGCTTTGACGCCACCTTTTACCCGGACGGCAAGCTGCAGGCCTGTGTCGCCGTCGGAGGCGTCGAGATGGTGGCCGAGCCGTCCCTGCCCAATCTGGGTCGCCCGCCGCGGAAAACGACCAGCGCGCGCGCGGAAGCCGACTTTGACGCTGGGCGCGGCGATCTGACGCGCGTCGTTCAAATCGGCGATGTGACTTTCGAGGAAGGCCCGCGCCGCGCCCGGGCCGAGCGCGCCACGTTCATCCGAGCGCAAGAGGTGATCGAGCTGCGCGGCGAAAGCCAGCCTCCGGTCGTATGGGACGACGACGCCCGCGCCGAGGCCCGCGAGCTGGACCTTTCAACGACTAGGCGCTCGCATGTGGCGCGCGGCGAAGTGCGGACAACCTACTACGACGCGCGCCGCGCCGGCAGCGCCGGCTTTTTTGGTCAGCCCGGCGCGCCGGTGTTCATTACCGCCCGCGAGGCCCGCGCCGCGCCGGACCGGGCGGTTTTTACTGGCGACGCCCGCTGCTGGCAGGATGATAGCTTCGCGCGCGGCGACCGGCTGGAGCTGTTCAAAGCCGACCGCCGCCTGACCGTGACCGGGCAGGTTTCCACGGCCTTTTACCGCCCAGCGCGCCCGCCGACCGGCAAATCAGCGACCGGCGGAAGCCCCGCGTCGAGCGACGCGCCAGTCTTTGGCGCGGCGCAAGCCTTTACTTACAGCGATGCCGAGCGGCGGGCGCGCTATGCCGGCGCGGTCACGCTGACGCAGGGCGACGCGACGCTGACGGCTGACACGGTGGACGTGGATTTAGCCGCCCGCGAGAATCGCCTCGAGCGCCTGACCGCCGTCGGCAACGCGGTGATTATTCAGCCGGGAAGGCGAGCCACAGGCGATGTCGCCCGTTATACGGCGGCTGATGACCGCTATGTGGTGATTGGCAACCTGGCGCGCGTCGAGGATGCCGAGCGCGGCGTGTCAACCGCGCCGGAGATTTCGTTCGCCAAGTCGGAGCGCGCGGCTCGCGCGTCGGGCGGCGCCAATGGCGGGCGGCGCGTCCGCGCGATCTACCGGCCGTAGCTTTCTCTCCAAGGCTTGCCGGCTTTGGCTCGCCTTGGAAGCGCCGCCGTCCTCCTGACGCAAGCGAGCGCCCGCGGCGGGCTAGCCGCCGGGCGGTTAGCCAAGCTGGAAAACCGGGTAAACGCTGCCGGCGACTTGCTTCCGGTGCGTCAGAATGGGGCGGCTATACTTGGCAGCCAGCTCCTCGCGCGACTCGTCGCTCAACAGGCCGAGCTGCCAAAGCGCCGCCAGCATGGCGGCGTTGCGCGCGCGCGAGCTGTCGCCATCCTCGATTTTGACGGCCACGCCCAGCGCGTCCGGAAACCGCTCGCAGGGCGGAACGGCTACGACGTGGACGCCTTCCGCCCCGACTTTCGACAGCAGTCTTCCCGGCGCGGCGCGCATCAGGTCGGTGTCAATGCGTTCCGTTCCCCCGACGAGTTCCGGGCGCGCCAGCATTGCCGCGACCACTCGACGACTTTCATCCGGGTGAGGCGAATGCGCGAACAGTCGCGCGTAGCCGGCCGCAATCGCCGCGAGCGGCGCGGCCCAGGTCGGCACGGTGCAGCCGTCCAGCCCAATCGGCAGGGCTTCGATGGGGAGTCCGCACATGGCGGCAATGACTTTTCCTATCGCGGCTTGCAACGGGTGCCCCGGATCATCGTAGCTATCCGTTGGAAACCCGGCTGCCAGACAGGCTGCCAGCATTCCGGCATGCTTGCCGGAGCAATTGTTGTGCAGCGCCGTCAAGACAGTTCCTTTGAGCCGTTCGGCCGCCGCCCGATTGAAGGGCGGATGGACGCCGCAGCGCAGCGCGGCCGGCGCGAGCCCCAGCCGGTCGAGCAGCCCCGCGACGACTGCCGTATGCTCCGGCTCGCCGTTGTGCGAGGCGGACAGGATGGCTACCTCCCCCTCCGTGAGGGCGAATCGCTCCAGCGCGCCGGCGCGAATAACGGCGATGGCTTGAAAGGGCTTGGCCGCTGAGCGCAGAAAGCAAAGCTGGCCCGCGTCGCCAATGGCGGCGATGATGGCCCCGGTGGCCGCGGCGGCGACAATCGCCCCGCGATGGCGCGATTCGACTGCCTGACCGCGGGAGACTTCAACCAGAACGGGCGGCGAAACGGAGGTCGTCATCGGGACGGGCGCGCGCTGCGGCGGGCTAGGCGACAATGCGCCCGACGAGATCGTGCGTATGGGTTTCCGTGATTTCCACCCGCACGAGGTCGCCTGGTTGCGGTTGCGGCAGGTCGGCTGGGGCGTCAGTGATGAGCAGGCGTCCGTCAATGCCCGGCGCTTGGGTGGGCAGTCGCGCCTGCCAGATCAGGTCGCTGTCGTCGGATGGGCCTTCGAACATCGCTTCGACTACCTGCCGCTTGAATCGCTTGAGCCGCTGTTTGGAGATGCGCGCCTGGAGACGCATCAGCTTCGCCCGCCGCGCTTCGGCTACGCGGGCCGGAACCTTGTTCGGTAAATCGAAAGCCGGCGTGCCCTCTTCATCCGAATAGACAAAGGCGCCAACCCAGTCAAAAGCCTGCGACTCGCAGAAATCGAGAAGCACGTCAAAGTCCGCCTGGGTTTCGCCGGGATAGCCGACGATGAATGTCGTGCGCAGCGCCACGCCGGGCACGCGCTCCCGAATGCGCGCAATGAGCTTTTCCAGGAAGCGCCGCGACCCTGGGCGCCGCATCGCATGCAGCATGCGCGTCGCGCCATGCTGGAGCGGCATGTCAAGGTAAGGGCAAAGCTTTGGCTCGTCGGCAAGCGCGTCGAGCAGCGCGTCGCTGATGCGCGTCGGGTAGGCGTAAAGGAAGCGCGTCCAGGCGATATTCTCAATCCGCGCCAGCGAGCGCAGCAAATCCGCCAAGCCGTTCTTCAAGCCCAGGTCTTCGCCGTAACTGGTGGTGTCCTGCCCAATGAGAATGATCTCTTTGACGCCCTCCGCCGCCAGCCGCTCGACCTCGGCGAGAATCGAGCCGACGCGCCGACTGCGCAGGTTGCCCCGCATCCGCGGAATGGAACAGAACGCGCAGGGGTGATCGCAGCCTTCGGCGATCTTGACGTAGGCGTAGTGCTTCGGCGTCGAGCGCAGGCGCGGGGTGGCGTCGCTGTAGAGGTAGTCGGCTTCAGGGCGGTCGCGCTCGCGCGCCGGAACGCCGCCGCCCGGACGGAGCGCCACGGGATGGGGCGCGATGGTCGCGTCAGGGCGAGTCAGTAAGCGGGGCAACTGCTCCAGCTCGTTCGTGCCAATGAAGGCGTCCACTTCCGGCAGCTCCGCTGGCAGCTCGTAGCGGTATCGCTCGACGAGGCAGCCGGCGACAATCAAGCGTCTCCCCGGCCGCGCGGCCTTGAGGCTGGCCATTTCAAGGATGGTCTCGATGGATTCCTGCTTGGCTTCTTCAATGAAGCCGCAGGTGTTGACGACAATGACATCCGCGCTGCCAGCGTCTTCGGTAATGGCGTAGCCCGCTTGGGCGGCCAGGCCGAGCATGACCTCGCTATCCACGAGGTTTTTCGGGCAGCCGAGGCTGACCATGCCAAGACTTGGCTTCGGAGCGGTCATGGCGGCGGGTCTCCGTTGAGCGAGGATCGGGTCAAAGCCCCTAGCATACGTCACAGGGCGTTGATCAGCGAAGCCAAGTACGCGAGGTTGCCGATGGGCGAGCGCATTTCGCCGAAGCATCCGTCATCGCGCAGCGCCGCATGACCGCTGGCCGCGGCTTGCGCGGCGATGGCCTGCCGGACGGCCGCTTCTTCGAGACGCGCCGGCGACGCCGCGCCGGCGCGCGTCAGCGCGATGAGCGCCAGCGTGGCGCTTTGGAGGTCTTCTTGGGGCTGGCGATACCGGCAGAGAAAGGCGTCCGGGGGCGGGAGCGGCAACTTCGGCAGCGCCGCCGCCGCGGACAGTTGCCGAGTCAAAAAGCGTTCGAGCGCGACTTGATCGCCAAGGAAAAGCCAGTCGTCGAGAAAGCATGCGGCGCGTCCGTCGCGGCGGGTTGAAACGACCAGCGGGACGCCCAAATGCGTCGGGGATGGATTGACCAAGCTGGACCCATCGGCGCGCAGGTAGCGATCGAGGAGCGGCAGCAGTCGCGCCCGGTCCCGAACGCGCGCCCCGATGACGCCCTGCCCGCTTGCGGCCGCTTCGGGGCTAATCCAAAGCCACTGCTCGCCAAGCCAATCGTCGAGCGGGTCGCGCGCCCCGATGCCATATCGCTCGCGCAGGCCGGCAACCGCCTCCCGGCTCAGGAACGCGACGGCGACGTTGCTGCGAGCGGCAAGCGCGGCTTGCAGGCGGTCGAGCGCTGCGAGCGGGCGCGCCAAGCTGACGACCGTGAGCTCGCTCGGCTTGACAGCTAGGAATCGCTGCGTCGCGGCGGCGTCCAGCGCCGGCGGAAAGTGCGGCCGGAGCGCCGCGACGATCTGGGGGTGAAGCGCCAGATAATACCGATCCGCGACCTGACCGCCCTCGACGCTCAGGCTATAGCCTAGCCCGTCTGAAAGGCCGGTGACTAGGGCCGCCGTCAGCGATTGCTCTTGCCCGTCGAGCCATACCGCGTCGTTCCGGCCTGAGTTGAGCGGTCCAAGGCGAAGCGCGGCGTCGAGTCCGCGGGGATTGACAAACGCGAAGAGCAACGCGGCTTCCCATCCGACCGCTTGGCGCGCGCGTCCGAAGGCCGGCAGGTCGGCGAGGGCGGCGCGGCGTCCATGGGCTGTGTCAAGGCACGCCTGAAGCGCGGCTTCATCATTGGCTAAGAAGAGCAGGTCGTTTTCGGAAGCCGCCCAGAGCGATGTTTCAGGCTGCTCCGGGTGGCGCAGGCGCAGAACAAAGCCGGTCGCAAGACGCTGCTCCGAGGATTGCGGCGGTTGTCCGAACAGCTTGCGCGCTGCCAGCGGAAGGCGCTCCCGCGCGATGGCGGCGTTTTGCTCGGCGGAAAGCCCAGTGGACGCCAACAAGGCGAGCTGGGGCTTGAGATCGAGCGTCACGCCATCCGGCGGCGCGGCTTCCGGCGCGGCCTTGCCCGCGGCGTTTGGCTCAGGCCGCGGCGATGCCTGTGAAGACGCCTCGACAGTCACTCCGGTGATGGCGACGCCCCAGCGGGCGCGAGCCAGCAGCTTGGCTTCCGCGGGGCCGATGTCAAGCCACGCGATGAGGCGGGCGCCCGTCAGGACATCATCAAACTGTCCCGGCATGCCGATGGCTGGCGTGATGGCTTTCCAAAACGCGAGCTGCTCGATTCGGCGAAGCGCGCTTGGCAGCGAGTCGGTTTCGATAAAGGCCAACGCCTCCCGCGGGGCGGAGCGCGCCAGGTCGGTCTGCGGAGGGTCCGGGCGGGACCGCAGCCAAAAAAGCCCGCCCGCCAGCGCTAGCCCGAGGATAGCCCATCCGATATGTCGCGTCATGTTACGTCGCGCAAGGCGCGCGGGCGCATTCACGTCCGCGACTGTAGTGAGTTCCGAATGCGCGCGCAATGGTCGTTGGCTTTCCGCCGAGCGCGGCTTTTCCGAGCGGCGAGCCTCTCGGCAGGGCGGGCGCTTGCCGGCGGAGTAGCGAAAGCGATCGAAAGTGCAGAGGTTTGTCTTGTATTCACGCGCGGCGCGCTCAAAAAGAGGTTGACGCGTTCGGAACGGGGTGATAACCATACGGCACGCAAAAGATACAGGGCAGTGTTTTTATCACGGGGCGCGCCAAATTGCTCCACAGCTTACATTACTTGCACTGTGCGACGCGCGCGCTCCATTGGCCAGGTGGATTGTTCTCCCGAGAAGTAACGGCCGCAGTGGGAATCGCGGCGCGGCAAGCTGCACTTGGACTGAGCTGCAGCTTGAGCCCGTTTTTCAGCGGAAGTCATCGCCCCGATCTACGATGCGCGCATGTATGCACTTGCCTGCTCTCGCTGTACACGCATTCCATCCTCTTGAGAAACGGAGGCGATAGGTCTCGCTATGGGCCTGTTAGGTTTAGGTGCCGCCAAAACCGTCGTGGGGATTGACATCGGCTCGAGCGCCGTCAAGGCGGTCGAGCTAAAGCCCCTAAAAAACGGCTTCGAGCTTATGGCGATTGGTCACGCAAACCTCGTTCCTGACGCTATCGTGGATGGTCATATCATCGACCTCAATCACGTCAGCGACGCTATCGGTCGTCTCCTTGGCGAGCACAACATCAAGACGAAGAATGTCAATACGTCAGTTTCAGGTCACTCGGTGATTGTCAAGAAAATCGAAGTCTCCTACATGACTGACGATGAGCTGTCCGAGCGCATCCAGTGGGAGGCTGACCAGCACATTCCCTTTGACATCACGGATGTCAATCTCGATTACTCAGTCATTGGGCGCGACCCAGCCAGCGGCTTGATGCAGGTGCTTCTCGTGGCCTGCAAGCGCGACAAGATCGCTCAATACACTACGGTGATTTCACAAGCCGGACGCAATCCAGTCGTCATTGACGTAGACGCCTTCGCGTTGCAGAACGCTTACGAGGTCAACTATCAGCCCATGCCGACGGCGACCGTGGCGTTGCTCGACGTTGGGGCCGGGGTGACGAGTATCAATATCGTTCGCGGCAGCAACTCGGTCTTCACGCGCGATATTTCAGCCGGGGGAAATCAATACACGGACCTGCTGCAAAAGGAATTGGGGCTGACTTTCGAGCAAGCGGAAGCGCTCAAGCGCGGCGTGCCTACGGACAATGGCTTGCAGCCGAGCGACGCGCAGTCGCTGATTGACTCGGTGACTGACATCCTGGCGATGGAAGTTCAAAAAACGCTCGACTTCTGGCGGGCCACCGGCTCGGCTTCCGATGTCGCGCCGGTGGATCGCGTGCTGATCGCGGGGGGCAGCTCAAAAGTGTCTGGCTTGACCTCCGCTTTCTCAGAGCGATTCGGCATTCCCGTCGAGCGGTTCAATGCCTTCAATCCATCCCGGATTATCGTAAATCCGAAGAAGTTTGATGAAGAGTACATTCGCGAGATGTCGCCTACGATGGCGGTCGCTGTCGGATTGGCGGCGCGTCAGCCTGAATAGCTGTTCTGGATAGCGGTTATTGACCTAGGCGAGCTTTTCCCGGAGCGCGTTGCGCGGGTCTTTTTCAGAGAAAGGTAGTCGGTCAGTCGCCCATTGGGTCATTGGCTGGCTAACATTTTGAATATGCCGAAGATCAATCTTGCTACAAGCGCGGTTAGCGAGCCAGCCCCGACTACCGCTCCTGCTCCAGTTCGTGGCGCCGCTCAGATTATTTTGATTCTTCTGTGCCTAGCCTTGGCGCTTGTCTTCTTTGCCGGCGACTACTACTTCACCAGCAAGCAGGCCGCGGATGCCAAGGAACACCTTACGCAGGCGCGGAAGCAGAAGGAAGAGCTGGAAAAAGTCAAGAAAGAGCGCGACGAGTACGAAAAAAAGAAAAAGCTGCTTGAAACGCGACTCGAGATCATCAAAAAGCTCGATGCGGAGCGTCGCGGCCCGGTCGGCGTCATCTCGCAGGTCAATGCTCGCATTCCTGCCGGCGTTCGCTTGGACAGGATTAATCTGCGCGGGAATTCCGTGACCATCGAGGGCGTGGTCGACCGAGTGGAAAAAGATCGGGAAAAGAAAAACCGCGATATCATCACTGACTTCGCGCAGCAACTCGAGCTTCGTTCAAACGGCTTGTTCACAAATGTCAATCCGATGTTCCAGGAGACGGGCCAGATGCTGCCCGATGCGACTGAGCAGCAGTCGCTGAAATTCATCATTATGTGTGACTACAATCCCCCTCAGCCGGTCGCGCCGGCTGGCGCGGCGCAAGCCGCGCAGACCGGGAAGTAGCCCGGGAAGTAGCGAGGATTCCCAGTATGCTTGAGCGAGTTCCTTTGTGGGCGCAAATTCTTATCGCTTTGGTTCTGGTTGGGCTTTTATGCTTTCTGATTGACCTTCTGATGTTCAGCGACACTCGCCTACAGGCTGAGCGAGACGAGAAGGAAGCTCAAAAGATAGATGCCGAGGTGCGAGATTTAGAAAATGTTCGCGTGCAGTTGAGCGACTACAAGAAAAAGATCGAAGAATACCTGCGCGACTTGCAGGCTTATCGCGTCAATATTCCCGAAGAGGTTCGCTTGTCCGAAACGCTTGCCCAATTGCAAAATATCGCGCGGTCAAGATCGGCGGTTGTTCGCGAGTTTCGCCCAGGCAATGTTCAAAAGCGCGAATTTTACTACGAGAAAAGCGTCAGCGTGAAAGCTGGCACGACCTACGATCAGATTGGTCAGCTTTTTGCCGACATCGCCGCGCTTCAGCGAATCGTCAAGGTGTCTGACGTCGAGATTCGCCAGGCGAGCGCCCAGACCCCGAAGCTGACCGTCGAGGCTACGTATCAGCTCACCACATTCTATGCCTCGGAAAGCGATATTCTCGGCACCGAGGACAGCCCGAAGTGATGGCGAGCCAGAGCGGGAGCCGGGACGCGGGTCCAGCCGGCTTTTGCGCTGGCTCAGCGTTCCAGCCGCTGGGCTAGCGCTTAGGGGCTGAGCGAAGTCAGGACAAGACATCAGGCGCGGAGCAAGACATCAGGACAGAGCAAGACAGAGCAAGACAGAGGAAGATGCCAATGAATGACCATGCTTCTTGCCGAGCTTACCGAGCGTTGCCGCTGGCAGGCGCGAGCTGCCTCGCGGCGCTGACCCTGGTCGGAGTCGCCCTGGCCCAGTCGCCTTCCGCGGCGGCGCGCAAGGCGACGGCGGGGCTGTCTCAGTCGGCGCCGAGCGGGCAGGCGGAGACCGCCCCCGCGAAAGGGCCGGCGGCCGACAGCATTCCCGCGACGTACACCGCAACGGGACGCGATCCTTTTCGCCGTCCAGCCGGCGACCCTTTCCGGGATAGCGCCAAGACGCGCGAGCCATTTCGCCCGCCGGTGACGGATTTGCCTTATCCTGACTTCCCAACTCGCGAGGCGAAGTGGCGCGAGATTCGGGATCGGCGCTTGGATCAGGGGCAGCCGCCGCCGGCCGAGTCTGAAAAGTACCTTGTGGAAGAGTTGACGGTGATGGGTATCTACTCGACTGAGCGCGGGCTTGGCGCGCTGCTCAAGGATCGCCGCCTGGGGACGACCATGTTCGTGCGTGAGGGCTCGAAGTTTTGGAATGGCTCGGTCATCAATATTCAGCGGTCGCCGCGCTCGTTCGGCGTCGCTGACGCCCAAGTCGTCGGGCGAGTCACTTGCTCAGAAATCATTGTTCGCAGCAATGGGCAATTAGTCACCAAGCAGCGTCTTCTGGACTACATTCCAAAAGCTCCGGCCGGAGGCGCGCCGACGGCGGTTCAATGACGCAGGCTCGCGTTTCTCCGGCTTCCTGATACGCGACGGCTGTCGAGTAGTTTGGTCAGGTTTAGATTTCTATTCAAGTAGTGGATTTTTCATCGGAGGAGAGCTATGAAATCCCTGCCGAAACGTTCTTGCGCCAGCGCGGCGCTGGCTTTGCTCTGGGGATTCGGCTTGTGTGGAGCCATGCCGACCCGGGGCTTTGAGATCGCGTCGAAAACGGCGGTGGTCTCGACGCTTGACGTGCGTTCTGATTCATCGCGGCTAACGCGAGTGCAGCTACAGATCACGGCGCGCCTGGATTACAACGTGTCCAGGCCGGAGCCGCGCTTGGTCGCCATTGATCTGTACGGCGCGGACACGTCGGCTCTACAGCCTGAGTATCGCGCTGAGCAAGGGCTAGTAGCCTCCATCACAGTCAAATCCGGGCTCGTCGGTCAGGCGGACTCGCGGCTCGAGATAACCCTGCGCGAAGCCTGCGAGGTGCGCTCTTATCTGCGCGACGACGCCAAGGTGCTCGTCATTGAATTCGAGCCGTCGCGCGTGGCATCGCCTGAGTCAAGCCCTGGGCCAGGCAGAGCGCCATCGAGCGCGGGCTTGGCGGAGGAAGGCTCGGTCGCCCCGCCGGAAGCGCCCCCGTCCGCGGCGTTGCCGGCTGGTCCCGGCAAGACGGTCGCCGCCCGCTCGCTGAAGGTCGCCGCCAAGTCGCCGACGCTACGGTCAGTGACGCTTTCAGCCGCTGAAAGCGCGCTGGTCGCCGAGTTGGGGGTGACTGCCAAAGCAAGGTACAACCACTTTCCGCTCCAAAATCCGGCGCGGCTGGTCATCGACCTTTTTGACGTAACCGCCAAGCTTGACAAGCGAACGCTGCCCGGCGACGACCGGATGGTTTCGCGGGTTCGCATCGGCGACTCGGATGGGCGCGCGACGCGCGTGGTTTTCGATCTCAGGCAGCCCGTGCCATACGCCGTGACGGAATCTGAAGACGGCTTGGTCGTGCGTTTCACCGAAGCGCCGGCGCCTTTGCCGATGGCTTCGGGGCTGGCGAGCGGCTCGGTCGCGGCGGTCGGTCCCGGCGCGGCGTCCGGCGAGCTGACCGAGGCGCCGTCAGTCGCGGAATCCCCGTCGCCGGCGACTCATGCTCCGGCAAAGGTCGCCCCCGATGCGACAGTCCCTGAAGCGCCGGCGTCGAAGCGTCTGGCAAGCGCCCGCCCTGAGCCAGCCGCGCTGACCATGCCGCCCGCCCGCAAGGACGCGTCCGATTCGCCAGGGAAAGAAAAGCCCGCAACAGAGAAGGCTGCGGCGTCCGTGGCCAGTGCGCCGGCGCCAGTCGCGGGTCGCCGTCCGCAGGGCGGACGCGGCGCGCAGTTTGGAGACCCTTCATATCAGGGCGATCCGGTGAGCCTCGATATCACAAGCGTCGATCTGTCCGACATTCTCCGGTTCATCTCGGACAACTACGACGTGAACTTTGTGCTTGATAAGTCGGTTGGAAAAGTTCCCGTCACGCTCAAGGTCAATCAGGTGCCCTGGACACAGGTGCTCGAGTCCATCTTTCGAGCCAACCAGCTTACCTATCGGCGGGAAGGGTTGATCGTCCGCGTCGCCACTGTGGCGGCGATCACCGCGGAGGAGCAAAACCGACGCAACCAGCGCCTTCAGGAAATTTATAGCGCGCCAACGGTGACGGAGTATTTCAAGCTGAAATATGAGCGCGTCAGTCAAGAGGCCGCTCAGCAGCAAGCAGCCGGCGGGGCTCCGCTTCAAAGCCCAAGCGGGCAGCCGCTGGGCGGTCTTCTGGGGGGGATCGGGTTTGTCTCAATTGTTCAACAGGCGCTGTCGCCGGCTGGGCGTATCTCCATCAACCCGCGGACAAACACGGTTATTATCACGGATATTCCGTCTTCGCTGGAGCAAGTGCGCGATGTGATTGCGCGGCTGGACGTTCCCGAGCCGCAGGTTGAGATCGAGGCGCGGATCGTTTTCGCCTCGCGTAACTTCTCGCGCGAGTTGGGCGTCCAGCTTTTCGCGGCGGCGCTGACGCGCCAAGGGCGAGCGGCCGCTTTCTCGACCTCGGCGAATACGTTTCTTGACGCCGGTCGCGGCGGCGAGGGCGCGACGGATTCTCTTATCCCCGGTCTGCTCATCGGACCTCAGGCCGCGCCCGGCATTTCAGGCGGCGGCTCATCCGTGCTTGGCTTGACCACGGGGCCGATTGGAACGGCGCTCTTGTCCGCTACGCTTACCGCCAATGAGCAAAAAGGCGTGGCGAAGTCGATTGCCGCTCCGCGCGTGACAGTCCTCAACAACGCCGAGGCGATCATCATCTCCGGCACACAAATTCCTTTCATCGCCACGGCCGGCGTCGGCGTGGCGCAGACCGTCACCTTTGTCAACGCGAACATTAGTCTGAGCATTACGCCGCAGATCACGACCGAAGGCAATGTGCTGCTGACAGTCACAGTCACTAATGACGCCCCGGGACAGGTCATCAACGGCTTCACGAGCATCAACCAGCGCTCAGCGAAAACCCAGGTCATTGTCCCGGACGGCGGGACGACCATCATCGGCGGCGTCCTCAACGACATTGAAACGAACAACATCTTTCGGACGCCCGGCATTTCCAGCCTCCCGCTGCTTGGCGAGCTTTTCAAGCGCCGCGAGGTGTCGCGCACGACGGGCGAGTTGCTGTTCTTCATCACGCCCCGGATCGGGCGCGGCGAAAACATCCTTTCCGGCGGCGAGCCGCCAGTCTCTCCGCAACCAGCCTCCAGCGGAGGGCAACCGTGACGTTTTTGGAGCTGCTCGAAGGGATCCTGGCGCGGGTTGAGGGCAGCATTGGCATCGCTATCATGGGGCTTGACGGGCTGGCGATCGAGCAAGCGCAAGTCCCCTCCAAAATGGAGCTGGGCGAGCGCGTTGCGCTTATCGCCACCTCGCACGCCACGCTCCTGCGCAATACGATGCGCATGTCATCCGACACTGGCGTTGGCGCATTGCACGAGCTTACGCTGGTGTCGAATGACTTCTTGCTTGTCGCGCGGTTGATTGGGCGCGAGTACTTCATCATTTTGGCGCTGAGCCCAGGCGGCAACCTGGGGCGCGCGCGCTTTGAGCTGCGCAAGGCGCATTTGATTCTCGAAAAGGAGTTCGCGTGAGCTTTGCGTCCATCCCTTGCAGGGAGCCTTCGCTGGAGCGAAGGCTTTTTTTGTTTCCGCGCCAAATAGGCATGGCGAGTCCGTCTTTCGCAGCGGCGTAGCGGTTGGCAGGTGGGGCAAGGATGGGCGTGTCTCCCCCAAGCGCGTCTTCCCTGAGCCGCCGTATCTCCCGCGGAAAGCGCGCCAAGACATAACGAGCTACAAGGCATGACAAGCTACATCGAAGGGTTCGCGCAGGGCGCGGAGCGCCCCAATTTCAAGCCGCTCGGCCAAACCGGCCTATGGTCTCATCCGCTAGGCTTTGGCTGTTACCGCGTTGAAGAGGATGACCCGGCGCATGAAGCCGCGTTGCGGGACTATCTGGCGCGGGGGGGCAATCTGATTGACACGAGCGCCAACTATACCGACGGCGGCGCTGAGCGAGCGGTCGGACGGATTTTGCGGGATGTTGACCGCGCCTCCATCATCGTTGTGACAAAAGGCGGCTACATTCAGGGCGATAATCTGCGCTTGGCGCAGCGTCGGAACTTTCCTGAGGTTGTCAAGTATGGGCCTGGTCTTTGGCACTGCATCCACCCGGAATTCCTAGCGACCCAGATCGAGCGAAGCCGCAAGCGCATGGGGCTGGCCACCCTGGACGTCTTCTTGCTGCACAATCCGGAGTATTTCCTCAACGCTTGTGAAAAGCGCGGCGTCACCGCCGCGGATCACAATGAATTCTACCGGCGCATCCGCGAAGCTTTCGCCTTTCTTGAAACGCAGGTCGCCGCCGGAACCATCCGTTTCTATGGCATTTCATCCAACAACTTCCCGTTGCCGGCGAGTGACCCGACGCATGTCAGCCTGGCTCGCTGTCTGGCACAGGCTGAATCCATTGCGCCCGATCACCGCTTCAAAGTCGTTCAGTTTCCGCTCAACCTGTTTGAAACCGGAGCTGTCACGGAAATCAACAACGCTGGGCTGACGCCGCTGGCTTTTTGCGCGGCGAAGGGGATTGGCGCGCTTGCCAATCGCCCGCTCAACGCTTTCACCGGACGACAAATGGCTCGGCTAGCCGATTTCACATCCCAGAACGCGCCCGCGTCGCTGGAGGCGCTGACGCTCGCCCTGTTGCCGCTGAGCGAGCACGAGGCGACGCTAGCGACTGATTTCGCGCTCCCGCTGATGGCGGATGAAGGCTTGGCGAAGTGGCTGCTACAGCTTGCCCCGCGCCTCGCTTCAGCGCTCGTCTGGGAGCAAAACGCCTATCGGCTCGTCATCTTGCCGCTGCGGCAGTGGTTGAGCCAGCTAGCGCCGCCGCCCCATCAGGAGGACGCTTTCGAATCCTGGCGCGACCGTTTCATTCATCTGGCAAACGAGGCGTTACAGGCCGTCGCCGGCTTTGCCGCTGCGCAGTCGCAGCGCGAATCCGACGCCGCCCGGGGGCGGCTGGCGACCGCTGGCTATGCGGATGAGCGACAGTCCTTGAGCCAAATGGCAATCAACACGCTGCGGAGCTTGCCCAGCCTGAGTTGCACGCTCGTCGGCATGCGTCAGCCGCGCTACGTCGCGGACGCCTTTGGCGCCTTGGCGTATCCGCCTGTGGATGGCGAGTCAATTCTAAAGCGACTGGCTGGGCTATCGCTGAAATAACCCGAATAACCCGCGCGCCGCCGCGACAACGCGCCTTTGAGCGCCGCGCCGGGCGCTTCGGACGGCGCTGGGCGCGCGGCGCG
Source organism: uncultured Chloracidobacterium sp. (assembly GCA_937966115.1). Taxonomy (GTDB): domain Bacteria; phylum Acidobacteriota; class Blastocatellia; order Chloracidobacteriales; family Chloracidobacteriaceae; genus Chloracidobacterium. The sequence continues at coordinate 16,117 of CALCKX010000078.1, read as the reverse complement.
AAGATGCGCCGGGGCTGGTCTGACAGGCAAGGTTCCTTGCGAGCGACCGAGAGGCGATCCAAGCCAAGCTTGGTAAAGCTTGGCTTGGATCGCGCTTGGGGATGACACGGGGCGCAGCTGAAAGTCCGTTCGGGTTTCCTTTTGCAGCGTCAGCGTCATCTCGCGCAACTTGCCGCGCCGAAACGCCAGCACCTTGACGACTTCGCCAGGCTGCCGCTTCCGCAACAGCTCCGGCACGGTCGCCGTATTGGCCTGCTCGCCGTCAATCGCCACCAAAATATCCCCGCGGTCTAGCCCCGCCTGGAAGCCCGCTTCGTTGGGGAACACGTTGGCGATCACCGTTTGCCTTTCATCGCCCGCAAGCTCGATGCCCAGCGACGCTTTCGGCTGTTTTGGCGGCCGCGACTCAATCAGCTCAAGCCCGACGGCCGCCAGGCGCTCGCCGTAGGGCAACTCCGCCGTGCCGTCCACGTACTGCGCGAAGAAGTCTGCGTAGCTCGCCCCGGTCACCGCCTCGACCGCGAGCTGCATGCCATTTTCGGGATAGCCCTGACCACGCTCGGCATAGGTCGCGTAAAGCCACCGCATGGCGTCATCGAGGGATTTTGCGCCGTCGGTTCGCCCTCGGATATCCAGATCGAGCAGCAGCGCCACCAGCGCGCCCTTGGTGTAAAAATCCACTCGAACATTGCTGTCGTCCGGCAGGAGCCAGGCGTCGAAGCTGGCCGCCGTGACCGGCGTGAGCAGTCGCCCGGGCGTCCGCTGGTGAGCGGCGATGGTTGTCGCCAGCGAGCGCAGGTAATCCTCAACCGACATAACGCCCGCCCGCCGACAAATCAGATCATCGTAGTAGCTCGTCACGCCTTCGGCGACCCACAGATTGCGCGTATAGACCTCCCGGCTGTAGTCGAATGGACCGAGTGCCTGGGGGCGAATGCGCTTGACATTCCAGGCATGAAAAAACTCATGCGCTGTAATCGAATAGAACCGTTGCGGCCGGTCCTCGAAGACATTCGACGGAACGGTAATGCTGGTGGAGTTCAAATGCTCGACGCCATGGAAGCGCCCGCCCGGCGTTGAGTGGTAAAGAAACCAATAGTCGCTAAACGGCGCTACGCCGCCAAACATCGCCACTGTCTCGGCGACGATGCGTCGCGTTTGCTCCGCCACTTCTTGCAGCGGCAAGCTGACCGGTCCTTGAAAAGCGAGATGGTACGTCGTCCCGGCGTGGTCGAACCGAGCCGCTTCCAGCGTCGGGCTGGCGATGCCGGGCGCGTCGGCCAGCGTGTCATAGTCGGGCGCTTCATAGACGAACGGCTCGCCGACCTTTTTGAGGGGATAGGCGCATTTCCAATCCGAAGGCAGCGCCAGCGAAAGCCGCGCCGGAAGCGTCTGGTGGCCGACGACGTACATCAGCAGATTCGTTCCGTTCCAATACAGCTCTTCGTCGTTCCAAAGCGTCGAGCCGGCGTCAAGCGTGTTGGCGTAGTAGGCATAAGACACGCGCGCTTCCTTCGCCGCGCCGCGCTCGACCCGCCACGTGGATTTGTCCGTTTTTTCCCACCGCAGCGGCTGTCCGGCTTGGTCGGTCGCCCTGAAGTCGCGGATGTTACGCGCATAGTTCTGAATCTGGTAGCGCCCGGGTCGCCAGGCCGGAAGCGCGAAGTCAATCTGACTGACCGGCTCCGTCGGCGCGTAGCGGATGGTGACGGCGATGAGGTGCGAGTTAGGCGCTTGGGGCGTCAGGACGTAATCAATCGCCGATGGGGGCGTTTGAGCGCGCCCGGAAAGCGAAAGGGCGAACAGCCAGAGGAAGCCGAGCCGCGCGAGCCAGCGGCGTCGCCCGGCGTGACGCGGGGAGAGCGAGTTTGGCATTGCGTGAAAACCGCCGTGAAGAAGTTGGAAGACCATCGTGATGCGAGTACTCTAGCGGAACGCCGTCCCAGCCGACAGCGAGACCTGCCAGAGGAGACGAGCGGGCCGCGGCGCAGGTCGCGGCTCGAAGCCTGACAATGGATAAAACGCCGAACGCCGTCCTGTATGAAGTGAGCGACGGCATCGCCACCGCTACGCTCAACCGCCCTGACAAGCGCAACGCGCTCGACGCAGGCGCGTTGCAGGGGCTGCGCGCCGCCATCCAAGCGGCGACCCAGGATGCCGCCGCACGCGTCATCGTCATCGCTGGCGCGGGCAAGGACTTCTGCGCCGGGGCCGACTTGGCGGCGCTCGAAGCCATGGCCGAGCAGGATGTCATGCATCACCTGTCCGACGCCGAAGCCTTGGTTCATTTGTTTCTAGCCATGCGCGATTGTCCCAAGCCGATTGTGGCGCGGGTTCGCGGGCGGGCGCTCGCCGGAGGGTGCGGCTTGGCTTCGGCCTGCGACCTGATTGTGGCGGAGGCTTCCGCGCAGTTCGGCTACCCGGAAGTCAACATTGGCTTCGTGCCGGCGATGGTCATGGCGATTCTGCGCCGCAACCTCAGCGAGAAGCGCGCGCTCGAATGGGCGCTGACCGGGGAGATTATCTCGGCGCAGCGAGCCCATGACTGGGGCCTGGTCAGCCGAGTCCTGCCGGATGAGGCGTTCGAGGCGGAATTCGCCGCGTACGTGGCGAAGCTGGCGGCGCGAAGCGGCTCGGCGATGCATCTGACGAAGCGGCTGCTCTACCACATGGATGGACTGAGCTTCGAGGCGGCGCTGCGCAGCGGGGCGGATGTCAATGTCATCGCCCGGCATACGGCTGACTGCCGCGCTGGCGTCGCCAAGTTTCTCGCCAAGGCCTGACGCCAACCGGCATGGCGAACGGACGCTACTCCCGGCAGGAGCTGTTTGCCGGCATCGGCCCCGAAGGGCAGGCGCGGCTGGCGCAGGGGCGCGCGCTCGTGGCGGGCTGCGGGGCGCTGGGCTGCGCGTTGGCGGATATGCTCGTTCGGGCCGGCGTCGGAACCGTGCGCGTCGTGGACCGGGATTTCGTCGAGTGGTCGAACCTCAACCGCCAGATTTTGTTCGATGAAGCCGACGCCCGCGAGCGCCGGCCCAAGGCCCGCGCCGCCGAGGCGCGCTTGCGGGCGATTAACACCGCTGCCCGGATTGAGGGCGTCATTGCGGATGTGTCGCCGGATACGGTGGAGCCGCTGGTCGAGGCGGCCGATGTCGTCCTTGACGCCACAGACAACTTCGAGACGCGCTACCTGCTCAATGATGCCTGCGTCAAGCGCGGTAAGCCTTGGATTTACGGGGCGGCCGTCGGCGGTCACGGCGCGACCATGACCGTTTTGCCGGGCGAAACCCCCTGCCTGCGGTGCGTCTTCGAGGAGCCGCCTGACGCGACCGGCGCGCCGACCTGCGAGACGGCCGGCGTGATTTTGCCCATTATCCTGACCGTCGCGGCAGCGCAGGCGGCTGAAGCCCTGAAGCTGCTCACGGGCCAGGCGGCGCTGTGTCGCCGCAATTTATGGCAAATGGATGTCTGGACGGGGCAGCAGGCGACGCTCGCCCTGCCGGCCGAGCGTCGCCGCCCGGACTGTCCCTGCTGTCAGTTGCGGCGGTTTGAATTTCTCGCGGCCGAGCGCGCTTCGTTCGCCGCCGCCCTGTGCGGACGCCAAGCCGTCCAGATCCGGCCCGCGCAAGCGAGCGGATTGACGCTTGATTTCGCGCCCCTGGCTGAGCGCTTGGCGCGCGCGGGAGCGACGCGCTACAACGCCGACTTGCTCATCTTCGCCGCCGATGGATTGGACGCCACTCTGTTTCGGGACGGCCGCGCCATCATCAAGGGAACCTCCAGCCTTGCCGAGGCGCGGTCGTTTTACGCGAAATATTTCGGGCTGTAGCTATCGTCGGGCGCGCGCCAGGACGAATTCCGCCAGCGTGGCCACGCCGAAGCCGGTCGGGCCCTTGGGCAGGTAGGGCTTGTTCTCGGTGTTCCAGGCGACATTGGCAATGTCGAGGTGCGCCCAGGGAATGTCGCCGGCAAACTCGCGCAGAAACCAGGCCGCCGCGATGCTGCCGCCGTACTTGCCGCCGACGTTCTTGATGTCCGCGATGTCGCTCTTGATAAGCTCCCGATACTCGATATCCAGCGGCATCGGCCAGATGCGCTCGTCGGCGGCGCGGGCTGCGGCCTGCAAGTCCGCGACCAAAGCGGGATGATGGCTGAACAAGCCGGCGTAGCGCAGCCCCAGCGCAATCGCGATGGCCCCGGTCAGCGTGGCCAGATCGATCAGGCAGGTTGCCCCAAGCTGCCGGGCGTAGGCGATGGCGTCACACAGGATGAGCCGCCCTTCGGCGTCGGTGTTGACGACCTCAATCGTCTTGCCGAGCATCGAGCGGACGACATCGCCGGGACGGGTCGCTTTGCCGGACGGCATGTTTTCGCAACTGGGCACGATGCCGATGACGTTGACGCTTGGCTTGAGCTGGGCGATGGCGCGCATCGCGCCCAAGACCGCCGCGCCGCCGGCCATGTCGTATTTCATCTTTTCCATGTTCTCGGCCGGCTTGAGCGAGATGCCGCCGGTGTCGAACGTAATCCCCTTGCCAATCAGGGCGATGGTCTCGCCGCCGCTTTTGGCTGCCGCGTAGCGCGCCGTAATCAGGCGCGGCTCTTCAGCCGACCCGCGCGCGACCGCCAGCAAGGCGCCCATCCCCAAGTCGCGCATTTTGTCCTCGTTGAGGATTTCAGTCTGAAGCCCGACCTCATTCGCCATTTCCTGCGCATGGTGGGCGAGATCAGTCGGCGTCAGTCGGTTGCCCGGCTCATTGACCAGGAAGCGAGCGAAGTTGATGGACTCCCCAATGACGCTTCCGCGACGAATCGCCTCGTCGAGCCGCCGGTCGTCGGGGGTCGCGGTCAGAAAGTCGAGCGTCTCGACGCGAATGGGCCTGGCGTCTTCCGAGCGGTAGCTATCCGTGGCAAAGGTCGCGAGATGCGCGCCAATGACGGCTGCCTGGGCAAAGTCCGCCGGCGCGAGCGAGCCAGAGCGCAGGACAATACCAACCTGGGGCGCGCCATCGGGCCCAGCGCTCCGAATGGCCGCCGCGACGGCTTCGCGAACCGTCTGGGTGGTCAGCTTTTCGGCTGCGCCGACGCCGACCAGGATCACGCGCCCAATGCCCGCGCCGACCGGAAGGCGCAGGGAAAGCGACTGCCCCGGTTTGCCGCTCATTTCAGATGAGCCAAGAACTGCTCGAATCCGGTCGTCGGCCGGCGGGGCGAGTCCATCGAGCGCATTGGGGGCGGATGCCTCGTCGGCAAACACCGGAATGATAAGCGTGCTAACGGTTGCTTGGTCCAGCGGCCGGCAGCCGCAAGTGAATGTCATGACGCGAGTAACTCCGATGTCGGTCGCCCGCGAGCGCGCAAGGCGGCAGCGGGCGCCTTTTGATTTTGCACAGTTATCTGTGCTATGACCAACTCGCTGCGTTGTAGCGCTAATCCCAGGCGCGGTTCAAGTCGCGGTTCTCCAGCTCCGCTCAATTTGGCTAGCCAAGCTGTGATGTTCAATGTACGTCCAACCAGGCAATAAAAACGCCGCATCGCCAAAATTTCGGCGTCCGTTTCTGGATTGGTACTTGATATCGCGGCGAACCTTTTACCAGGCGATAGCTATTTTTTTACTGCTGATTGGCGCGGCCGTCGGGTTGTACCTCTGGAAGCGCCATCAGGATGCTCTCGCCGGCGAGCTTGAGGCGCAGTCGGCCCGCTTGGTGCAGGTGCTGGGCAGCGTTTCCATCAAGCGCGCCCGCACGAACCAGGTGGAGCAAGCCACGCCCAACGCCCTGCTCGAGCCTGGCGATGTCATTTACACGGCCTCTGACGGCGCGGCGGTCATTCAATACGTTGACCGCAGCGTTCTCAAAATGAAGGCTGACTCGACAATTCTCATCCAGGAAAACGCCGTCAACGCAAAGACTGATCAGCAGGTGGTGCGCAACCGCGTCGAAGGCGGCACGGTCAACATCAGCACTGGGACGGTCAGAACCTCGGACGATGTCAACGAGCTGGCTTCGAAGAGCGTTAAGTTTAGCGTGACGCAGAATACGAGCGCCGAAGTGGCGGTGGCCGGCGAGCGCGTGCGCGTCAACGTCGAGCGCGGGGAAGTGCGCAGCGCCACCGATCGCGGGATCACCGAGAGCATTCGCGCCAACACAAGCGTCGAGTATGAGCAGAACCGGAAGCTGGGGCAATACGCCCTGCTGTCGCCGCCGCGCCTGGCGTCGCCCGAAAACGCTCGGATTTTTCCGCTGGAATATGGCAAGCCGCTGCCAGTATCCTTTGCCTGGGGAGGCGTGGCGGATGCTGCCCGGTATCAGTTGCAAGTCGCCGACTCGCAGTACTTTCTCGATCGGGCGCTGATTTTCGAGAAAGAAACGGATAGCGGCGGATTCACCTGGACCGTCAACTCGCAGAGCGGAACGTACTGGTGGCGCGTGCGGGCGCTGGCTCGCGACGGGCGGCCCGGCGTGTGGAGCGAGGAGTTTCGCCTGACGTTCGTTCCCCGGCAGCCGGGCGTAAGCGATGCGCCCATTTACATTGGGAGAGTCAAGGTCTCCAGAGTGGCGGCTGGGATTTACAATGTCTCGGGCGAAACCGAGCCGGGGGCCGAGGTGCGCATCAACGGGCGCGCCGTTCCGGTGGATAGCGAAGGGCGGTTCTCTCTCGTGCTGCCGGGCCAAACCTTTCGTATCGCGGCTTCCGATGCGCGCGGGCGACACGGCGAAAAAACCGTCGCCAACTAGCCGTCGGTCGCTAGCCTCGGCGGGGCCGAGCGCGCCGCCGGCTGCCAGGGAAAAATTCTCCGCCCCTGGCGGGCCGTTTCTTGACAATGCTTCAAAAGTGAACAAGGTTTCACCGGCAGTATTTTGGCGATTTTCCGCGTTAGCGGCGCTCTTCGCCGGCTGCTTTGAGCGGCGAAGAGCGCCGCCCTTGAACTTGTCTCGCAGGATTCATGTCTTCTGAGCTTCAATGAAACTCCGCTCTATCTTCAACTACTTCTCCAACGATCTGGCGATTGACCTTGGCACCGCCAATACCTTGGTTTACGCCAAGGGGCGCGGCGTTGTCGTCAGCGAGCCATCCATCGTCGCCATCAACAAAATCACTCACCAAGTCGAGGCGGTTGGCAAGGAAGCCAAGGAAATGATCGGGCGCACGCCAGGCAATATCGTGGCGATTCGCCCAATGAAAGACGGCGTCATCGCGGACTTCGAGGTGACGGAAAAAATGCTTCAGCACTTTATCCGGCGGGCGCACAACGGCAAGTCGTGGGTTTCGCCGCGCGTCGTCATTGGCGTGCCGGGCGAAATCACGCAGGTCGAGCTGCGCGCGGTCGAGGACGCGGCTTACCGCGCCCGCGCGGCCGAGGTGTATCTCGTCGAGGAGGCGATGGCCGCCGCCATCGGCGCGGGGCTGCCCATTACCGAGCCCTATGGCAACATGATCGTGGACATCGGCGGCGGCACGACGGACATCGCCGTCATTTCGCTTTCCGGCATTGTTTACTCGCGCGCCGTCCGGGTGGCGGGTAACGAGCTGGACGAGTCCATTTCGCAGTTCATCAAGCGCAAATACAATCTGCTCATTGGCGAGCGAACGGCCGAGCAAGTCAAGATCGAGCTGGGGTCGGCCTACCGCCTCGAAGAGCGGCTCACGATGGAAATCCGCGGGCGCGACCTGATCGAGGGGATTCCCAAGACCATCACCATCTCGGATGAGGAAGTCCGCGAGGCCATGGCGGAGCCAATCGCCACGATTGTCAACGCGGTGCGCGTCGCGCTCGAGCGGACGCCGCCCGAGCTTTCAGCGGACATTGCCGACCGCGGCATCGTGCTGACCGGCGGCGGCGCGTTGCTTAAGGGGCTCGACAAGCTGTTGATGAAGGAAACCCGCGTGCCGGTCACGCTGGCGGAGAACCCTCTGTCATCGGTGGTGCTTGGCACGGGCAAGATGCTAGGCGACTTTGAGTTGCTCAAGCGCGTGAGCTTGGGCGGCGCGTACGCCAAGCATATCATCGCCAACTGAGGCGCGACCCGCTGATGAGAGGGAAGCATGTCGAGTTTACCCCCGCCCCTGCAGAAGCTTGATCCGGCGCGGCGGGTCGCCCTGCTGGTCGCGGGGCTGCTGCTGGCGCAGTTTCTTCTCATGTCGCTCCATGCCCGGGCGCGCAGCCTGGGGCAGAGCCTCCCGCGGACGGCGGCGCTAACCGCGCTTCAGCCCCTCCAAAAAGTCGCCGACGTGGCGGTGACGACGCTGGTCGCCGCCTGGTCCGGGTATGTGGACCTGCGCGGCGTGCATATCGCCAACCAGCGTCTGCGCGAGGAAAATGACCGCTTGCGGCTGGCGCTGGTCGAGCGGGAGCGCGAAGCTCTGGATGGCCGGCGTCTGCGCGAGCTGCTGGCCCTCAGGCAAGCCGCTCCGTCCCCGACAGTGGTCGCCAACGTCATCGCCGGCGATGGCGTCCCCTGGTTTCGGCAGGTGACGCTTGACAAAGGCGCCCTGGATGGGGTGCTCCTCAACGCTCCGGTCGTCACCCCGCAGGGCGTGGTCGGGCGGGTGGTCGCCGTCGGCCCGACGGTGGCGGTTGTTCAGACCATCGCCGACGGGCAAGCCGGGCTGGGCGCCACCCTTGCCGTGTCGCGGGTCAATGGCGAGCTGCGGGGACAGAACCAGCCGCTCTGCCGTTTGGACAACATTTCGGGGCTGACTGAAGTTAGCGAAGGCGAGACGGTGCTGACCAGCGGTCTGGATGGGGTCTATCCCAAGGGCTTGATCGTTGGCGTCGTGGAGACGGTTGAGCGCGGCTCGGGCGCGGGGTTGCACCAAATCACGGTTCGTCCAAGCGCGCCGCTGGAGCGGCTGGAAGAAGTCGCCGTTCTCCCGCCGACCGTTCGGGTGACGGTGTCTGAGCTGCCGCGGGCGTCCTCCCCGGCTAAGCCGCCTTCCAAGTAGGAAGGCGCGGCAGTAAATTCACGCGCTATGCTTTCCCCTCATGTCATGCGCCAGTCATTGCCCCAGCGCCGCTCGAGCGCCAAGCTTGCGTCGCTCGATCTTGGACCCGCGGCGCGCGTGACCATCGCGTTGTTTTTGATGACGGCGCTTCAAACCATCCTGGTCCGCCTGCCGCGCCTGGGCTTCCTGTTCGAGCACGTGGATTTCATGCTCATCCTCACCGTCTTTGTAGGCGTCCAGCCGCGGGCGCTCCGCGCCGCCCTGGTTGGCATGACGGGCGGGCTCTTGCAGGACTTCGTCTTGGGCGTTCTGTATGGCGCGAACGGCTTTGTAAAAATGCTGATTGGCTACACGCTGGCGGCCGCCAGCGTCAAGTTCTCGCTGGATAGCAAGCTCACGCGCTTGCTGGTGCTGCCCTTGGCGTCGGTGACGAACGCCGGGCTGTTCGCCTTCTTCCTGTATTTCTTCTCCCTATTGCCGCCGGGAACGACCTTCCGCGATGTGGTGCGAGTTGGCATGCTGTCGCTGCTTGGAAATGGACTGGCCGGGCTGGCGCTGTTTCCGCTGGGCGATCGCTGGCTGGGCAAGTGGATTTCGGTTCGCAGTAACGATGAGCCAATCGCTCCTCGCGCCTTTTAGCCTTTCGCCCAGGGGCTTTTTGCTCGCGCAGAGCTAGCCTGTTATTACGCTTGTGATGACGCCGCGCCTTTCGTCCGCTGGCCCGCCGCCGCCTTTCAATCCGCGACTTCGCCTGCTCGCGCTTCAAGTCGGGGTGGCCTTGGCCTTTGCCATTCTCGCGCTGCGCTTGTGGAGCATGCAAATCGTTCACCATGAAAGCTATGTCAAGCAGGCGGAAAACAACCGCGAGCGCAAAATCCCAATCGTCGCGCCGCGGGGCAATATTCTGGACCGCTATGGGGGCGTGCTGGTGGATAGTCGGCCGACGTTTAGCTTGATGATCAACCGGGAAGACATCCAGAGCGAAGCTGAAACGCTGCGCATTTTGATGGAGGAGTTCGGCGTTTCGCCGGAGCTCGCCCGGCAGCAGCTTCGGTCGCCGTCGGCGAAGACGCGCCCAGTTGAGGTCAAGTCCAACATCAGCGATGCCGACCGAGCCAAGGTCGCCGTTCTGGACTACGAGCATCCGGAGTTTTTGGTTGAGCTGCGTCCGCAGCGGAAATACCTGCACGGCGAGCTGGCCTGTCACATCCTGGGTTATGTGACGGAGGTTAGCGAAGCCCAGCTCAAGCGGCCGGAGTTTGACTATTGCCGGCCGGGCGACAAGGTCGGGCAAGCTGGGCTGGAGCGTTTCTACAACCGCATTTTGATGGGGCGCGACGGTTATCGGCGGATTATCGTGGATAGTCGCGGGCGCTTCGTGCGCGAAATCGAAACCGTTCCGCCCGTGCCGGGGCAAGATATTGTCACGACCCTCGATCTGGACCTCCAGCGCGTGGCTGAAGCGCGCCTCCGAGCGCTGAAGCTGGACGGCGCGATTGCCGTCATGGACCCGCGGAATGGCGAAATGCTGGCGCTGGCCTCGATGCCAGGCTACGACCCGAATCTCTTTGCGGCGGGCATTTCGCGCGCTGATTATGCGCGCTACGCCAACGACAAGCATAAGCCTTTGCGCAATCGGGCGATTCAGGACATTTATCCGCCCGGCTCGACGTGGAAAGTCATCATGGCGGTGGCGGCCATGCGCGCTGGCGTCCTCAAGCCGACGGATCGCTTCCTGTGCGGCGGAGGCATCAACGTTGGCGGTCGGCATGTCCGCTGCATGGGCAGCCATGGAATGCCGCCGCTGCCTTACGCCATCACCAAGTCCTGCGATGGATGGTTTTATCGGCTAGGCATCAAGCTCGGGCTGGATGATTTGCGAACCTACGCCTCTGAAATCGGCGCCGGGGAATACACGGGCATTGATTTGCCCAATGAGTTCAAAGGCTATATTCCAAGCTTGGAACTCAAAGCCGCCACGGTGCGGCGAACCATGCCAAATGCGACGCCCGCTCAGTATCGCTGGACCGACGCTGACTCCGTTTACGCTTCCATCGGGCAGGCGATGGTGCGCCCGACGCCGCTGCAAATGCTGCGGTCGGTGGCCGGCATCGCGATGCGCGGAACGTTTCAGACGCCGCATTTTTTGCTCGAAGCGCGCCCGACCCATGACAGCCCGCGCGTGACGTTTGAGAATCGCGTGAAGCAGGTCGAGCTTCCCGATGACTATTGGGAGGCGGTGATTGAAGGCATGTGGGGCGCGGTCAACGCCGGCGGCACGGCGTCCGGCTCGGCGATCCGGGACCCGGAGACTGGCTTTGAGATGTGCGGGAAAACAGGCACGGCGCAGGTGGTCAGCAAGCTCAAGGCGTCGAAGCTCGAGGAGCGCGATCACTCGTGGTTCGTGGGCTTTGGCCCGCGGCGGCATCCCGAAATCGCTGCCATCTCGCTGGTTGAGCACGGCGGCTTTGGAGCCAAGGCGTCCGCGCCTAATGTGCGAGCCATCTTTGAAACTTGGCTGAGGAAGAAAAAAGGGCTTCCGGTCACGACGGAATCGCCAGAGCGGGAATCGCCAGAGCGGGAAGCACCAAAGCCGGCGCGCAAAGCGCGGCGGCAGGCGGCAGGCGACTGATCCGGCCGAAAGTCAGGCTCAGCAGGCAAGGAACCCGATATGCAAGAGCGTCCCTGGCGCGATTTTGACTGGCCGCTTCTGGCGGCGCTGACGCTGTTGTGCGCGGCGAGCATCGTGGCGCTTTACAGCACCGACGCCGCGCCCGGCGGCGCGACGGAATGGCGCCAGAAGTTTTGGTTCAAGCAGTTGGTATGGTGCGGCATTGGCTACGTCGCTTTTTTTTGGGTGGCGCGCCTGAGTTTCCAGCGCGTGTTTGACGCCGCGCCTTATGTGTACGCTGCGACCATCCTGCTCCTCATCGCCGTGCTTTTCATCGGCGTAAAAATCAACGGTCAGCGATGCTGGATTCGACTCGGCCCGCTGGGGACGCTCCAGCCCTCGGAGTTTGCCAAGCTGAGCGCCATTTTGCTGGCGGCGCGGATTTTACGTCCCCTCGGCGCGGAAGGCGTCACGTGGCGACAACTGGCGCTGGTGGCGGGGGTCGTTTTGCTGCCGGTCGCCCTCATCCTGCAACAGCCTGACGCCGGCACGGCGCTGACCTTTTTCCCCCCGGTCGCGGCGCTGATTTTTCTCAGCGGAATTTCGCTGCGCTGGGTGACCGCCGCGGCTGTCGCCGCCTTTGCGTTAGGTCCCCTCCTTTTCGCTTTTGTGCTGGAGCCGCGGCTCAAGCAGTATCAGCGCGACCGGATCAATGTGACCTGGAACGCGATCTTTTACCCGGAGCGCCTCAAGGATCGCCAGACGCGCGAAGGATTTGGCTATCAAACCTTGCAATCCATGATCGCCGTCGGGTCGGGCGGGATCATAGGCAAGGGCTTTCGGGGGGGCACGCAGAGCCAGGGCGGGTTCGTTCCAGAGCACCACTCGGACTTCATCGCCTCGGTGGTGGCGGAAGAGTTTGGTCTGGTCGGCTCTCTGGGCGTCCTTGCGCTGCTTCTTTTCATCATATTACACTCTGCGAACGTTGCGGGACGTTCGCGAGAACGGTTTTCAATGCTCGTCCTCGCCGGCTACATGGCGCTTCTGGCGTTTCACGTCATCATTAACTTCGGCATGGTGGTTGGCCTAGTCCCGATTATGGGTATCCCGTTGCCGCTGTTGAGCGCCGGCGGCTCGTCGTTGTTGATGACGTTCGTAAGCTTGGGCTTGGTGGCGAACGTACACGGGAAGCGCTTCTCGAATTGAAATGCGCCTTGAAATGCGCCCCCCGAATTGGGTGACTGGATACCAAAACTTTGGCTTCGACGATTTGGGACTCGACTCCAACCCTCCTTTGGAGTCCGTCGCTGCAAAGCGTAACAGGCTGGATTGGCGACTATCGGCAGGGGCGACGCTCCTGAGATGAGGGCAGGCTTGATCTTGAGTCCTATTGACCGCGTTCTTGCGCTTTTCTCGCTTGCTGGCCAGCCCCTGGTCGCTATCTGCAAATCTCCGTGGTCGCGCGGCCCGCGCAGGCGCCGGCTGGCTGCCTGTGGCAGCGGCAGCCTTGAAGCGCGCCCGCTGCGCGCGGCGTCGCCATCCCCGCCCTGGCGCCGCCTGGCCTGATGACCGCGTTTGGAAAAAAATCTCAAGGAATAATCCAAGTTATGAACAAGGAAATGATTATTAGCGTCAACGCCTACGAAAAGCGCGTCGCGATTTTGGAAGAAGGCGTCGTCGTCGAATTTTACGTTGAACGGGCCGATGACTCGAAGGCCGTGGTCGGCAATATCTACAAGGGGAAAGTGCGCAAGGTGCTGCCGGGCATGCAATCGGCTTTCGTGGATATTGGACTAGAGCGGGACGCCTTCCTCTACGTGGGGGATTTCTTCGAGGAAACCGAGGAAGACCTTGATACAACCGAAAGCGTGACTCGGCTGCGTCCCGAGCGAGCGGAGCGACCAAGCGAGCCGCCGCGCCGCGACGCCGAGGGTCGCCGCGGCGGGCGCGAGCGCCGCTTTGACCAGCCGGCTGAGCGTCCGGCGGTGGCCGAGCCGAGGGGCGACGCGGCGCTTGAGCCAGAGGAGACAACGGCGCTCTCATCCGCGCCGGAGTCTGGCGACCCCGCCGAGCGGTCTGTCGAGACTCAGTCGCCGGAAGCCGGTCTCGCCACGCCTTTATTGCAATCAATCCTGGAATCGAGCCAAGTCCCGCAGTTTGAGCGAGTCAGCGACGATCTGGAAAGCGCCCCGGCGAGCCAGGCTGCCCCGCCCGCTGACAGCTTGACATCCGTTGCCGGCCGCCTTGAACTCGAGCCAGCGGCGCCGGCCGACCGGGGCGAGCCGGAAGCCGCGCCCGGCCCAGCGCGCGAGCGCCGACGCGGTCGGCGAAAGGAAGTGATCGGCGAGGAAAAGAAAAAGCCCGCCCGTCGGCGGAGCAAAAAAGCGGAGGAAGAGGTCGCTTCGCTGGTTGCCGCGGAGCTTCCGCCGTCTGATGTGCCGCCGGTCGTCGAGGCTCGCTTTGAGCGCGTCCTGGATGATGAGGATTACGGTGAGGAAGCCGGCGATTTTCTCAAGGATGCGCTCATCCAGCAAAAGATCATCGCCCAAACGCGCATTGAAGAGATTGAAACCAAGCCCGACGCGCCGGCGGACGAGCTGTCGCCGGCGCCAGTGGACGAGCGCCCGGCAGTTGAGCCGCTGACGCTTGGCTACGAGCAAGTGGGCGAGCCGGCGGACATGGACTCGACGCCCGTCGCGTTCCCGGAGGAGCCTGCGGCAGCGGATGCCGCGGCGATGACTGAAGCCGTCGCGGATGAAAACGCGCCGTCGCCCGCGATGGGCGAGCTTGCCGGGCCAGCGGCATCGTCAGCGGACGATCCAGGGGAAGCGGCTGCGGACGAGGACGAGCCATCCGATGCCGCGCAACTTCAGGCGCGCCTGCCGCAGTCGGAATTTCCGCCTCGCCGCGGTCGCCGCGGTCGCCGGCGGGGCGGCCGCGGCGCTGGCGCGCCAGGCGACGAAGCCGCCGACCCCGAGGATCGCAGCGATAGCCCGGACGATGACGCTTCGGACGACGCCGCCCCCGAAGCCGAAATGGCGCTCAAGGCGGAGCTGGCCGGCCACCACGCCGAAAACGGCAGCGCCAAAAGCGTTCCCGAAGAGTCGCCGGTGATAATTCGCGAGATTCCCGTCAGCGCCGAGGCGCTGGCGCTCCAGGAGCCGCCGTTGCCGGAGCCGCGCGCCGAGGCGCGGTCGGCGCGCGAGCCGCGCCCATCCCCGCGCGCGCCGCGCGATGACCGCCGCGATGAGCCGCGCAAGGACGACCGCAAGGACGACCGCCGTGACCTCGACGCCCCGCGCCGACCGACCGCGATCAGCGAGCTGCTGCGCGAGGGGCAAGAAATCATCGTTCAGATCGCAAAGGAGCCAATCGGTCTCAAGGGCGCGCGAATCACCTCCTATGTTTCGCTGCCGGGGCGGTACTTGGTTTACCTGCCCACCATCAGCCATATCGGCGTGTCGCGCAAAATTTCGACCGAGCAGGAGCGGCTGCGTCTCAAGCGCACCATGACCATGCTGCGGGAGCGGGAAGGGGTCACGGGCGGTTTCATCGTTCGCACGGCTTGCGAGGGACGCTCGGAACAGGACTTGTGCGATGACATGCTCTACCTGGCCCGGACTTGGCGCGACATCCGGCGCCGCTCCGAGCAGGCGCGCTCGGGCACTGCGCTTTGCCGCGAGCTTGACTTGGTGCAGCGCTTGCTGCGCGACCACATGTCAAGCGATTTCTCCGTCATTCGAGTGGATGATCCGGGCGAGTACGCCAACATCGTGGACTTCATCAACCGCTTCCAGCCCAAGCTGGTCGATCGCGTGCGACTCTACACGCGCAATCGCCCAATTTTCGAGGAATACAACATCCAGCCCGAAATCGAAGCCGCGCTCAAGCCGCGGGTTTGGCTCAAGTCGGGCGGCTTCATCGTCATCAACCAGACGGAGGCGCTGGTTGCCATTGACGTGAATACCGGCAAGTTCGTCGGGAAATCGAATCGCCTCGAAGACACGATTGCCCGCACGAATATTGAAGCGGCGGCGGAAATCGTGCGGCAGATTCGGCTGCGCGACTTGGGGGGGATCATCGTCCTGGACTTCATTGACATGGAAGATCGCCGCAATCGCCAGAAAGTCATGCAGGTGCTAGAGCAGGCTATGAAGTCCGACCGCTCGCCGTCAAAGATTACCGCGTTCAACGACTTCGGCTTGGTCGCCATTACGCGCAAGCGGGTGCGCCAGAGCTTGGAGCGCATTTTGAGCGAGCCTTGTCACTACTGCGGCGGCAGCGGCATGATCAAGTCCGCGCAGACGATGTGCTACGAAATCTTGTCGGACGCCAAGCATCTAGCCAAGGAGAAGGCGGCCGCGGGGCAGGTGATCAGCGAAGTCACCCTGCGCGTCAGCCCGCAGGTTGCCGAGGCGCTGCGCGGGCCGGAACTGCGCGCGATGCGCGAGATTGAGTTCAGTTTCGGCGCGCCGGTCACGCTGCACAGTGATCCCCATATTCATCAGGAGCGCTTTGACTTTGCCTTTCTGTGACGAAGTCGCGCCGCGGCGCTTTGCC
>CALCKX010000077.1 GCA_937966115.1 uncultured Chloracidobacterium sp. | reverse complement strand
TGTCCACCGAAGTCCGGGTAAAGACAACCCGGCGGCCGTCAGGCGACATCGCCGGATTCGTCACCGACTCCATCTCCAGGAAGGTTGTCTTGTCCAAGCGGCGCGGCGGCGCGGACGGCGACTGAGCGGCCGCGCCCAAGCTCAGCGCCATCACCCAGAGAGCGAGTGTCAGGGCGTTGTTGCAGCGCATCGAGCGATTTTCCTTATGAGCATTAAGCCTGGCCGGCGCGCGCGACCGCTTCGCTGGCGCGCGGCAGGAAGTCCGGCATCGCGCAAGTATGGACTAGCCCCGCGCGCCAATCCAAGCCCTTTCAGGAAGCGAGCGTCAGGGAAGCTTGCCTAACTATAGCTTGTCGGCAATGGCAAGGCTTTTTTCAGCTCCTGCTCGATGAAGAAGGCGTAGTTGGCCGAATGACTCTCATCACCCAGGACCACAACTTTCCCCTGCCGCGTCTTGAGAAGAACTCGCCGTCTTTCATCATCTTCATCACCTTCTTCTTTACTTGCTCTTTCTGAGTAAATGCGAACGATGTCATCCGCGTTCAAGACCTGCCTATACCTCGAAAACGGTCTACGGCGCACTTCTAAACGCCGATTTCCTACGGTGATGGTTACGACGTTGAACGCCATAAACCCACCGCAGATCAAAAGGAGGCTACCCCCGACATAGAAGAGGACCCATATGGCAGCGAACGCAATGCTGAAAATGCTGAAGATGATGCTACCGATACTGGGTGTGCTGGTACTGGGTGTGCTGGTGGTATCTTCAGGCGCGGGGCAGCAGACGTCAGGTAGTGCTAGACACGAGGCGCAAGGAGCAGCAACCCCCAAAGAATCGCGGAAGGGTCCCCAGAATCCCTATAGGACAGCGTCAGCCCATCCGGCGTCCGATGGATGGTCAGGTCTTTCGGCGCAGGGTATTCATTGCGCTTGGTCTCCATAGTCGTTCTCCCTTCGGTCAAGCAAAAGCCAAGGCGACAGCCACAGACGCCGCGCCAGCAGCAAGAACCGCTCTGAGCAATCTTGCCTGCCTTAAGGACGGCTCGGCTGCGTAAGTTCCATTCTGGAGTTCTGCGCTTGAGCGCGGACGCAAGCGCCAGAAAGCCTCGCCGGCGGCGCGGATGGCGATTGAACAGCCGCGCCCAAGCCTAGCGCCATTACCCCAGAGGGTGAGTGGAGGATCCGGTTGGGCGGATATGACAGCAGAAAGCAGGCAGAACCCCGGTCGAAAAAGACTGACGAGACAGCGTTAGCCCGCCCAGCTTCCGATGGATGGCATAGCCTTCCGCGCAGGGCATTCAAGGCGCTCGGCGGACAGGTCGGCCTGCTCAGTCAAGCGAGAGTCGAGAAAAAAAGAAGGCGCGCCGGAAAGCGACGCGCCCAAAGCAAAAACGGCTTTTCAGGAGAAATCCCGCCTACTGCAACGCTCGCTCGACCGCATAAGTTCCAATTCTTGTCGGACTCTTGACGCCCGGAAACTCCGTCACATCGGTCAGCTCAATGTCGCGCAGCATCAGCTTGCCTGAAACGAGGAGGTTGCGGTCAAACCGCAGCGTCAGGATCTGCCGCCCCGTCGCCGCTTCGGCTGCCGCCTGCGCCCAGGCCACCGGCTGACCGTCGGGCGTCACCAAGTTGGCGCGGGCATGAAAGCGTCCGGAGCGCGTCACGACGTATTCGAGGTCAATTTCCAGCCCCTGCTCGGTAAGGCGCTCGCCCGCGATGCGCATCAGGCGACCGCCGGCCACGCCGCTGGCGATCTCGAGCAGTCCCACCCGTCTGAACTGAAGCCCTTGGTCCGTGACGCCTTCGGCGTCAATAATGACCTTGCCAAAGCGTCCGAGCTGGGTGGGACGGATTTTCAAGCCGAAATCGCCGTTGCCAAGGGAAGTCATCTCGCGCGTCAGGACAAGCGCCCCATTCTCGTGATAAATGCGCGCCGTCGCCTTGACCTTCTCAAGCGGCTTTTCGCCATCGCGCGCCTGGGCGTGAATTTCAGTTGTCTGCCGCGCGTCCACCAGGTTGTCGGTCAGCCAGACATGAAGGGCTAGGCTATTGTTGTCGTTGACGATGACCGTCGCGCCCCGCTTGCCTTCGCGGCGCCCGCTCGCGCCGCTGGCTTCCTCGATACGCAGGCGATAAAGGCCGGGGGTTGTGGCGAGGTTGCGCGGCGTCGCCTCGACCTTGCCGGGGACGGCTTCGTCCGCACGGGAGAGCGCCACGCCAGGATCGGTATCGCGGGGAACGAGCTGCGTCGGGACGCGCAGGCCCGACGGCGTCAGCAGCGTCGTCGCGGACGCCTCATCCTCCACGAAAATGCCGATGCAGGCTTTTTCACCCGTGACCGGCAGCAGCGTTTCGCCCGTGACGCCCTCCAGGACATACCGCGTCGAAACCGTTTCCGTCCGGGAGGAAGAGAGGGCCAGGTCCTCGGGCGTCAGCCGCCCGCAATCGGTCGAGGCGGCTTCGAGCGTCGCTGTCGCGAGCGTCGATACCGGGACGGGCCGATCCTGCGCGCCCTCGCTCCGCGCCGGCAGCGCGCCGTGCCACCCCGCGCCGCCAATAACCCCGGCGGCGGCGAGACCGAGAATCCATCTGCGTGTCATGAGCGCCATAGCGTGATCTCCTTTTTGCGGCTGCGCTGGTCAGTAGCCGAACTGGGCGATGTCATTTCCCAGCCGGCGGTAGCTGTTACGGCGGTTGTAGTGGTGGTTGGCGTCAGTGTTGTACCACCGCCCGCCAGGCGCTTTCGTGTGGTGAGCGCTGTATTCGGCCACCATCCCGTCATCCTCGCCGGGAAGACCAGCCAGTCCCGACAGCGTCGCCAGCCCGACGCATTCCAAGCAGAAGTCATTCCACAGGCCCGTGCCGGCAACCGTGAAAATCGCCTTGGTCCGGAGATTGTCGCGCATCCAGTTGGCGTTCGCCACGCGGAAGTGGGCCGTCGTGAGCGCCTGCGTCGAAGGGGCGTTGTTGTCAATGAGGCTGACCAGCCACGCCGTGAGCCACGAGCCGCTCAGCGAGCCGGACAGGTCGGCCGCCTCGGAGCCGGCGTTAGGCGGCGCGTAGGAAAGCACGTGCCGCGTGTTGTTTTGGATGCGGTTGAAGTTCGCGCCCTGGTAGTTGTAAAACGGGCTTGACGGGTTGGCGTTACATAAGATGAACCGCATGACGACTCCGCCCATGCTGTGCGTCACGAAGACAAGGTTGCGCCGGCCATTCGTGATGAACTGATTGACCTGGGCTGAGACATCCACGGCGCAGTCCCAGTAGTGCTTGCGCCCGTCGTAAAAGACCACCTCGTAGGGCACGGTGTAGTTGCGGGTCGCCGCCCGAATCATGTCCGGCGTCCAGTAGTTGTTGATGACTTTCGCCCGGCTGTCAGTGGAAACGCCGTCGGACTTCCCGTGAACGAAAACCAGCGTCGTCTGCGCTGACGCGCTCGCGCCGCATCCGAGCCATAAGCCCAGCCACATGGTCGCCAAACCAAGCCACCCGACCAATCGTAGGTTGCGCATCATTGCCGCCTCTCAAGCCTCAGAAGTGAATGACTACTCATTCAGCAACTGGCGTGCCGCTTTTCGACAGGTCGGCGGCGAGGCGCCTGCCTAGCGATAAAGCGCTGCGGAAGAGTAAGTTACCTAAAAGCGAGGAAGGGTCGAGCAAGGCCCCGGCCGTCAAGCCGCTTAACAGCGCTAACGCCCTGACGCCAAGTCGCTTGACAGCCCGTCACAGGCCAGCGCGGCATTTCCAGCAGGGCGGCTCTTTTTCGCGCTTTCACTTGGCGATTTTTTCACGGGCGCGCCCGGCGGGACGGCGCCCAGTGGCCGGGATTCAGTGAACGTGCGTTCCCGCCCCGCTGGCATCGTCGAGATTGATTTCGATGGGCGGCGCGCCAGCGGAGCGCTCTTCATCCAACTCGCGCAGGATGTCGAGGATGAGGCTAGTGTTGCTGGTCGTCTGGATATTCTGCTTATACTCGACGGGCGACTTCTCCACTTCAAAGTAGCCGATGCTAAGCTCGGCGAACTTCTTAAGCGCCGGCACGCCGCGCAGCAGGTCGGTCGAAGCGTCCGCAATGAGGCCATCATTAAAGTACAGCTTTCCGACGAGACCTGGCGACTGAATCGAGATGAAGCCGGTAATTCGGCTATTCTCAATGATTTGAATAATATCGAAGAGGCTGAAGCAACTGAGGTCGCCCGTCAGGAGCGCTCGATTCCGCGGCGCGTAGTAACTGGAGGCGGCCAGGCTCTGCGGCGCTGGCTGCGGCTGGCCAAGCTGGCGCGGCGGGTGGCGCTCGATATCCTTGAGGGCGTTGAGGCGCGAAGTGATGGAAAGCTGCGGGTTGAGGCGCTTGGCGTTGAGCAGCGCGGAGTTGGCCTGCTCCAGCTTGCCGGCCTCGATATAGAGGCTGGAAAGCGACAGCAAGTGCTCTATCGCCTTCTGCCGCCAGCCCTGCTCGATAGCGATGCTGCAGGCGCGCTCGCGCAACTCGAGGTTTTTGGGTGACACGCCAATCGCGGTTTCCAACAAGGAAAGCGCCCGGTCGAACATGCGATATTTGGTCAGCAGTTCAACATCCACCATGACTTCTTTGATGTCGGCCAGATTTGTCGGCATGTTGTTCCCTCTTATCACTGCGTTTTCTAACGACGGCAGCCCTGAGCGCGGCGGCGATGGAGGCGGATACTTGCTCATCGTAACTTTAGTCTGACGGTTTCGTATCGCATCTTTGACGAACCCAGGCAGCGTAGTCTGGCGACGCCTCGGCGCTGACCAGGGCGAGAATTTCCGGCATGGCGTAACTGTGGCGCGCCCGAATCGCCGCCTCCAAGGCTGGGTAGCGCGCGGCCGTTGTCTTGAGAATCAGCAGGCACTCCGCATCCTCGCGCAAAACGCCCTCCCACTCATAAACCGACGCGATGCCGGCGACGATATTGACGCAGGCGGCATGGCGCGCCTGCACAACCATTCGGGCTAACTCGCGCGCCGATTCAAGCGTGTCCGTCGTGACCAGCACGACCCGCACATCCGTTACATCCGACACTGGGCGTGATACCTGCCGACGTGGAATGATGACTGACTTGAGGAGCTGATGACAGCCGCGACTATAGCAGACAAAGCTGGACTATCGCACCCTAGATTTGCACCAAAAAAGTGCGGCTAACTTGAAGAAACCCCGTTTTTCGTCCCCAGCGTCTCAAAAAGGAACATTTCTAGGCTGAGGCGCGGCGTGGCTTGTCCGCGCTTGATGGCGTCATCCACCGCTTGCAGGCGAATGAGCGCCTGGCGCAGCCGCGTCGCGGACTGCTTGCGCGTCGCGCCGAGAAAAGCGTTCAGTCGGCTGGGCGGCAAGCGCAACTCGCGCATCAGCTCCTCGCGGGGCGTATTGACGGCCATCAGCTCATGGGCCGTCAGCATCTGCCGCAGTTGCCAGGCCAGCAGCCCGACCAGGGCTACCGGCTCTTCCCCGCGCTTGAGCAGGCGATGGAGCGTCCGCAGGGCGCGCGGCGCGTCGCCCTGCCAGAGCGCCTCGCTCAGGGCGAAGTTGTCCTCCTGCGCCGAGCGGACGACCAGCGCCTCGACGTCCTCCAGCTCGATACGCCCTCCCGGGCCGGCGTAGTTTATGAGCTTTTCAACTTCGTTCATCAGCCGCGACAGGCGGCAACCGACGGCGCCAATCAGCCCGCCGGTCGCCGCCGGCGATAGCTCGCAGCCAAGCCGGCGCGCATGAGCCGTCGCCCACTTGCGAGCTTCTTC
>CALCKX010000076.1 GCA_937966115.1 uncultured Chloracidobacterium sp. | reverse complement strand
AACATCCTCGCCGCGCGTGTAGGCGATCCATAGGGACTTGAGCGTTTCAGTATCGGCTTCGCTGAGGCTGGCCGGTCGCCAATACAACAGGCTGGGCGTTGTCGCGCTCCCTTCCGCCAACGAGACCGACGCCTGACTGGCGCCGATACACAACTGCCAGTCGTATTCGCAAAGCTCGTCGGCCCAGTGGTAGATCACGGAGGGCTTGGCGTCCGCCTCATCGCCAGTCGGAATCACCACCGCCGCCGGCGTGAAGGGGTCGCCGCTGCGCTCGATGCCAACCGGCGGATTCGCAAAGATTTCCGGTAACGCGCCAAAGCTGACGATCCCCCGCCGCCCGGTGTTGCGCCAAGGAACGGTTATTTCGTCGCGATAGGTCTTCGCCCCGCTCAGCAGCAAGGCGTCAAGGCTGAACGGAAAGTCATGAAAAGCGGCGCTGCCACCGAGCGTAACCAGCAGCGCGTCAAGCGTGTCGTCGTTCGCCGTTTCAGCCAGCGCGACTTTGAGGCGGGCTTCCGAGTCGAAGCGCTCGATGACGGTCAGGCTGTAGCGCCAGGCGGCGGCGCTCCCCTCCTTGACAATCTGCCCCTCGCTATGGGCTTGCAAGTCATCGAGCAGCAGCGCGGCTTGATGGTAGCCAATATCGCCGAGCATCATGGCGTCCGTCAGCTCGTCGGCGCTGACCGGCCGTCCCACCAGCGAGTAGAGAAACAGGCCCTTGAGCAAAAGCTTGGCTGGAATGCGTTGCTCGAAGCTCAGCTCTGGAAGCCGCATCGTCGAAAGGTAATCATAGACGGCGACGGCGCGGGCCAGCGTCGGATGGCGCTTGAGCTCGAAATCATACTTGTCGAATAAGTCGTCCAGCGAGATCAACTGCATTGGCCGCCGCCGCAGCGCGCCGCCGATGATGCCGTTGATGAAGCTGAACAGGGAAAAGCTTTCGCAGTAAGTCGAAAGGCCCGGAGCGACTTCCAGCGCCGCCGGATGAACCGGATATAGGCTGCAAAACTCCTCCTCGCTCCAGTGAAAGCGCGGAAGCGACTTGAGCGTCTCCTGATACAGCGCGGCGAGCTCCGCCCGTTGCTGCGGCGTTTTGCGAAAAACCGCCTGATCCGTAATGCGGCGTAGAGTGTCGAGCGTGAGCGTATCCGTCTGGTAATCAGCCGTGAGCCGCGCCGCCGTGCCGGTATGCGGCGCGGTGACATCGCTATCCAGCGCCAACAACAAGGCGAGCGGCAGGTGCCGCGACTTTTCAGCCAGCTTGGTCAGCCAGTCGAGCGTGTCCTGCGCCAGCGAGCGCCTGGGCAGGCGAAGGGCGTCTGAAACGTCATCGATGACAAAGAGAAACGCCATCCCCGGGAAAAGTCGGCTCGTCAGCAGCTCGCAAATCTGCTGATCCTGAATGGCCGAAAACCACTGGGCATCGTCAAAGGCAATTGGCGATTCCGGGATGTTGGCGAGCGCCTCGCGCAGCAGGCTGGCGAAGTCCGTCAGCCCTTGCGTCAGCCGCGTTCCGGAAATGTACACCGGCAGAAACGTTATCCCCTCCAGCCGCTTGACGGCATTGGCGAGCGGCGGATTGCCGACGACGGTGTGACGGGTTTTGGGCGTGCAGGCCAGCGCCCGCACCACCGCCAGCATGTGACTCTTACCCGTGCCGCGCGCGCCGGCGATGAGTCGCGCCGCTTCCGGCGTTTTGAGGGAGGCGATGCCTTCAATGAGCCGCGACGCGAGCCGCGATAGCTCCGACGTGAAGTGATATGACCGGATGATGCGCTCGGCGTTGGCATCGAGGAAGTTCGCCAACGGGTCAATCGGCTGATAGTCAAAGTAGGCGCGGACGTTTTGCAGCATAAGCGTCGGCGATTGCGAAAGCGAAGCAGGAAAGCGCGCTGAAAGCCTGGAAATACGGCTTGGCCGCCCTTCCCGCGACGGCGGGAGCATTGCCCGCGCATTGGTCAAGCTTGGCGAGCAACGGCGCGCGACGCCTCGCCAACCCAGCATACTAGCCGCTTAGTTCACTTTCAATGTTTCATCCCCAGCCATTTGGACAGCTGCAGCCATCGCCCCTGACGCGAGCGACAGGGCGCTGGCCGCTTTGGCGGGGCGACGTCCCGCACGCGCCCGAAGCGCGGATGCTGGCTGCCCAAGCGCAACTGGAAAGCCGCGGCTTAGCCATCAGCGGCTTAGCGATCATCGCCGTCGCCGCCGATGACTTGTCGCTCGGCGCGCAAGGCGAGCTTGTCCAGGTTGGCGCGGGCGACTGCCTCAAGCGGGGCGCCAAGCTCCGTGCAGATGGCGGCGACATACCACAGCACATCGCCTACTTCGGCAAGCAGCCGCTCGCGTTGCTCGGCGGAAAGCTTGCCCTCCGCGTCGCGGATGACTTTTTTTAGCTTGCCAGCGACTTCGCCAGCTTCGCTCGCCAAGCCAAGAACTGGATAAACGAGGTTGTTGCCGCGATTCGGGTAGGCGGCGGTGCGTCCCGCCGCCTGCTGATAGTCGTTCAGCGTCAACATTCCAGGGACTTTCAAGACCCAAGCGCATCGCGGAGCTTGCGGCTGCGACTGGGATGGCTGAGCTTGGCCAGCGCTCGCATCTCGATCTGCCGGATGCGCTCGCGGGTCAGCTGGAAGTGCGCGCCAATTTCCTCTAGCGTCCACTCGCGCCCATCTGGCATCAGCCCAAACCGAAGCATGAGCACTTCCGACTCGCGGCTGGAAAGGCGGCTCAGGGCTTCGCGCAGGTTTTGCGCCATCTCCACCGTCATGGACTCGCGCAGCGGGTCATGCGTGTTGTGGTCGGGGAGCAAGTCGCCCAGCGAATGCTCGCCATCATCATCGGCGGTGGGCGTTTCAAGCGAAACTGGCTCGGTCACGACGTTGAGCACCTGGCGCACGTCATCGGGACTCAGCCCAACCAGCGGGGCGATTTCTTCTGGCGTCGGGTCTTCCGCTCCGTTGGTCGTCATCTGCCGCAGCGCGCGACGAACGCGATTGACGCGGTCCACCATGTAGGTTGGAAGGCGAATCGTGCGGGATTGATTGGCAATGGCGAGCTGAATGGACTGCTTGATCCACCAGACGGCGTAGGTCGAGAACTTGATCCCGCGCCGCCAGTCAAACTTTTCAACCGCTCGGATAAGCCCGATGTTGCCTTCTTGGATGAGGTCTTCCATCGCCAGCCCGCGTCCCATGAAGTCGCGTCCAATGAAGACGACGAGCTTCAGGTTCGACTCAATCATGCGCAGCTTGTAGGACTCGAACTTCTGCTTCGTCTCGGCAAAGCGCTTCCAGTTGGCGATGATGGCGTCCAGCGGCAGGGCGTTGTCGCATTCCATGGCGCGGATGCGCGCTCGAACCGTCTTGAGCTGATGCTTGAGCAGGCGGGACGCCGCGGCGTCCAGCGTGGCTTCCTTGAGCCGATATTCGAGGCGCGCCCGCTCGGCCTTGAGCGTCAAGGCTTCATCCACCGCGTTGCCCCAGGCGATTTCAGCCCGCCGGCGAATGGTTTTATTGAATGGCAGCTTGTACAGGATGCGCCCGATTTGGACGCGCAGCCGGCGGATGTCGAGGTTGCCGCTCGCGTGCTTGTAGCCGGGCTGCGCCGCCATCGCGCGAATCCCGGCATGGGCCGCTTCAATGGCCGCGAATTTCTCGCACAGCGACCGCTCCTGTCGCTCGTCTAGGTCCGGCTTGAGCGGCGCTTCGCAGCGCTCCCCATCCGCTTCTTCCTCGCCCCGCGCGACGACCAGCAAGTCAGAAAGCCGAAGACCCTCGACCTGCAAGCTCTGAGCGAGCTGAACGACATACGCGGCAACCGGGAGCGCCCGCGATAGCAGGCGCGTGGCGCGGCGCTCATACCGTTCCATTTCGCGGGCGACCAGCGTTTCTTCCTGCCGGGTCAGCAGCGTCGTGTGGGAAAGCGATTTGAGGTAGACCGAGATGGTATCGCTCGCGTCGTCGTCGGTTTCCAATGCCGGGCGGCCCTCTTCCGCGGAAGAGAACATTTCCTCGCTTGGATCAAGCTCGTAGCGCATTGCATTTTGGCTCATGGGCATCAAATCTCCAGAAAAACACCGCGCGGGCATAACAACTCGCAGCCGACCCTCAGGGCTGGCCGCGCCGCTTGGACATTGACCCAGGCAATGCGAATTACCGGTGGATGTCGCGGCTCATCTTGCTGGCGAAGGGCATATCGGTTTGAGATCTCCCGCCTTTGCCGCCGACAAAAGCGCCGGTTGCTCGGGGGAAAGTAATGTGCGTTATCGTACGCTCGTCTGCGATGGGCGTAAACCGGAGTTGCCGCGCGTCATCCGTATGCGCTTGACCGGCTGAGCTGCCGCTCGAGAATCGCCGCCACTTCGGTAAAGCGGGCGTCCCAAGTTTTGTCCCGCACGGCCATCTGACGACGGTCGGCGTCAGCCTCGGTATCGCTTGTCAGACAAGCTTCCACCTGATGAATGAAGTCATCCGGCGTGCGCGCTATGCGAACCACATCCGCCATCGGCTCGAACTCTGGAATGGGGACGATGACCACCGGCTTGCCCGTGGCCAGATATTCCCTGACCTTGGTGGCGCTGGTGTACTTGACAATGTCCTGAGTCGCGTCTTTAGGAACGATACAGACATTGAAATGCGCCGCAAAAGCTGGAAGCTCGGCATAGGGCTGGGCCGGAATGAAGTGAACGTTGGGTAGCGCCTCGACGCGGAGCGGCGCGGTTTTGTTTCCGATAAAGACAAACTGCCAATCCGGGCGATGGCGACTGACATGCTCGATGAGCGACTGGTCTATTTGCCATCGCTCAATCGCCCCAAAAAAGCCGAGAATTGGCTTTCCAAGACGCTTGATGGGAGCAAGGGGCGGGGGACACGCCCAAGGGCCGCGCCGGGCTGCTGCAAAGTGCTCGAAGTCAACCGCTTGCTCGAGCAAAACCGATTTTTCGCGTCCCTGCTGAGCGTCAGCCAGAAGCTGTCGCCCATGGTAAAAAACAAGGTCGGCGGTCGTGATCAGCTCTTCGTGAAGGCGGCGAATGAAGGCGACTTCGCCACCCGTATCCACCGGATTGGCATCATATTTATCCGAAACGTGGTATGCAACCAGAGATTCGTTGAACTGTCCCACCATGTCGCGCGCCGTCGGGATGGCGATCCACAGGATCGGGCTTTCGATGCGAAGCTGACGCAGCAGCAGCCGCAGTTGAATGACCAAAAGTCGGCGATTGACGCGCCGCCAGACCGGATTCGAGAAAAAAGGCGATAGAATGGGCGTGATGACCCAGATGCCTTCCGGCGTCCGACGAAGATACTTGGCGTAACTCCTGAGCTTGCGACGGATTTTCGTAAGAAACTCGGGGCTACCCGGGCCGGGCAGCCCCATGGAGATGGAGTTCACGAACACGACTTGGTTGTCGCGCGCGAAGCGCTTCATCAAGTGGTTGTTTGCGTGGGGGTGGTGATACCACCAGTCTTCTCCGCCAAAGCAGAGAATCGCCCGCCCCTTCATCTAAACAAGATAAAGTACGCGGCCACCGCCGCCGCAACCGCCAAAAACAGGAAGATGACAGCGCCAATCGCAATGAAGAGGAATAGGCGCGACTTGCCGCCGCCGGCTTCGTCGGGCGGCGCGAGCGGCAGGGCGGATGGCGATACGCCCGCCGGCTGGCCATAAGTTGCAGGGGGCAGGTCGCCCGCCATCGGGCTTGAAGACGCGCCGTAGTCGCCCTGAACCACCGTCGCCCCCGACTCGAATGGCGCAGGCGGCGGAAGCGGCAGCGGGGGCGCGGGCGGCGCGGCATCGTTTGGCACCGTGGATTTCCGCGATATGGTCACATCGCTAGGCAGGGGCGATAGGGCGGGCGTCGGCGGCAGCGTGGCGGCCTCGAAGCGATCCGCGGCGGCGGGCGGCTTCGTCTCGGCTTTCCAAATGAAGTCGAAGCGAATCTTCGGGCCGCCGACGCCAAACTCAATGACGTCCTCGTGCCTGAGGCGCACCTCGGTCACGCGGCTTCCGTTGTGGTAAGTGCCATTGCTGCTGCCGACATCCCGGAGCAGGTACTCGCTTCCCTCATGCGCGATTTGCGCATGGCGCGTCGAGGCGAGCTGGTCTTGAAGCGCCAGGGGAAGCGTGCTGTTGGGGTCGCGTCCAATTGTCGCCGGAAACGTTGTGATGGTGACGCGCTCGCCTTTGCGGAGACCGGAAAGAAAGATCGCCTCGAGACCAATCGTCATGGGTGATTTCGTCTCCGTTGAAGTGGGACTCGCCACCGTCGCCAAGCTGCCTGCCGAATGGGGCGCCCGGGGGCTGAACGGCGTGCCGCAGGCTTTGCAAAACTTGGCATCGTCACGATTTTGCGCCCCGCAATTTGGACAAATCATGAACTCTCGCCTCTCAGGGGTGGCGCGGCGCGAGCCAAGGGCCTCTAGCCCGAGCTAGTTTTGGCGCATCGCGCTAACTTGCTCCGTCAGCTTGGGAACAACCTCGAACAGGTCGCCAACGATGCCGTAGTCGGCGATTTTGAAAATCGGCGCTTCCGGGTCTTTGTTGATGGCGACGATGAATTTTGACGATGACATGCCGGCAAGGTGCTGGATCGCGCCGGAGATGCCGCAGGCAATGTAAAGCGTCGGGCTGACGGTCTTGCCAGTTTGGCCGACTTGGCGCGAGTGGTCCACCCAGCCAGCGTCCACGACTGCGCGCGAAGCGCCAGCCGCGCCGCCCAGCGCGTCCGCCAGATTCTGAATCAGATAGTAGTTCTCCGGTCCCTTGATGCCGCGCCCGCCCGAGACAATGATGCTCGCCTCGGTCAGCTCGATTTTGCCTTTGGCGGCGGCCAGGATATCCGTCACCCTGGCTTGCAGGGCGTCCACGATGGTTGCCCCGATGGGCTTGACTTCGGCTGTCCGGCTGGCATCCGGGGACGCGGCGGGAAAGACGTTGGGGCGAAGCGTGGCGAACGCCGGCGACCGCTGGAAAGCGACTGTCGCAAAGGCTTTGCCAGCGTAAACCGGGCGCGTGACGGTCAGCGCGCCATTCTCGATATGCGTTTCCACCACATCCGAGGCCAGCCCGATATCCAGCCGCGCCGCCGCCCGCGGCGCTAAATCCTTGCCCATCGCCGTCGCCGCCGCCAGGACGACGCTCGGCTGCGCGGCTTGAATGGCTTCCGTCAACGCTTTAACGTAGCCATCAGTCGAATACTTAGCCAGGGGCGCCACGTCGGCGACATAGACCGTGGTCGCGCCATAATGCGCCGCCTCGTTGGCTAAATGCCTGATGCCGGAGCCAATGATGACCGCGCTCAGCGGCTGACCAAGCTTTTCCGCCAGGCGATGCCCTTCGGACAGGGCCTCATACGTCGCTTTCTTGAACGCGCCGTCGCGCTGCTCGGCAAAAACCAGAACTCCATTTGCCATTATAAACCTCTCCTCGATAAGCCAATCCGTATCGCTCGGGGGCGGAGCGGGGCGCAGCTCGCGCGCCGCGTCAGGCGCGCCGCCGCCCGACGCGGAAACCGCGTCGCTGGTCTGTCAGATAACCTTGACTTCATTTTGCAGGGCGGACAATAGCTCGGCGGCTTGTTGCCCGGGATCGCCGGCGATCCGGCGTCCCGCCTGGCGCGGCGGCGGCAGGCGCAGCGCCGTCACGGCTAGCCCGGCTCCCTCCGGGCCAACCTCGGCGGCTGTCAGCCCGAAGTCAGCGAAGGTTTTGGTGGCCAGCGGCTTTTTCTTCGCTTGCATGATGCTTTGCAGCTTGGGGTAGCGTGGCTCGTTGAGACCTTTTTGAGCGCCGACCACAGCCGGAAGCCCGGTTTCGACCACTTCGACGCCGCCTTCGATCTCGCGCTCGGCGCGCAATCGCCCGTCGCCGACTTCAAGCTTGGTGACGACTGTGACCTGCGGCCAGCCAAGCTTCTCGGCGACAATGGCGTGCACCTGCTGGTTGTCCCCGCCGACGCCGTGCTTGCCAAAGAAGACGATGTCCGGCGTCAGTCCTTTGAGGGCGGCGGCCAAGGTCTTCCCGACGCAGAGCGGGTCGTCAATCGCGATGCCAGCCGCGGCGATGTGAACCGCCTCATCCGCGCCGCGCGCGAGCGCCTCGCGCAAAAGGTTGGGAACTTCATCGCCGCCAAGCGACAGGGCGATCACCTGTCCGCCTTTGGCTTCTTTGAGCCGCACGGCTTCCTCGAGCGCGAATTCGTCATAGGGGCTGATAATGAATTTTACATCCGTCCGGTCAATCGAGCGGCCGTCAGCCGCGATCCGAATGCGCGTATCGGTTTCCGGCACGGCCTTGATACAAACAGCGATTTTCACGGGAGAGCCTCCAAAATCCTCATATCATCATATTCGGCGAGCCGCGCTCGCTGGCTGGCGGCTTGACGGGAAAAGGGACGTATAACACGCGATTTCCGTCACTGGCAACCGCCCTGCCAGTCGCCCGCTGGGGCGGGTCATACCGCAACGGCGCGCTGGGCCAGCGCCTCGGCGACCAGCGTCGTGATTTCGTGGTGGACATCCGCGACGCGAACGCCAGCCGCCCGCAGCGCCTCGACCTTTTGAAGCGGGCTGCCCAGGCCGCGCTCCATGATGGCCCCGGCGTGCCCGAAGGTAATGCCGGATGGCATGGCGTCGGCGAACTTCCCGGCAATGAAAGCGACGAGCGGCTTGGTGAAGCCGCCAGCCTTGACCAGTCTGGCCGCCTGCTCCTCATAGACGCCGCCTGGCTCGCCGAACATCACGACCGCATCGGTGTCCGGGTCGGCCTCGAAAAGCGGCAGCAGGTCGGCGAAGGTCGAGCAGGCAATCACATCGCCGCCCACGCTCAGCGCGGTGCTGATGCCAAAGCCAGCCTGGCACAGCACCCAGGCGGTTTCGCTCGTCATCGAGCCGGACTTGCTGACGATCCCAATCCTTCCGGGCTTGAACTGAAAATCCGGGTTGGTGCCGCCAATTGGGCCGAGCTTGCACTTGCCCGGCGTGAGAATGCCCACCGAGGTCGGGCCGACGACGCGCGCGCCTTTGCCGACGGCGTATGAGTAAAGGTCGGCTGTGTCGTGAATGGGGACGCGCTCGGTGATAATGTTGACCAGCCGGATGCCGTTGCTGATGGCCTCGATGGCCGCGTCCTTGGCGGAAAGGGGCGGAACGTACACCAGCGATGTGTTGATGGTGGGATGGGCCGCCAGCGCCTGTTTGAGCGTATCGTAAACCGGCACGCCATGGACGACCTCGCCGCCTTTGCCAGGCGTCACGCCGGCCAACACCTTCGTGCCGTAGCGCAACATCTCGTTGGCGACGAAGGAGCCTTCCCGTCCTGTAATCCCCTGCACGACGACGCGCGTGTTTTCATCAACCAGTATCCCCATAAGCGCCTCAACCTTCTTCTTGACTGTCTGATTTGGTCGGCGGACAGCCCCGGCGGCGATCAGCAGTTCAGCCCGCGCAGCTTGCTTTTATATTCCTCGCTCTTCTGAAGGACGACTTTGGCGCTCTCGGTCATGGGCATTTCCGGGCCAAAGATCGTCATGTCCAGGTGAAGCTCCTCGCGCGCCCGCTCCAGCGCCGCCCGGGCTTCTTCCCAGCCCGGGCCGCCGCGCCGGACAACAATCGGGAAGGGCGGGCGAATCGCCCGCAAGCCGGCGATGAACCCCTCCATGGTGATGTCCACGCGAGTGTTGTTGGCGACCGCGCCGACGTGCCAGCACGCCGTCAGCTCCGGCTTGGACAGCACGACGCGCGTCAGCTTTTCCACTTTTTCGGCCGGCGGGTTGCCGCCATATTCCGTGTAGTTGGCCGGGCGGCCGCCATAGCTGATGAGGGCGTCCATGTTTGTAATCGAGCCGCCGCCGCCGGCGCTCATCATCGCGATGTCGCCGTCAAGCTCGATGTACTTGCCGGCCACGCCGCGGTAGTCGTTTTGGTCAATGAGCTTGGCTTGAAGCTCGCGCTCGGTCAGCGGTCGCCCCAGCCCGCCGCGCGGCGGATAGTTGAAGTCGCGGTGGCGCGTCATGGCGTCATCGTCGAGAATGACGACGGCATCCGCCGCGAAGAAGTTGACTTTGGGGGTTTCGATGACCGGGTTGATCTCGAGCAGCCGGATGTCGTTTTCGCGAAAGCAGCGATAAGCGCGCACCATCAAGTCCGCCATCTTGCGCATGCGCTCCTCGCGGAAGCCGGCTTCCGCCGCGATTTCGCGCGCTTTCCATTCCGGCAGCCCGAAGATCGAGTCAATCGGGCGAATGACGGTTTTTTCGGGATGGCGCTGCGTAAGCTCTTCAACCTCCATGCCGCCCTGCTGGCTCAAAATCACCACCGGAGCGCGGTGCCAGCCGTCAAAGGTCAGCGAGAGGTAGTATTCCCCGACAATCGCCAGCCGCTGCTCGACCAGCACCCCCACCGACTCCGAGCCGTGAATCGTGGCGTGCAGCAACAGCTCCACGGCCAGTTCCGCGCCTTCGGCTGTCTTGCAGAACCGCACGCCGCCGGCTTTGCCGCGCTTGCCGGAGAGCACCTGCGCCTTGACGGCGACTTCGCCAACCTCCTCGACGAACGCCTCGATGTTGCCGGCGTTTTGCGGAGCGTTGATGAAGATGCCCTCCGGCACGCGAATGCCGTACTTCTTGAAGAGCGACTTGCCTTCGTATTCGTAGAGATTCATTGACCCACTCCACAGCCTGCGGTTTGTCGACGGCGACGCGCCGCCGCTGACGGGCCGCCGCGGAGGCGCGCCGGCGGCGACGCGGTCGGTTGGCCTCTGTGCCATAACGCACAAATGCCGACCGTAGCTTTGCCAATCGCCGCCCATCCGTCAACCGTTCAATCGGTCAGGGAGCGAAAATATTAGGAACTGCGGACGGCGGGAATAGGCCGCCGCCCGGCGGCAAGCGCGCTAGCGGCTCAAAAAGGCGGCGTCCAGACCCAAGGTTAGAAACAAAATGACGCTCACGAAGGCGTTGGCGGTGAAAAAAGCGGCATCCAGGCGCGAAAGATCGGTCGGGCTCACTAGCCGATGCTGATGGATGAGCAAGGCTCCCGTGGCAGCGACGCCAACCAGCGCCAGCCAGCCCAGTCCGGCGACGGCGACGAGCGCGACCAAGCTGACGAACATGGCGGCGTGAAGCCCGCGCGCGACCTGCATTGCCCGCGCGATGCCCAGCCACTTGGGGATGGAGTGAAGCTCCGGGTGTTCCCGATCAAAATCGTAGTCCTGGCAGGCGTAGAGGATGTCGAAGCCGGCCGTCCACAAGAGCACGCACAGGGCGAGCAACGCCGCCGGGCCGTCGAGCGTCCCGCGCACGGCCACCCACGCCCCGGCCGGGGCAATTGCCAAGCACCAGCCAAGCGCGATGTGGGAAAAGGATGTGAAGCGCTTCGTGTAAGAGTACAAGAGCACCGAGCCAAGCGCGATTGGCGAAAGCCAGAGCGCCAGCGGATTGAGCATCGCCGCCGCCAGCGGCAGCAGCGCGGCCGCCACGATGGTGAAGCCGATAACAAAGCTCCGGCTTACGAGTCCTGCTGGAAGGGCGCGCTGGGCCGTGCGCGGATTGGCGGCATCATATTTTTCGTCCGCCAGGCGGTTGAACGCCATCGCGGCGCTGCGCGCGCCAACCATGGCGACGGTGATCCACAGCGCCTGCTCGAGGCGCGGCAGACCGCGCGCCGCCAGAAACGCCCCGAGGAAAGCGAACGGCAACGCGAAGAGCGTATGCTCGATTTTAATCATTTCGCAGGTCGTTTTGACGCTGCGCAGCACCGTGGACATCGCGCCAGGCTCCGCTCGCCGCGCTAGGCGGCAGTGTTCTTGGGTGGCGCGAGCTTACTAATCCGATGCTTCAGGCTTGGCAAGCGTTATAGCCGAAAACATCGCCGGGCGGCGGATGGCAGGGAGAAGCGCGCCATCCGCCGCCCGAGGGCGTCAACGCTTCAGAACGATGTTGGCAATCCGATTCGGGTCGCCCTTGATGCCCGACTCCGGAATGATCCGCCCGTCAAAGTCGCACTGCGGATCGAGCCAAAGGCTGAGATTGTGGCGCTGCGCGAACTGCCGAACATCGCCAATCGCCTCATAGCGGGTGACGAAGAACTCATCCGAGCTGGGCGGGTTGTAGCGCGCCAGAAACGACATGCCGGCTTCCTCGCGCTCGAAGACGGGAAGCGCGTTGTCGAAAATGCGACGAATATCAAGCTGCTGACCGGCGAGCGGGACAATCCGCCCATCCGCCGCGCGAACGCATAAGACATTGACTCTCTGCGTCATAGCCAGGTCCTTACATGGGAGAGGGGTTCAAGCGAAGCGGGGACTGGCGAGGACGAAACCGTCCGGCGAGCAGGCGCAAGCGGCGTTGCGCGCTGTCGTCGGCGCTACCCTGAATGTCGTTTATCTATTAGTAAAACGCTACAAAAACTTCATTGGAAAGCAAGCGCCCGCGGACGGTGAGGCGGAGCCGGTCGGGCACGAGTTCGAGCAGCCCGGCGGCCTGCAGATTGCTCAGCGCCGGGGCGTAATCGCCCAAATCAACTCCATAGCGCGCTTGGAGCGCGGCTGGCGACACGCCTTCAGCCAAGCGCAGCCCGAGCATGAGCGCCTCGCGCCATCGCTCGCGCGGCGACCGCCGGGTTCGCTCGGCGATGGCCTGGCGGCGCTCGCCAATCCGCGCCAGGTAGTCTTCCAGCCGGTCGCTGTTCCAGTAGCGTTCAACGCCGTCGTACCCATGCGCCCCGACGCCAAAGGCGGCGTAGGGCTTGTCCGTCCAGTATTTCAGATTATGCCGCGCCCGATGGCCGGGACGGGCGAAGTTTGAGATTTCATAGGCTTCAAAGCCCGCCTGGGCCGTCGTCTCGAGCAGCGTCAAGTACATCTCGGCGGCCAGATCGTCGTCGAGCGGCGGCAGTCGGGCGGCGGCGAGCTGCCGGGCGAGCGTCGTGTTTTCCTTGACTTCCAGCAGGTAAAGCGAGAGATGCTCCGGCGCGAGGCTCAACGCTTCTTGGAGGTTGGCGCGCCAGGCGGCAAGCGTTTGGCCGGGGAGCCCCGCGATAAGGTCAAGGCTGATGTTGTCGAAGCCAGCGCGCCGCGCTGCGCGAAACGCTTGCCTGGCTTCCTGCGCGCTGTGGTCGCGTCCGGTCAGCGCCAAGTCGGCGTCCAGAAACGACTGGACGCCGAGGCTGAGGCGCGTCACGCCCAGTTCCCGATAGTCCGCCAGCCGCTCGGCTTGGGCGTCGCCGGGGTTCGCTTCGAGCGTAATCTCCGTGTCGGGCGCGAAATCGAGAACGGCGCGGCAGGCGGCGAGGAGGCGCTCCAGCTGGCGCGGCGTCAGGCGGGAGGGCGTGCCGCCCCCGAAGTAAAGCGTATCCGCCTGGCGGGTTGAAAAAGCGAGCGGCGCGACGGCGCAGGTTTCAGAAAAGTGGCGGAGTTCCGTTTCCAGCGCCGCGACGTAGCGTTCGGCGAGGTCGGCGTCGTAGCTGCGCGTCACGAAGGCGCAGTAGGTGCACTTGGCGACGCAGAACGGAAAGTGGACATACGCCCCAAGCGGGGCGGGCGTTTCGGGACGCGAAGGCGAAGCGGGCGCGACAGTCATGGACATAGGCCGAGCGAAGCGTTACAGTTGACGCGCAGCGCCACGGTTAAAGCGATTGTGAGCGTCTCCGATTGAAAAGGCAAAGTCCGCCGGCGCGCGCGGAGCGGTTAGGGGCGGCGGCGCGAAAGTTGGCGGGGCGGTTTGGCGGGAAGGCTTATGGAAGCGTTTGACGCGCATCGCCTCTTACAGGAAACTGGCGCGCTGTTGACGGGTCATTTTCTGCTGACATCCGGTCTGCACAGCCCGCAGTACGTGCAGTGCGCGCGCCTGCTCCAGTTTCCGACGGTAGCCGAGCGGGCGGGCGCGGCGCTCGCGCAACGCCTGCGTCGGATCGGCGGGGCGCCAGATGTCGTCGTCGCGCCAGCGATTGGCGGCATCGTGATTGCCCACGAAACGGCGCGCGCGCTTGGGGCGCGGTGCGTTTTCACCGAGCGCGAGCAAGGCGCGATGACGCTGCGCCGCGGCTTCGCGCTGGCGGAAGGGGAAGTTGCCGTCGTGGTCGAGGATGTCGTGACGACGGGGGGCTCTACCCGCGAAACGATGGCGGTCGCGACCCAGCTTGGCGCGCAGGTGGCGGCCGTTGGAGCGATCATTGACCGGAGCGGCGGGCAAGCCGAGTTTGGCGCGCCCTTCGCCGCGTTGCTGGCGCTGACGATTCCGACTTATCATCCCGATGATTGTCCGCTGTGTCGGGCCGGCGTTCCCTTGGTCAAGCCTGGCAGTCGCGCCTTCAAATCGAAGTGAGCCGCAGTCGCCTTCAGGAGTCGCCATGGAAATTACGCTCCGAGCGTCGTCAGAGAAGC
Source organism: uncultured Chloracidobacterium sp. (assembly GCA_937966115.1). Classification (GTDB taxonomy): domain Bacteria; phylum Acidobacteriota; class Blastocatellia; order Chloracidobacteriales; family Chloracidobacteriaceae; genus Chloracidobacterium. Next base: position 12,489 of record CALCKX010000076.1, on the reverse strand, counting down.
GTCTCGCCCCGATGCCCAAGGGGCAGCACTGGCTGTTTGGAAGCTTCTTGCCGGTGCGCAATGACCTGCTGAACTTCTACACGCGCATGTTCCGCGAGATGGGCGACATCATTCGCTTTCGCGGCTTGCCGGGGCTGTATTGGCATCTGGTCCTGCATCCGTCCCACGTCGAACACATTTTGCTTCGCAATCAGCACAACTACCGCAAGGGCAAGGTTTTCGACGGCCCCATCGGGCTGATCACGGGCAATGGGCTGCTGACCAGCGACGGCGATTTCTGGCGCCGGCAGCGCAAGCTGATGCAGCCGGCATTTCACCGCCAGGCGCTGGCCGGCTTCGCCGCGACGATGACCGCGGAAACCGAGAAGTTTTTACCGCGCTGGGATGCGCTCGCCGCCGAGGGAAAGCCCTTCGACATCGCGCAGGATATGGCCGCGCTCACGCTGAGCATCGCGGGCCTGACGCTTTTTTCGACCCCGGTCGGCGACGAGGCGGACGCTTTCGGGCGGAGCTTGCGCTTCGCGTTCGACTTTGTCGGCTTCAAGATGCGCCCGACGCTACCGCTGCCGCTGTGGGCGCCGACGCCTGCCAACCTGCGTTTCAAGGCGGCGCGGCGGCGCTTGGACGCGATTGTCTATCGCATTATCGAGACGCGCCGGAAGCAGGTCGCGCCGCCGCCCGATTTGCTCGCGATGCTGATGGCGGCGCGCGACGAGGAAACCGGCGCGGCGATGAGCGATGCCCAGCTGCGCGATGAAATCATCACGCTGCTGCTGGCCGGCCACGAGACGACCGCCATCACGTTGACTTGGGCGGTGTACGTTTTGACCCAGGAACCCCTGGTCGCCGAGCGCCTTTACGACGAAGTCTCGTCAGTCTTGCGCGGCGGGGCGCCGACTGTGGACGACCTGCGACGCCTGCCCTACGCGCGGATGGTCATCGAGGAAACCATGCGGCTGTACCCGCCGGCCTGGGGGTTGCCGCGCGAGGCCATCAACGAGGACGAAATCGGCGGCTATTACATTCCGGGGCGCACGCTGGTGGCGCTCAACCAGTTTCTGACGCATCGCCACCCGGATTTTTGGGAAGAGCCGGAGCGCTTCGATCCCGAGCGCTTCGCCCCGGAGCGCTCCGCCGCCCGCCCGCCGTTCGCCTACTTTCCCTTTGGCGGCGGTCAGCGGGTATGCATCGGCAGTCAGTTCGCCCTGATGGAATCCGCGCTGGTGCTGGCCCGGCTCGCGCAGCGCTATCGGGCGCGACTGGCGCCGCAGCCGCCCATCGAATTCGACACGATGTTCACGCTGCGCCCCAAGCAGGGCGTGCAGGTCATTTTGGAGCGGCGGGCGTAGCGGGCGTCCTCTCCGAAGCGAGGGGCAGGGCAATCGGCGCCCCGCGAAAGCGCGGCTGCGTCCCCAGGAGGTAAACGTCCAGCACGGCTTTACAGCGCGCGCCGTATTCTCGCAGGCGCGTGCGCGCCGAGGCTGACCAGGGCAGGTTGGGCGCGCCGTAGGCGACGGCCGCGATGCCGTACTGGTCGCACAGAAACAACGCCCGATAGACATGGAATCGGTCGGAAATGACGGTGAGACGACTCTGTCCAAAAATGTCTCTGGCGCGCACCACCGAGTCGAGCGTCCGGCGGCCGGCGTAATCGGCCGTCATGGCGGCGTCTGGCACGCCTAGCTCGCGCAGCGACCGGCGCATCTCGGTCGGCTCGTCGTAGGCTGGGGTCTGGTTTGAGCCGCTGAGAATCAGGTGCTTGATTTTACCGGCATGGTAGAGGTCGGCGGCCGCCTGCATGCGATTTTGGAAATAGGGATTGATCCCGCCGGCCGGAAGGTATTTGGCTGTGCCCAGCACTAGTCCCACGGCATTCGCCGGGACGCCGGCCAGTTGACTAAAAACTCGCCCTTGGGTCGAAGCCACCACCCAGGCGTTGGTTAGGGCGACGAAAATCGGCGGCAGCGCCAGCCCCAACAGGAGCGCGCGCGAGATTGCCCGCTGCCGCCACGCCCGGCGCGGCTTTGGACTCGGGTCGCCAGTCGTCCCGCTGGGCCCTAGACGGTGACCAAGCTGCGCTCGAGGCACTGGCGACGCAGCTCGACGCGGTGGTCATACAGCGCCTTGTGAACTTGCCGTGGCGTGATGCCGCCAATCTTCTCGGCAATCGTCGCGTGGAGCGAGCGCTCCGGCGGGGTTGCCTGACGCAAGTAGTCCTGATACTCGGCGATCACCGCCGCCCGCTGCTCCGGCGTCGTTTCCTCCAAGTCGGCCGAAAACTTGCTGTTGTCGTACAGCACATCAATCCACCGCAGCACCTGGTAGGGCGTGACAAAGCCCAGATCGTGGGCGATGGCTTCGGGAAGCTCCTCGTATGGCTCGTCGCCCTCAAGCAAGTGCCGATAAAACGCCTTCTCGATGAGGAAGAGCTGTTCGCGGGTTGGCTTGGGCGTCGGCGATTGGGCGTACTGCGCCTGCGCCCACTGCCGGATGACCAGGACAATGGAATCTAGGCTGACGCCAAGCTGTTGGGCGATGAAGCGCCGCCGCCCGCCTGGCGGTCGCTCGCCGGTTTCGATGAACCGGCGATACATGGCGACGGCTTGCTCGCGCTGTTCGGGCGTCAGCTCGATGGCGGCGATTTCCAGCGCCGCTCGCAGGTCCTGGATGACTTCCGATACCACGGCGCGACTCACCCACAGTTGCTGGGAGATCGCCGTGTGAATCCGCCGCAGATAGCGCTCGATCTGCTTGGCATCGAGCGGAATGGCGCTCCCCGGAACGGTTCGCAAGTGCTGAAAAGCCGAAGCGATGCGCGCCCGCACTTCAGGGGTCAGGGTTCGAATCTGTGGCTGGCGTTGCCGAGAAACGCCTTTCTGACGCTTGCCGCCGGATAGACCGGGCGATGGGCGACCGCTGAGGACGACCTTGGCCAGCTTGGGACTCGCTGGCGGCGGCGCGGGCGCCCGTCCCTCCGCCTCCTGTCCGGCTCGCCGCGGCTGGTGCTTGGCGCAAAATCGCGCCTTGCGGTCGGTTGAAAAGAACGTCGTGCCACATTGGTCGCAGGAACGACGAAATTTCATCCCTGTCATAGTGTGCGACCTCGTTTGGGCGCTCCCTAGAGGATGCGCGGAATCTGCCTTAAAAAGGTATGTCACATTGTGGCTGAAATCAACGCGAAGCGGATGGCGAGGCCAGCAGCGGCGGCGGGGCGGCCCCGTCAAGCTCGCGCTTGATGGCGTCCAGAACGCCGTTGATGAACTGCGTCGCTTCCGGCGTGCTGAAGCGCCGCGCGATTTCAAGCGCCTCGTTGATGACGACTGGGCGCGGCGTCTCGGTTTCGTAAAGGAACTCGTAGGCGGCGATGCGCAAGATGTTGCGATCCACCACCGCCATGCGCGAGATGCGCCAGTGCTCGGTGTGGCGACTAATAGTCAAGTCAATGTCCGCCAGGCGGGCGATGACGCCCCTGACCAACTGATTGGCGAACTGGGGAACTTCCGCCCGATGCTCTTCCTTGAGTTCGGTCAGCCCATTCCAGTAGCTGTCGAACAAGTCGTCGAGCGATGGCTGACTCAAGTCATACTGAAAAAGCATTTGCAGCGCGCATTCGCGCGCTCGTCGTCGGGAGCCCATAGCCTCAGGGAAATCGAAGCGCCGACCGGTCTCAGGTCGGCTGGCAGATGGTTGGCGAGGATTATTGGCGAGCCGTTTCCGGACCGCTTTCTATCGCTCGGTAGAGGTTGACCAGCTCAATGGCCGCCATGACAGCTTCCACGCCTTTGTTGCCGGCCTTCATGCCAGCGCGGTCAATCGCTTGTTCGAGACTGTCCGCCGTGATGACGCCAAAGGTTACGGGGATGCCGGTCTCAAGCGAGACGGCCGCGATGCCTTTCGTCACCTCGGCGGCGATATACTCAAAGTGCGGCGTCTCGCCGCGAACAAGCGCGCCAAGGCAAATGATGGCATCGCAGCTTCCGGTAAGCGCCAGCTTTTTGACGGTCAGGGGGATTTCAAAGGAGCCCGGCACGCGCGCGATGATGCATTGACTTGGCCGACCGCCCAGGCGCTCGAAGGTGTCAAGCGCGCCAGCCAGCAGGCGATTCACCACGAAATCGTTCCAGCGGCTCGCCACGAAAGCCGCTCGCAGCCCGTCGGCAACAAGTTTGCCCTGAATCTCTCGCACCGAATCTCTCGCCGCTGAATCTTTCGCGCTACGCCTTAGCGTCGCTCGACTCAGAAAATCGCTTGTCGCGTCCGGCGGTCGAGTCGCCGGCGCGGCGAAGCCGTTGACCCGCGGGGTTTATCATGAGCCTTCGGCTCGACGCAACCGCCGCGCCGGCGTCGTCAGAGACCGTGGGCGGTCTCCGCCTTTCGGCGCGCGTCGTCAATGGCGATGAGCTGCTGAAGCAGGGACGGCAGACGGTCAAGCGGCAGGGCGTTGGGTCCATCGCTCAGCGCGCGCGGCGGATCGTCGTGAACTTCCAGGAATAGGCCATCCACGCCGCAGGCGACGCCAGCGCGGGCCAGCGGCGGAATGAAGACGGCATCGCCATCGGAAGACGCCCCGCGCCCGCCGGGACGCTGAAGGCTGTGGGTGACATCGAAGACGACCGGGCAGCCGAACTCGCGCAGGATGGGAAAGCTGCGCATATCCACAACCAGATTGTTGTAGCCAAAGGAGGCGCCCCGCTCGGTCAGCCAGATGTCCGTGGCGCTCGCCCCCTGAAGCTTCTCGACCACGTAGCGCATGTCCCATGGGGCGAGGAACTGTCCTTTCTTGACGTTGACCGTTCGCCCCGTCGCCGCGGCCGCCAGCAGGAGGTCGGTCTGGCGGCACAGGAAGGCTGGAATCTGTAGCGCGTCCACCGCTTCGGCGACCGGCGCGGCCTGGCTGGCTTCGTGAATGTCCGTCAGAACCGGCACGCCTTGGGTTTCCCTGACCCGTTGCAGAACGCGCAGCCCCGCTTCCAGGCCCAGCCCGCGAAACGACGCCCGCGAGGTGCGGTTGGCTTTGTCATAGGAGGCTTTGAAAATGTAGGGAATCTCCAGTCGCCGCGTAATGCCGGCGATGGCTTCGGCCATCCGCAGCGCGTGCGCCTCGCTTTCGATGACGCAGGGGCCGGCGACGAGAAAGAAGCGGCGCTGAAGCTGGTCGGGAGAGAAAAGCTTTGCGGTCATGGCGTTACCTGCGCGGCGGGAACAAATCCCGGATGAGCGTCACGATGGCGGCGTGTTGCAGTCCGTTACTAGCGACGAGTCCGGCCGGATGATGCAGGCTCGGCTGGCGATAGTCGAGCGGCCGCCCCTGAAAGTCCGTCAGAGCGCCGCCGGCGGCCCGTAAAATGGCTTCCGGCCCGGCGGTATCCCACAACTTGGAGCGAGTCGAGGCGCTGATGAAGAGGTCGGCGCGTTGTTCGGCCAGGAGTCCGATCTTGAGGCCCCCGCTGCCGGAGACAATCTCCTGCCGGATGCCAAGCCGTTCAGCGGCGGCGGCAAGATAGCGGTTACGGTGCGACCGGCTGACCGCCAGCGTCATGGCGCGAATGTCGCTGACGGATGATACCCGCAGCGGTCGGCGGTCGCCCGGCTGGTCGAGCCAGGCGCTTTGCGGCGTGGCGCGCCAGGTTTTCGCGGTCGTTGGCTGATGCACGACGCCAAGCGCCGGCTGGCCATCCAGGCACAGCCCAATCATTACCGAAAACTCGCCATTGCCGGCAAGGAACTCTTTGGTGCCATCAATTGGGTCAATGAACCAGACGCGTGGCGCCATCGCCCGCCGCGCCGGCTCGTCATCCTTGGCTTCCTCAGAGACAATTAAATCATTCGGGAAGCGGCGGCGCAGCTCGGCGACGAGGAAGGCGTTCACGGCGCGGTCGGTCTCCGTGACCGGCTCGCCATCGGCCTTGTAGCTCGCGCGCAGCCCCTGCGCCAGGTCGGAGAGAATATGCCGCCCGGCTTCTAAAGCGAGCGCGCAGGCGAGGTCGAGTTCGGGCGCGAGAAAATCCATGAATATCTCAACTCAAGACGGCAGGACGATGGGCGGGTGACAGAATCTGTCGCGATTGACTGACATAAAGCGTCACTGCATTGGCATAGCATGCGCTGAGAGGTTTCGTCCATGGCGCAAGGATGCAAAGCGAGTGTGTCGGCTAGTGAAAAGCCAGCGCCCGGCGCGCTGGACGCCTGGGAAAGCGCCTGGAAAACGGCGAAAGGCGGGCAGCGGCTTGGCGCCTGGAGCTGTGGCACGTCTTTTGCTCAGTATAAAAGGCGAACGCGTGCGCATCAGCCTTATCCACGGGCGCTGGGTCACGAAACTCTCAGTCTTGCCCTGCAAGACAATCAATCTGGCTACGAGCCTTCTTTCACCAAGGAGACCTGAAAACTATGAACCTCAAGAAGCAAAAGGGCTTTTCGCTCATCGAGCTGCTCATTGTCGTCGCCATCATTGGCATCATCGCGGCGATTGCCGTTCCGAACCTTCTCGCCGCCCGCCGCAGCGCCAACGATGCCTCGGCTCAGCAAACGCTCCGCAATATTCACTCCGCTAACGCAACCTACGAGTCCGGCATTGGCCGCGGCAACTTCGCTTCGCCCATTACCCTGCTGGGCGGCTCTGGCACGAACGAAGTCGGCATGCTGGATGAAACCGTGACCAACGCGACCGCCGTCCCGAAGAGCGGCTTTTCGTTGCAAGGCTACAGCGCGACGCCGAAGTCATCCACGTCGGCGGCGCTTTATTCGGTGCAGAACGTGCCCTCCCAGTCGACGGGTATCTCACGCACGGGCAACCGGTCGTTCTTCATCAACGAAACCGGCGTGGTTCGCTCGTCGGATGCCTCGAACCAAGTCGCCAACTCGAACTCCTCGCCGATTGGAAACTAGCTCTTTTTCAAAAGAGGTTGCGAACGGGGAAGTCAAGTCGACTTCCCCGTTTTTTTTGATGCGGGGTAGTCGCTGAGCAGAGCCTCAGCGGACCCAGCGACCACCCCGCCGCAGACGGGCTTTTTAAGACGGGCTTTTTAATAAGCGTAAAGGGGAAAATCGCGGGTTAAGTCCCGAACTTTGCGGCGGATCGCTTCTTGCCGGTCCGCGTTGTCCACATCAGAGAGCGCCTCGATGATTAGCTTCCCGACATAGCGCAGGTCATCCTCGCGCATGCCGCGCGTCGTGAGCGCTGGCGTCCCCAATCGAATGCCGCTCCCGACCAACGGCGGGTTCATGTCAAACGGGATGGTGTTTTTGTTGACAGTGATGCCGGCGCGCTCTAGCGCCTGCTCCGCCGCCTTGCCGGTGATGCCTTTGATGAATACATCCACGAGGATGAGATGGTTGTCCGTGCCGCCGGTGACAAGTCGAAAGCCGGCTTCCGACAGCGTCTCGCCTAGCGCGACAGCGTTTTTCCGAACCTGTCGCTGATATTCGGCGAAGTTGTCTTCGAGCGCTTCCTTGAAGCAAACCGCTTTAGCCGCGATGATGTGCATGAGCGGTCCGCCCTGCGCGCCGGGGAAGACGGCGCGGTCAATGAGCTTGGCGTCTTCAGCGCGGCACATGACGAGACCGCCGCGGGGGCCGCGCAGCGTCTTGTGCGTGGTGGTCGTCACGAAATCGGCATGACCAACCGGCGATGGATGCTCCCCGGCAGCGACGAGTCCGGCGACATGGGCCATATCCGCCAAAACCCGGGCGCCGATCGCGCGGCCGATGGCGCCAATTCTGGCGAAATCAATATGACGCGGGTAGGCGCTCGCGCCGCAGATAATCAGCTTTGGGCGATGCTTTTCAGCTAGCTGGGCGAGCGCGTCGTAGTCAAGGCGCTCCGTTTCCCGGTCCACGCCATAGGTGACGACGTTGAAATACATCCCGGAAATATTGAGCGGATGGCCGTGCGTGAGGTGCCCGCCGTGCGACAAATCCATGCCTAGAATCGTGTCGCCCGGCTTGAGCGTGGCCAGGAAAACCGCCAAGTTGGCTTGCGCGCCGGAGTGCGGCTGAACGTTGACGTGCTCCGCGCCAAAGAGCCGCTTGGCCCGCTCTATCGCCAGGCGCTCGGCGACATCCACGAATTCGCAGCCGCCGTAGTACCGCCGCCCCGGATAGCCTTCGGCGTATTTGTTGGTCATGACTGAGCCGGCGGCTTCCATGACGGCGCGGCTGGCGTAGTTTTCAGAGGCGATCATCTCAAGCCCATCCGCGAGCCGGCGGGTCTCATCGGCCAGCGCCTGGGCTATGTCAGGGTCGGTTTCAAGCAGGGAGCGATTCAGAGCAAGGGGCATGGCGAGTCTTTCAGCGATGGAAGTTGAGGGGGGAAGCTGGCTTGGAGGCTTCGAGCGCCGCGATTTTCTCGATGCGTCGCGCATGGCGGCCGCCGGCGAAGGTCGTTGTCAAAAAGGTCTCAATGACCGCTGGGAGCAACTCCGAGTTGGCGTTACGAACGCCCATCGCCAGGATGTTCGCGTCATTGTGCTCGCGGGCGAGCCGGGCGGTTTCGACATCATGGACGACGGCTGCGCGAATGCCGGGGATTTTATTGGCCGCGATGCCGATGCCGATGCCGGTGCCGCAAAAGAGCAGCCCGCAGTCCGCCTGGCGCTTGACGACCGCCTCGCCGACGGCTTGGGCGTAGTCTGGGTAATCCACGGATTCCGCCCCGCTTTGGGCTCCGAAATCCTCGTAGGCGATGCCTAGCCGATCCAAGACCGCCTTGGCGGCCTCTTTACCGGCATAGCCGGCGTGGTCACTGCCCAGCGCGACTTTCATAGCGTGATGGCTCCGCGTAATGGCTCGGGCGCGATCGCTCCCGCGAACGCATGTGTGCGTTAACGCGCGCTGGACACTGTAGCACGGCAGTTGGCTCAGCGGGAACCATTTTGCCTTATGCGCCCGCATGCCCTACTGTGTGAGCCGCGTCGGGCGCACGCGTCGCCAACCGCTGACAGCCAATCGCTTCCGCCATAGGGATTGATGTCATGAGCCGCAAAAAGATTCGCCGCCGTGGGTGGCCGCCAGAGACGGAGCGGTCGCTGCATGCCTATATGACGATGCGCGAGGACGGGCGGACGCTCGACCGCCGTGAAATCCTGGACCTAGTGCGCGGCGGAGAGGACAGCGAAGTCGAGTTCAAAGTCCGCTACAGCAACCCGGAACGGATTGCGGCGGAAATCCTGGCGCTGGCCAACAGCGGCGGCGGGGCGATCCTGTTTGGCGTCAGCGACACCTGCCGCGTGGAAGGGCTGGATGACGCCGAGCGGGTGGAAGTCGAGCTGCGCGAGCTATGCGCCACGGCGATGTCGCCGCCGGTGCACCCCTACATCAACAAAGTCGCCTTCGACAGCGGCAAGCGCGTGCTCGTCCTCGAAGTGGACGACCGCCGCGCCCCCCATGCGACGCAGGACGGCAAATACTACATCCGTATCGGCTCAACCAAGCGCGAGGCTGACAGCCAGGAGGTGGCGGAGCTATTTCACCGCTACGACGCGGCGCGTTATGAGCAAGTGCCATTGCGCGATGTTTCCTTCGAGGATGTCGATGACGCCGGCGTGTGGAGCTATATTCGCGCCGTCGTGCCGGACGAGTCCCGCTTGCCCAAAGGCTTTCCGACCGCTCTGGCGATGACCGACATGCGCCTCGCCGTAATGACAGCGGATGACTATGCGCCGACAGTTGCCGGCCTGGTGCTGTTTGGGCGAAGTCGCGCGATGGAGCGCTCCTTCCCGCGCAGCCAAGTGACGCTCACGCGGTTTGCCGGCCAGGATGCGTCCGCGCCAGTGATTGAGCAGGCGAATTTCATTGGCAACTTGGCCAGCCTCTACTGGCGGATTGAAGGCTTCCTGACGCGCTACGCCGACTTGCATGACGCGCCGCCGACGCGGCGCGAGCTTGCGCGCGCCGATGGCGGGCGCGCTTCCTATTCGCGGCCGGCTGTGATGGAAGCGGTGACGAATGCGCTGGCGCACCGAGACTATGGCGTTAGAAACGAGGGAGCGCGCGTCATGCTCTACGACCGACGGCTCGAGATCATCAATCCGGCAGTGGGAAAGCGAATCTGGCGCGGCGCGATTGACTATGGCGTCAGTCATCCCGCCAACCCAACCATCAAAAGCTTTTTTAAGAATCCCGCCTATGGCGTGACGACCTATGGCGGCGGCTTGCCCATGGCGCGGCGCGAGACGCTGCGCTTCGCCCGCCGCGAGCCCAAGATAACGGTTCTGCCCCATGAGTTTCGCATCGAGCTGCCGGCGGCGACCTAGCGGGTCGCCGCGGCCTGAGCTTGACTGGAGTCGCTATGGCCCTCAATGAAAAGCCGCTTTCCGTCGCTGACGCGCAAGCCGCCGCGCTCGAATGGATTGAGCCGGTCGGCGTCGAGCGCGTCTCGCTGCTTGAAGCGTCCGGCCGGGTTCTGGCCGAGCTGGTCGCCGCGCCTCATGACCTGCCGGCGTTTGACAACGCCGCCATGGATGGCTACGCGGTCATCGCGGCGGATACTGCCGGCACCAGCGAGGCGGCGCCGGCGCGCCTGACCGTCATTGAGCGGGTGACGGCGGGAGAAACGCCGCAACGGGCGCTGGCGTCGGGCCAGGCGGCGCGGATCATGACCGGCGCGCCGCTGCCGGAAGGCGCTTCCGCCGTGGTTATGCAAGAGCGAGTTCGGCGGGAAGGCGATACCCTGACGCTGACTTGCCCGGCGCGGGAGGGCGATAATATCCGCCGCCGGGGCGAGGACGCGCGGGCCGGCCAAGCCGTGATGGCGCCGGGCGAATGGCTGACTGCCGCCCACGTCGGCGTTCTGTCCGCTTTTCACCGCGCCTTGGTCGCCGCGCGGCGCCGGCCGGTGGTCGCCATTGTGACGACCGGGGATGAACTCATCGAGGCGGATGAACTGCCGGCGCCGGGCAAGGTTGTCAACAGTAACGCCTACGCCCTGGCCGCGCTCGCGCGCGAATCCGGCGCCTTGCCGCTCGTGTTGCCGCTCGTCCGTGACGACGAAGCGCGGATCGCGTCCGCCTTTGCCGAGGCGGCGCGGGCCGCCGACTTGATCGTATCGTCGGGCGGGGTGTCGGTTGGCGACCGCGATCTGGTCAAGTCGGCGCTGACCCGGCTCGGCCTGGAGGCGCGCTTCTGGCGCGTCTGGATGAAGCCGGGCAAGCCGCTGCTGTTCGGGCGCTTGCTGGGGCGCCCCTGTTTTGGGCTGCCTGGCAATCCGGTATCGAGCATGGTCTGCTTCCACCTGTTCGTTCGCCCGGCGCTCGGCAAGATGCTCGCGCTACCGGAAGCGCAGTGGCGACTGCCGGAAGTGACGGCGACGCTGACGCGGGATGTCAGAACGAAGGGCGACCGTCCGACCTACCTGCGCGCGCAGCTCAGTTACGCCGCCGACGACTGGCGCGCGGATGTCTTGCCGGGGCAAGGCTCAGGCATGCTGACTTCGATGCTGGGGGCGAGTGGCCTGGTTTTTTTCCCCGAAGGCAAGACGCAGGGCGCCGCCGGCGAGCGCGCGCCAGCGCTGCGTCTCGCGCCCTTGGGACAGGCGTAGCGCGCGCGGTCAACGCGCGCCGGAATTTGGCGCCGAATGGCCAAGAAACGGCTTGCCGTCCGTCGAGCCGTCAAGCAATGTGTGGCGGCCGCCTTCGCCCGCCTGATTTTGCGTAATTTGCCCAGCCTGCCTTGGATGATGACGTGATACCTTTCAGTCCTCGCCGCTTTGCGGCAGCGCTGGCTTGCTGGACGGTCCTGGCCGGGCTGAGCGCGGCGGCCTTTGGGCAAAACGTCGTCACGACGGCGCGCCCTTCGGCTCGCATCGTGCGCGCTGAAGAGTCGATCGCGGTGGATGGCCGCCTGGATGAGCGGACGTGGGAAAAAGCGGACGTCATACGCAACTTTCGCCAGCAGGAGCCGTTTGAAGGCTCGCCGCCGACCGAAAAAACCGAGTGCCGGCTGCTGTACGACCGGGCGTACATTTACATCGGGATTCGCTGCTTTGACAGCGAGCCCGACAAAATCAACGCCCGCGATCTGAACCGCGATTCCAACTTCGGCAATGACGACAAGCTCGTAGTGCTGCTCGATACCTATCGAGATGGCCGCAACGCCTACCGCTTTTCGGTCAATCCGCTTGGCACTCAGTCGGATGCGCTCATCACGGACGAAGGGCGCGATTTCAATCTCTCCTGGGATACGCAATGGCTGTCGGGCGCGACGCGGGACGACGAAGGCTGGTCGGCGGAAATCGCCATCCCGCTGGTCAGCCTGCGCTTTCGGAAAGGCGCGACCTCATGGGGCTTCAACGTGTCGCGCATCATTCGCCGGAAAAACGAAATCCTGCTGTGGTCAAGCTGGCAGCGCGCCTTCGGGCTGCTGCGCGTTTCGCAGGCGGGCGAGCTGACCGGGGTCGAGGAAATCACTCGCCAGCGGCTGGTTGAAATCAAGCCGTACCTCACCGGACGCTTCCGCCAGAATGTCCCCAATGCGACGGCGACCCGCCTGGAGAGC